>DBTH01000123.1 GCA_002306945.1 Methylacidiphilaceae bacterium UBA1321 | reverse complement strand
GCCCGATCCGCGGAAGACTTGAAGTGCGAGGGCTGGGGGGATGGCGCGGGAACCTTCACGGATGAAGCGTTCGTGGGTGATTTCGGCCGCGGCGATGCCGCCGAGGGCGGTACCGAAGCAGATGCCGGTGCGGAAAGAGGGTTTGGTGGGGTCGACCGTGAGTTTGCCGTCTTCGAGGGCCTGTTGGGTCAGCAGGAGGGCGAACTGGCTGTAACGGTCGAGGCGCTTGAGGCGGTGCGGGGGGAAGTAGTCGGAGGGGTGGTAATTGTTGATCTCGCCAGCGCACTTGGCGTTGTAGTGATCGGGGTTGAAGCGGGTGATGAAGCCGATACCGGAGACTTCCTTTTTGATGCCATTCCACAGCCCTTCGCGGCCGAATCCGACCGAGGTAAGAGCTCCGATGCCAGTGATAACTACACGATTTTTCACGCTGATTGATTTTCCATTCTACGCTTTAGTCCCGCGAGGGTGAGCGAGGCAATATGATGTATAAAGAAGCCATTGACAATCCACTTGTTAACCAGAGGCCCGATCAGGGGCCACTTGAGTTCGTGATCGTGAATGATTTCCACTTTGACTCCGCCCTCGGGGAGTTCTTCAAATGTCCACGTGACGATCATGCCACGCGAGGCATTCATAAAAGACTTGATGTGTTCAAAATGCAACTGTTGGTTCTCCGCGTCAATGCGATAAACCGAAACCCATGTGGTTGTAATGCCGCTGCGCACCGCCGACATTTTGACTACGCCGCCCCAGGGCATTGGGGAGAGGTATTTATTGTAGTGGTAGTGGGCGAGATATTCGGGCCAGCGTGGCAGGTCGGAGGCGACGGCGAAGATGTCGGCCAGCGGGGCGTTGATAATGATGGTGTTGGATTTAATCATACGGACTGTTCGCAGACGATGGCTTGACGGAACCAGGGAAGACGGTCATGCCAATAACTGCTCCAATCCGCCAGTACTGCCAGATTTTTCAACTCATTACCAGTAAAAGAACGTCGTACCGAGAGGCGGGCGTCGTGGCGGGTCATGGGCGAACGCAGGATGAATTGTGTCAGCATCCAGACGGCAATATAGGGAATCCAGCCGCGTGTCAGGTCGATGCAGGCGACGTGGCGGCTGGCCAAGCGGCGGCCTTCGCGCAGGATCTGGGTGGCGTCGTCGTCGCTGAAATGGTGGAGCGCCAGGGAGCAGAAAACGAGGTCGCAGGAGCGGTTCTTGAAGGGAGAATGGCGCACGTCGGCCTGGACGTAGAGGATGTGATGGTCTTTGGGGGTGGCGGCCTTGGCGATTTCGAGGGTAGGCCATTGGAAATCGACGGCGATGATGGTGGCCTTTTTGCCGTGTTCCTTGGCCCAACGCGCCATATTGCGGGGGTGATCGCCGTAGCCGGTGCAGAAATCGACCAGGCCGAACGACGGGAGGTTGCGGGCGATCTTGTTCAGGAGATTAATGACGATCTGGGTGCCGCCAAAGTGACGGTTGAGAAGTTCCAGATTTTCAAGGTCTTCCCGAAGTTCGTTTTCATCCTGTGAGGGCAAATCCATCAGTTCCGGCTGATGGGTCGAGAACTCGCGTTGCATGGGTGTCCAGAATGCCGAAGATTTTCGCTACGTCACGGCAAAAAAGCGAATTTCGGAAAAGAGCGGGCTCGATAACCGGTTTCCAACACCGGGAAAGTCATTGGACGCACCGTTGCTTAAAATAGGAGAAAAAAGGCGCTTTTTACGCACTTTTCCATTATTAGTAGCGCTGTTTTAAAAAAATTTTCTTTTTAGCGCAACAATTGTATTGGCAGGAGTTCTGCTCATGATACCAATGTAATATGAGTCATTATCGTGTCGGCATCCTTACAAGTGGGGGAGACTGTCCAGGGTTGAACGCGGTTTTGTGGGCCGCGGCGACATCGGCCTCGACACTTGGATGGGAAATGCTTGGTTTTTGTGATGGATATGAAGGGCTGCTTTGCCCGGTGCGTTACCGGTTGTTGAATCAGCAAAACACAGGTGGAATCATGGCGTTGGGTGGAACCATTATCGGCACCACCAACAAAGGTCGTTTCGTCGCCAAGGTCGGCGCGGGCGATGTGGCCCGGATTCCCGATGAAATTATCAATGAGACAAAGGAAACGCTCGAAGGCCTCGGCGTCAGCGCGTTGATCTGCATTGGCGGCGACGGTTCCCTCTCGACAGCCCAGCAGCTTTTCGAGTCCGGCATCAACGTCGTCGGCGTGCCCAAGACGATCGATAACGATTTGTCGGCCACGGCCATGACCTTCGGATTCAACTCCGCGGTGGCCTGCGTCTCCGACGCTCTCGACCGTCTCCACACCACGGCCATCAGCCATCGTCGCGTCATGGTGGTTGAAGTCATGGGACGTCACGCCGGTTGGATCGCCCTGCACGGCGGTTTGGCGGGCGGCGCCAACATGATCCTGTTGCCCGAAATCCCGTTCGACTACGACAAGGTCGTCAAGTTCATCAACACCCACTTCGATAACGGCAACCGCGCCGCCATCGTTGTGGTGGCCGAAGGGGCCTTCCCCAAGGACGGCGGTATCGTCGCCAAGGAAGCCCAGTTTGCCGGTGAAGTGAAACTCGGCGGTATTGGCGCCCAGGTTGCCGACTACATCGGCAAACACACCGAACATGAGACCCGCACCGTTGTGCTGGGCCATCTTCAGCGTGGCGGTGCTCCGACCACCCTGGACCGCATCCTCGGCATGCGTTTCGGCGTCGGTGCGATCAAGCTCATCAAGGAAAAGAAATTCGGTCACATGGTCAGCTACCAGAACTACGAGATCGGCTCCGTGCCGATTCCCGAAGCGGTTGGCCAGATCAAGCGAGTCAGCCCCACGAGCCAGATACTCGAAGCGGCCCGCACGATCGGTATTTCCTTCGGCGACTGAAAACAAACTTAAATTCAAAAATCGAAAACAAAGAGCCCGGCATTCGTGCCGGGCTCTTTTGCGTTCAGCAGCCTGTTAGTGATCCTCTGAAAGAGTCAGGGGTGGCTTTCCCTGATTGAGGATATTTACAATTGCGCTTTGCTTCGAGTCAAGCGGAGAGGTGTAGCTCAGTGAGAGTACGACTTGTTTGGCGCTGGTGAAATGGATGATTCCAGTTCCCTTGAGCTTTTCATACTGGATTGAGAACGCGATCTGGTCGCCCGTCTTCCAGGCGCCTTCTCCGTCGAAATTGAGCAATTGGTCTCCGATATCAGTAAAACCGGACACCGCAACGCGGTTGTTCTTCAGCGGTTTCAAAATCAGAAAAACATGGGTCTTCAAATCACCTGATTGGGCATCACCTTTATATTCCGAAGGCAAATGAATCGTGTAGCCGCCGGGTTGGGTGCGAACATCTTGCTCGACCGGGTCTTCGGTCCAGGTCAAAGTCCATTCGTACTCATCGGCCTCCATCTGAAGTACGAGCTGTTTGCCTCCCTTGATAAAGCGCAAGGTGCCGTTGCCTTTTTTCTCGAAACTATCTTCCCACGCGAAATGGATTTTGCCGTCCTTACCCAAAGTTCCTGTGCCGCCGAAGTCAATGGCTTTGCCGGGAGTCCGGTAGAGATTGCCTCCGATAGCGAACTTGCCGTTCGGCTTGGGATAAATGACGACTCCTGTGGAAAATTCGTATTTCCCTTGAATATCGTGAAATTCATAGTCGCGCGGCTCCTTCAGGACGAAGACGTTTTCTGCCGCTGGAAGTGAAAGGAGACCGAGAGCGAATAGAAACAGACCAACGATCCAACTCCGCAAAACCCGTGTGTGCATACGGAACGCAGTATGCACGGTGTTTGATGGGTCTCAAGTTTGGGCTCTGCAGGCTACGGAATCTTCCTGGCTTCGACGGTGACGGGGACGAAGAAGCTGGAGAAATGGAAAGGTTGTTGCGCTCCCTCGGCAACCCATGTAGGGGTGTTGACGAAGCCGCCCGATTCGTAGCCGGTGAGTGTGTACTGGAATCCTTTTTCAATGGAGAGTTCCAGCGGCTGGCTGGCTTTTTTGGACAGAACTGAAATCTGGATCGGCTTGTCGATCAGTTTGCCGTCGATGGAAATGACCTCGATGGGATTGGAGATCATAAAAGCGTGTTCCGGTGCTTTGCCGACGAGAACAATTCTCGTGCCGAGCGGCTTACCGAGCAGGCCGATGATATGTCCCGAGTTGTTCAATTCGGAGACTTGAATGTCCTTCGGTTTTTCCTGCGCACAAACAAGCGGGACACCAGTGAGGAAGAGCGGAAGAATGAGAAGGAGTGAGACAAGGGATATTGTCCCTTGCCGACGCATACGAACCCAACGCGAATGGCCCATACCCGATTTCTAGCAGAAACGCCGGGTCATCGCGAGGGGAGAACGCTGTGGGATTTTCGTCTTCAGCAGACTGGGTATTCTCTACTGTTTCGCGTCGCGTGGGTTCAGGGCCTTGCGGCCCTGGCTGTTATTTGACGCGTTCGATCTCGGCACCGAGGGCGCGGAGTTTGCTGTCGATGCGTTCGTAGCCGCGGTCGATGTGGTAGACGCGGTTGACTTCGGTCTTGCCCTTGGCGACGAGTCCGGCCAGGACGAGGGCGGCCGAGGCGCGGAGATCGGAGGCCATGACGGGAGCGGCGCTCAGGCCGGGGACGCCGGTGATGATGGCGGTAGCTCCTTCAAGGTCGATCTTTGCGCCCATGCGTTTCAGTTCCGGCAAATGCATGTAGCGGTTTGGGAAGATTTTCTCGGTGATGACGCTGATGCCGGGGGTGACGCTCATGAGGGCGCAGACCTGGGCTTGCATGTCGGTGGGGAATCCGGGGAAGGTCTCGGTGACGACGTCGAGGGAGCTGAGTTCGCGCGGAACGGTCGAGGTGATCCAGTTCGGGCCGGTGCGGAAGACCGCGCCGCAGCTCTTCATGCGTTCGATGAAGTTGTTGAGGTGGGCCGGTTCCATGTTTTCCACGGTGACTTCGCCCTTGGTGATGAGCGAGGCGATCATGTAGGTGCCGGCTTCGATGCGGTCGGGAATGACGGTGTGTTCGACGCCATGGAGGCTCTTGACTCCCTCGATCTCGATGCGGCGGGTGCCGTGGCCACGGATTTTCGCGCCCATCTTGTTGAGGAATTCGGCCAGGTCCTTGACTTCGGGTTCGCAGGCGGCGCTCTCGATATTGGTGACGCCTTCGGCGAGGGTGGCGGCCATCATGACGTTGTCGGTGCCGAGGACGGTGGAGCCGAACTTGGTGCCGAGATAGACGTCGGTGCCGCGCAGCTTGGAGGCTCGGGCGAGGACGTTACCGCCTTCGGTGGTAACCTGGGCTCCGAGGATTTCGAGGCCGCGCAGGTGGATGTCGATGGGGCGGTCGCCGATGACGCAGCCGCCGGGCATGGAGATGATGGCTTCGCCGCTACGGGCCAGCAACGGGCCGAGCACGCAGATGGAGGCGCGCATTTTGCGGACGAGATCGTAAGGGGTCTCGGACTGGATCTTTTCGGCTTTGACTGTGACGGTGCTGTTTTCAAAGGTCACTTCGGCGCCGAGGAATCGCAGGATGGCGAGCATGAAGCGGATGTCGCTCAGGTCGGGGACATTGTGAATGATGCACTGCTCGGGGGTGAGGAGGGTGGCGGCAAGGATGGGGAGTGCGGAGTTTTTCGATCCGCTGATGACGACCCGGCCTTTGAGTTTGTTACCGCCTGTGACGACTAGCTTATCCATGATGAGTTGCGATGAGTATGCGCTCGCGCGCGGTTAAGTCCTTTTGGAGTAGAGTGATCTCGAATCCGTGGGTTTTCAAAAGGTTTTTAAGGGAATCGGCCTGTCCGTCGCCGAATTCAAGGGCGATCTGTGAGGTGCGATCCTTTGCCTGTTCCAACAGGTGGGCGATAATCTGCGTGCCATCGGGGCCGCCGTCGAGCGCCAATTTCGGTTCGCGGCGGACTTCCCGGCTCAAGGTCGGGATAGCCCCGGCGGGAATATAAGGGAGATTGGCGACGATGAGTTGGGCGTTGCCGCTCGGCCAGGCGGAGAGAAGATCGCTCTGCAGGAAGGTGAGGTTGGCCAATCCCGCACCGTTTTCGCGGGCGACAGCGAGGGCCGCTTCGGAGATGTCGAGGGCGATGACCGGAACATTGGGGAAACGCCGGGCCAGCGATACGGCCAGGACGCCGCTGCCGGTGCCGACATCGACAATGGGCTGGGGATCGTCGACTTTGACCAACGGGGCGATGGCTTCCAGGAGGAGTTCGGTTTCGGGGCGGGGAATGAGCACGTCCGGGGTGACTTTGAACTTGTGGCCGTCGAATTCCTTGAAGCCGAGGATGTGTTCGAGCGGTGCGCCCTCGGCGCGTTGCTTGACCATGGGGCGGAGTTTGGCGAGGGTGTCTTCGCCAATTTCGTCCTCGAAGCTGAGATAAATCTGCATGCGGGTTTTGTTGAGCACGTGGGCGAGCATGAGCTCCATGGTCAGGCGGGCCGATTCGACGCCGTGCTTGGCGAGGTAGGCGGTGCTGGATTCTTTTAGGTCGTGCAAACGCATGGTTAGAATAGAAGTCGCAAACAGTAACGCGCTTCTTTCATTCCGTCACGCCAAACCAATCAATAGGGCGTTGGGTTCGTTGGGCCAGGAGGTTGCTGTCGTGCGGCGAAAGATTGCAAATAATTTACCATCCGGTAGGGTGATTAACTATTGTGACTCCGCTACTCTTTACCCTGATTGTTGCCGGGGGTTCCTACGCGGCGGGCCTGCTTGGTTCGCTTGTGGGCGTGGGAGGGGGAATTATCGTTGTGCCGCTGCTGACGCTTTGTTTGGGGGTCGACATCCACCATGCCATTGCCGCGTCGATCATTGCCGTCATTGCCACCTCCAGCGGCGCGGCGTCGTCCTATGTGCGCAGCCATGTGAGCAACATGCGGCTGGCGATGCTCCTGGAAATTTCCACAGCGGCGGGAGCCTTGAGCGGCGCTTATTTTGCGGGGTTACTCTCGCCCCGGTTTCTTTACATTCTCTTCGGCACGATGCTGGTTTACACCGCGTGGTCGATGTACAAACGCAGCGGACACACGGCAGGGACATTTCCTCACGATCCGCTGGCCGATAAGCTCAAGCTGCACGGTACGTACTACGATCCGTCGGCGAAAAAGGAAGTCGAATATCGCGTTTCGCGCGTGAAGGTCGGCTTTTCCCTGAGCTACCTCGCGGGCGTCGTGAGCGGTTTGCTCGGTGTGGGCGGCGGCATCATCAAGGTGCCGGTGATGAATCTCCTCATGGGCGTCCCGCTCAAGGGATCCACGGCGACGAGTAACTTTATGATCGGTGTCACGGCGGCGACAGGTGCGGCGGTTTATTTCGCACGGGGCGACATCCAGCCTTTCATTGCCGCTCCGGTGGCCATTGGTGTCATATTCGGAGCCAAAACCGGCGCGCGCATCATGGGCCATCTCAAGAGCAATGTCATCCGGGTGATCTTCGTTACGGTGGTGATTGTGACTGCCGTGCAAATGTTGTGGAAAGGATTCAAATGAGCGCCACCTCTACATCTACTCCCGATAACTCCGATTTGAACCTCCGGGTCGATCTCATCATCAGCAATATCCTGCGTTGGGGCGTGGCGGCCAGTCTGGTGCTCATCGTCATCGGCACAGTGATGAGCTTCGGCTACTCGCACGATTACGGGGCGGGTTGGGGTTCGGCGCAGGATTTGAAACAGATGATCCAGCCGGACGCGACCTTCCCGTTCGCCTTCGGCGCACTCTTGAGCGGGCTTGCACAATTTCAGGGGCAGTCGATTCTCGTCCTGGGGCTGCTGCTATTGATTGCCACTCCGGTGGCGCGTGTGGCGGTTTCGATCTTCACCTTCGCGCTGGAAAAGGACTGGATCTACGTCGTGATCACTTCAATTGTTTTCATACTGCTCATGGTCTCGTTCTGCCTGGGCAAGGTGGGATAAACCGAAATGCGAACCGTCATTCTTCTTATGACAATACTCGCGTTGAACCTGCCGATTACAACACGTGCGGAATCTGTCGGCGAACTGCCCGCTGCTTCAGCGGAAAAACTGCCCCGGTGGCGCGGATTCAATCTGCTAAACAAGTTTTTCGTCACGAGCGAAAAGCCGTTCAAGGAGGAGGACTTCCAACTCGTTCACGAACTCGGTTTCAATTTCGTCCGGCTGCCGATGGATTACCGCTGCTGGATCGTCGGCAAGGACTGGGCGCGCATCGACGAAGCCAGGCTCAAGGAGATCGACCAGGCGGTCGAATGGGGCCGCAAATACGGCGTGCATGTCTGCATCAATTTTCACCGCGCACCCGGCTACACTGTGGCGCAACCGGCCGAGAGCCGTTCGCTCTGGAGCGATCCGGAAGCGCAACGGGTTTGCGCGTTGCACTGGGCGACGTTTGCCCGGCGCTACAAGGGCATTCCCAATTCGCAGCTCAGCTTCAACCTCTTCAACGAACCCGGCGACATCGACGGAGCGACTTATTACAAAGTCGTCAAGTTAATCGTCGAAGCCATTCGCAAGGAAGATCCCGAACGACTCGTCATTGCAGACGGTCGCCGTTGGGGACGCGCGCCCACGCCGGAATTGATTCCGCTACGAGTGGCGCAGGCGACGCGCGGTTATGAGCCGTTCACGCTCACCCATTACAAGGCGGATTGGGTGGACGGTTCCGATAAATGGCCCGTGCCGACCTGGCCGCTCAGCCGCGTCTCGGCGCTGCTTTACGGGCCGGGAAAAAAGGAGCTGCATGCGCCGCTGGCCCTCGAAGGAAAATTCCCCGCCGGAACGAAACTCTCCCTCAAGGTCGGCACCGTGTCGTCGAAAGCGCGCTTCGTGATTCGCGCCGGGGAGGAAACCCTGCTCGACAAGACGTTCATCAGTGGCCCCGAATCGCGCGAAGGCGAAAAAGTCGTCTACAAACCGGAATATAAAATCTACCAGAACGAGTTTGACCAGGCTCACACTATTGCTCTCAAACAGGACTGCCAGCGCATCACGTTGAACGTCGATGAAGGCGACTGGATGACCCTCACCGAACTTTCCGTCGAACTTCCCGGTGGCGGCGTGTTTCCTCTTGTTTTGCTGAACGAATGGGGCGTCAAACCGGTCAGCGTCGCCTTCGATCCGTCCCACCCCGAACACCCCTGGACTACGCCCGATGCAATCGACCGTCAATGGCTCTGGAACAAGCAACTCGTTCCGTGGAAAGAAGTCGAATCGAAGAGCGTCGGTGTGATGGTCGGCGAGTGGGGTTGCCACAACGAAACGCCCCATGCGGTGACCTTGCTCTGGATGGAAGATTGCCTCAACAATTTCCAGCAGGCGGGCTGGGGCTGGGCGTTGTGGGAGCTGAGCGGATCGTTCGGGATTTTCGACAGCCAGCGCAAAGACGTTGTCTACGAAGATTATAAGGGACACAAACTTGACCGCAAGATGCTTGAATTGCTCCAGCGTTTTTGAGAATTGCCTCCCGGAGGATTCCTGATAGAGTCCATGCTGCTGCAAACGTTTTTTCGTGAGCGCAACAGTAGAATTATTAATCCAAATCTGACCAAGGAATTAGCATGGCTTACAAAATTACCGACAAATGTGCCCAATGTGGCACCTGCAAAGATCAATGCCCCCAGGGCGCCATCAGCGAAGGCGATCCCGGCAAGCCGTACAAGATCAATCCCGATCTTTGTGTCGACTGCGGCGCATGCGAATCCGCTTGCCCCGAACAGGCGATCATTGCCGGTTAAGTAGAGAGCCGATCGCGCTCCTTTAATGCGATCATTTCAACGGGCCGCCGTTTTCCCATTCACAGCAGACCAACTGCGGGAAAACCGCGGCCCGCGTTGTGTCGGCGCAGCGCGGCAACGGAACTTTTTAAACTCCCGCTGGCACAACTTGGCTGACGCGGCGGCGGGACGTTTTTTGAGTCTGCAATTCCAGACGCTTGCGAAAACACACATGCCGCCAGCGCGTCCATTCCACAAGCGGTCGCCAGACCGTAGCCGTGAGATTGTGCCGGATCAGGAAGTGCCAGAAGAAATTCGACTTCTTGTAGAGATACGACATGGCCAGATAAGGCAAGACCGCGCGCGTTTCCGTTGGACGGCGCAACCAGATTGATCGGTGTGAAAATAGCCTCTGATAACACCACGCATAACCCTGCGCCAGTTCCTCCACACTGAGATGTTTCGGACGGAAAACCACATGGGCCGTGTCGTAGAGATCCCAATTTTTGTGAAGCAAGCGCCCTTCAGTATCCAACTTGCGGAAAAGCGGCGTAGCCGGATACGGCGTGAGAATGTGAAACGTTGCGCACTCCAGCCGGTTGGACTCGATCCACTGGGTTGTCCGCTCGAAAACGTCGGCCCGGTCATGGTCGAAACCGAGAACAAAACTTCCGTTCACCTGGATGCCCACATCGTGGAAAATCCGCACGCGCCGGGCATAATCGGCTATTCTCGGGGAATGTTTCCGCGCGTCAGAAATGTTTTCATCCGAGAGCGATTCGAACCCGATGAATACTCCCGTACAGCCGGACAGGGCCATCTCGCGAACGATGTCCGGGTGATCGGTGATATCGAGAGAGACGGCGGCACTCCAGATTTTCCCTAGAGGCCGTAATTCGCGGCAAAGCCGGCGCAGGTATTCCGGCTGCGAACCGAGGTTATTGTCAATGAAGACACCGTAAGGCTGGCCATTGTCAGCAAACTCCTTTGCGATCAGTTGCGGGTCGCGTGTTCGGTAGGGCATCTTCAGCCCTGCCGTGGAGAGATAACAGAACTCGCAACGGTTGTGACAGCCGCGTGTGGCGATCAGGCTGGTGGTGGTCAGAAAACTGTGGGGATCTATCAGCGAACGGCGCGGTGCCGGGTCGAGCGAATAATCGGATTCGTAGGCAGACTCGTACCGCGAACGTAAGCGCCCCGTTTCCACGTCGTTGAGAATGAGCGGCCAGAGCTGGACTCCGTCGCCGATGGCCAGCGCGTCGGCATGAGGCGCGCATTCCTCAGGGCAGGAGATGACGTGAAGGCCGCCGAGGATGACTTTTGACCCGCGCTGGCGATACCAGCGGGCAAGCTCAAACGCCCGCCGCGCAAAAGTCAGGTGCACCGTGATGCCGACCACTTCCGGAAACGGTTCCTTCGGCGGATGACCCTTGAGCAGATTTTCATCCCAATACGAAACTGTCCAATGAGCAGGTGTGGTTGCGGCAAAACTGGTCAGTGCCAGCGACGGTGTCAGAACGTGCTTGCCGAAACTGGAATGGGGGTCTTTCGGGTAAAAGGGATTCAACAGTAATGCCGTTCTATGGATAATACCTTTGTGATAAAAAGTATTATCTAAAACCGGCGCGGTTCTCGTCATGGCGTAGCTTCCGGAATTAATCTCACTCTTAAATGGAGAGCTAATGAAGGATTTCATGTTTTTTTATGGCTTAATTTAAAGAATTTGGAAGTAGACTTCTATCATTAACTTTGTGTTACAAAGTTAATGGGCGTTGTGCAAGTTTAAAATGAATTTACGGCTTTGCCTGCGGTTGAACAAATTCCTCGTTCTGGTTTTGCGTGACATTCTGCGGAGAAGCTTTTTGATAGCGTGACCGATGCGCCTTAATCCCCGCCTTCTGACCGGTCTTGTCATTGCTTTGGTGAGCTTGAGTGCAGGGCTCATTTTCTGGAACCGGGCGTTCCCGATTGCGGGCATTCAATTCGAACTCAACGAATCCTCGGCTGCGGCGCGTTCGCGCGGGTTCCTGGAACAGGCCGGGTTTGACGCGAAGGGTTATTTTGTCGCGACACAGTTTGGTGAGGATTCGGAGCCGAAGAGTTTCATCGAGAAGGAATACGGCATTCGCCAACTGGAGAAGTCGACCCGTAACGGCGTCAATATCTGGTACTGGACAACCCGTTTCTTCAAGCCCGAACAGGAGGAGGAATACACCGTTGCCTACGATCCGCAGGGGCGCTTCGTCGGCTTTTTCCGCCACATCAAAGAGAACGAACCCGCTCCTCTCCTGACCCGTGAACAGGCCCGCGTCGTGGCCGAGGATTTCCTCAAGAAATTCGTCACGCACCATCCCTTCGATAAGTTGAAGTTCGTCGAGGACAGTTCCCGCAAGCGGCCCCACCGCACTGACTATTATTTCACCTGGGAGGAGAACGATCTGCGCCTGGGCGAAGCGCCCTATCAGCTTCACGTCTCGATCCAGGGCAACCGCATTGGGCGTTTCAACGAGACGGTGAAAGTGCCGGAGGGTTGGTCGCGGAAATTCAGCACGCAGCGTTCGACCAACGACTTTTTTGAATCGTTGGCCGGGTATGCTTCCCTGCCGATTTTGATCGGGCTGGCGGTGCTGTTCATTATTTACATCATCCGACACAAGATCCGTTGGACCGGGGCCGTGCCTGCGCGGTGGCTGCTGCTCTACGGACTGGTCGGGATTGCGGCGGTGTTCAACGATATCCCGGATATTCTCGCGCGTTATCACACGACACAGAAATGGGGCAGTTTTGTTTTCAGCCAACTCAGCAGTCACGCGATTGCGGTTCTGAGCGCGGTCGGCGGGATGTACCTGCTTTCGCTCATCGCCGACGCGATTTACCGGGAAAAACTCCCTGACAAACTCCCGTTCTCTGCCGCACTGGGCAAGGGCGCTCTCATTCATCCCGAGACGGTTCGCGGTCTTGGCGTCGGCATTGTGCTGGCCTGCTTCGGGGTCGGTTACGTGAGCACATTTTATGTCGTTGCCCAACACTTCGGCGCATGGTCGCCGGTTGACATCGATTATTCCAAAATCCTCGGTGGCCCGATTCCGTGGATCAGCGGCTTGCAGGTCGGCCTGACGGCGGCCTGGAGTGAGGAGTTCATCTTCCGCATCGTCGGCATTTTGCTCTACTGGAAACTCTTTCGTTGCCGCTGGATTGGCGTCATTCTGGCCGGAGCGACATGGGCATTCCTGCACAGTAATTACCCGCAGATGCCGGGCTACCTGCGCGGTTGCGAATTGACCGTGGAAGGCGTTCTTTGGGGCGCAGTGATGTTGCGGTACGGAATTGTGGCGACGCTGACGGGCCATTATCTCTACGATTGCTGGCTGAGCAGTTACGTCGTCCTGCAATCGCCCGTGATGGCCGATAAAATCGGCGCGTTGGCGGTGAGCTTGTGGCCGGTGGCGCTCTGGTTGATCGGTCTGCGTTACGTGCGCGAAGGTCATGTTCTGGCGAAGGAAGATGACGAATCGGCTGTGCACGCTCACGAATCGGAGACCGCTCCGGCGATCACGTGGAATTATACGCCGCTGGTGTTGACTGCCTATCAACGTCTCCTCTGCTTCATCCTTGCGGGAGCGGTTTTTGTCGCGGTCTGGTGGGGGGCTCATCCGGACGATCCGTTTGCCGATTTCGGCGAGATCAGTTGGTCGCGCCAAAAGATAGCCCGGGCGGCGGAAGGCATTTTGCGCGATCGCGGCCAGGATCCGGCGACGTTCCGGCGGATCATCACGCTGGAATCGAATTCGCTTCCGCAATCGGAATATCTGCTGGAACAAATGTCGGTCGATGACGCGGCCGACTTGTTCGCGGAAGAATGGCCCGATCTGGTCTGGCACGTCCGTTATTTCCGGTTCATGCAGAAGGAGGAGTTCAATCTCTCGCTCGACAAGGAAGGCGGTCTGGTCAACTGGCAGCATGACATTTTGCAAGAGGCTCCCGGCGCGGCGTTGAGCAAGAAGGAAGCGCAGGCGCTTGCGGAGAAGTATCTGGCCGAAACGTGCGACGTCGATTTGTCCACGGAGAAACTGGTCGACGACGATTTCACCCAGCAGGAACACCGGCGGGATTACTCCTTCACGTGGGAACGCACCGACTGGAATTTTGGCGAGGCGAAGTTGCGCACCAGCGTCGACGTTCAGGGCAATGAACCGCTCAATTACGATCATTTCATCAAAGTCCCTGACGAGTGGTATCGCGATCAGCAGAAGAAAAGCGGCGGCTGGAAAACCGCTGTGCTGGGGCAAATTTCGCGCTGGAGCGGGATCGGTCTGTCGGTGCTGAAATTCGTTGCTTTCATCATCCTCGTGCGCAAACGGGTCATTCCGTGGAAAGCCGGGTTCCTGCTGGCGCTGATCCCGGCGTCGCTCAAGGTCGTCGACAAGCTCAACGACCTGCCGTGGTTTTTCTCCGGTTACGACACAACCACGCCGGTGGCGCATTTTGTCTGGGAAACCATCGGCGGCGATGTTGCCGGGATTTTCCTGGCGTGGTTGGTCAGCGGATTCTGGCTCAATATCATCTTTGGTCTACTGACGTGGGCCTTCGGTTGGAAACTGGAATTGCTGCGCTGGCCGGAGTTGAACTGGGAATCGCTGCGCCGCAAGCTTCCCGATTTCGTGGCGATCTTTCTGCTGAGTTTCGCCATTGTCGCCGTGACCGATTATTTTCAGGAATGGGTCTCGTTCCGCACCGATTCAAGTCCGGGTACGTGGTTCGATTCTCCATCGATTGACTATGCCGTGCCGTGGCTGGCATCGCTGACGAGTGCGCTGCAGGATGGGATTTCGACGCTGGAAAATTATGCGTTCGCGTTTTCCGTCGCGGTGATCGTTCATCGGCGCTGGCCGTGGCTGGTCTGGAGCGCGCTGGTGATTGCGCCGTTCTATCGCGCGGCTCACGAGGAGACGTTGCGGGAATATTTCGGCGCGGTCGCGATGGGGCAGTTCCACTGGATTCTCACGGCGTTCCTGGTGTGGAAGGTGTGGCGCTTCGACGTGGCGATGATTTTCCTTTTCAGCGCGTTGCCTTCGCTCTGGACCGAGATCGATTTGTTTCTGGAAAAGGGCGGCCCCGCCTACAAAAGCCAGTCCTGGCCCCTCATCGCCTGCGCTGCCATCTTGTTCCTCCTCGCTTGGTGGCTTCGCCCTTCCCCCTCGAAGACCGACTGATTGGGGGCGCTGCCCCCAGGCCCCCGCCAAAGGAAATGATTTCCTTTGGAAACCTCAAAAAGGGCGGATGGCGGTGCTCGCAGCGAGCACTCAGCCATCCGCCCTTTTAGCGAGGTTCCAAGGGTATCATACCCTTGGCAGGAGGTTTGGAG
>DBTH01000097.1:24804-40313 GCA_002306945.1 Methylacidiphilaceae bacterium UBA1321 | reverse complement strand
CATCCTGAGCTTGTCGAAGGATCGCTTCAGATGCCTACGCTCTCTTTAATTTCTCTCGGAGTTATCAAACCTCACGAGTCTTCCCCCACAGCCGCAGGATTACCTTTTGGATTTATTTGTCCTGTAAAATATCCCATAACACGTCATATTAATAACGAATCCCAAGGCATGCTCATTTTTAGAAAACTTCTAGTTATCGCCTCAACATCAGCGATGTTTTGCGCTCTCTTTGCCATTTTCTATATTCACATTCACTACGCCAATGACATGCCGCGAAATCCGGATAACAACACCGGACGGGTTTTCTCAATTACTGTAAACCATGGCGCTGTCCGCTACGTGACAAAAGCGGAGATAAAGAAGAAAGAACTTGTAGAAAAATGCTTCTTCGGCATAGCGGCGATAAGTATGATTATCCTCCTTGTATGCCAAGGTATCTACAAAACTTTCGATGCTTGGAATCCCCTGGCAAAGACAAACGAAAACACTCAACCCCTTCTCTTTGGACGTTTTTCTCTCAAGCCCGTCATCACGCTGGATGTTTTTATCGGGCTATTGATCGTCGCAACGGTCATCCTTTCTTGGATTTTCGGACTCATCCAGTGGTTTGTTCGTTAACTTATTGAACCCTAACAAAAAGTCACAGGCATCTTTTTATGAAAAAATATGCATGCTTATTAGTGCTTTTACTCGGCGTACTGATCTACTTAACCACGAGAAACAACGACCCTATCGACACCCTGGCAGCCAAACTTTCCAAAAATACCGAATGGTCTAACGGGACGTTCCCTATTCTCAATCTCCCAGAAAAATCTACACCCGAAGAAGTCATTCAAAAATGCACGAAAATGTTCGGATTTCAAAATGGCCATATCAAAAAATACGAAATCAAGGAATTGAAAGAAGTTGAAATTTATCCGGAAGGAAAACTACGGGCAGCCATTCTTGATACCGACCAGGGGAAGAAAATTTTATTATTCAAATTCATCGGCACCGACTGGTGGTCCCGCTTTTTTGACATGAAATAAAATGTCGCCATCTCAAATGGCCGTAATCCTTTTATAATCCAAGGCCCAATGAAAGAATTCTTTCGAGTCTTCTTCGGACGCTTTACCCTCAAGCCTGTCATCACGCCGGAAATCTCGTCAACCGCCGCTCCCTGCCTTACCGCGTCTTGCGCAGAAGACTCGACGAGGTTGAGGAGGAGGAAGACGAGGACGAATCCGCACCGCTGCTGGACGTCGTTGTCGTCGACGCGGTGGATGTCGGCGTGGAATTGTCCGAATCGGATGCGGTCGAAGCGCTCGCGGAATCTACAGGAGCCGCCGTGGTCGAACTGCTCGTAGACGATCCCTTCCCGTCGATGATGAGGGTGCCGTGTTCGAGGACGCGATTGACCTTTTCGAGATTGGCTTTCTGGACCTTGGGATTGTGCCAGACGTCAAGGCGGCGTTGGATGCCGTCGCTGTCCTGGAAAATCTCGGGCCGGTAGATGTAGAGGTCGAACGGCTTGAGCGGATTGAACTTCACGATGTAATAGAAGTCGGGAAGGCTGTAGATCGTGTAGATCGGCGGCTTTTTTTCCTTCTCTTTGTCCTTACTGTCGGCACTCCCGGCACTGGGAGCGGGCGCGGCAACGATGATGGGCGAGGCATCGTCGTCTCCGGCAATGTTGACGGCTTTTTCAGCCTGCGCGCCCATGGTTTGCTGGGCGAGGAAGGACTTGGCTACGCCGTAAACGTCGTAGGGGTCGGGCCCGAGACGGTCGATCTCGCGCCAGGAGACGTAGGTGTGGTTGACGGCTTCGGACTGGTCGAGGAGGGTCTTGCCTTTTTCGCCCGTGATGATGTCGGCTGGAGTGAGACTGCCGGTGAGTTTCTTGCGCGGAACGAAAATCCATTCGCCGGGGTGATTGTAGCGTTCGGCTTCCGGCTCGGTGATTTCGCCGAAGCGGTTCATCGAGGTCGCGCGCCAGCCGATGAATTCGCTGGTGCCACGCCATTCGACCTTGGCTGGTTGCCAGTCGGGATCGGGTTTCCAGCGCCAGACGTTGTCCTGGCCAAGTTTCCACGCGCCGTAGTGATCGGTCGCCCAGCTAAAGGGACGCGTGCCGTTCCAGTACCAGCCAAAATCGGTGTAGATCCATTGGCCTTCGGTCAGAGGGATGTAGGGTTGAAACGGTTCGTAGAACCAGACATTGGATTGCTTGACCCAATGACCGTAGGGATTGAGCAGCCGGAGGAACGTGTCGAAATCGGTCTTGGTCCGTTCGGTGAACGGTATCACTGCACCCAGTAAAAGTGCTCCTGCGTAGATCAAGGCTCGAAACATACGGGTTGGGGTATAGGTCGTATCATCCTATGCCCGCCCCGTCCGGTACAAGAGAAGAAATCAATTTGTCATCAAATTGTCACATTCGACACTTCCGCTTCAGGAACAGGGGGGAAAGGCTTTTTAGACCGAATTAACGGAATTAACGAAAATTAAAAGCAACGGATTTTATCAGGAACTCAGGAAATCATAAAGGGACGGATTGGCGATCCCTTCCTTTCCTGACTTCATGAGTTCTTGATAAAATTGCCTTTCCAAAAAATTCGTTAATTCCGTTAATTCGGTCTAAAAAGCCTTTTGCCTTTACGCTCCGAAGAGTGGCTGGGGCTTCAGATGCAATTCCTTCTGCGCGGGCATCGGATCGCCGACATTGTCCTCGGCCAACATCTTGAGCGGTTCGCCGAAACGGTAGGCGCGCGGAAGCACCTTGTCCGCAATGCAGGCCACGCCCCGCACGATGGGCCATGGCAACGGGAAGAACAACATCCGCCGCCACAGGCAGGCCACAACAGCTAATCCCGCCCAAACTCCAGTGCCAATCACGACCTGCCAGAGCACGATGATCCTGAAAGCCGAGGCAATGACGAGAAACAGTGGCAGGGCGAACACAAGCGTCCACAACAGGCAGCGCAGGGCGTACAGCACCGAAAACGAATCGACCGTGGCGGCAACCCCTTCGCGTCGGGCCACGCGCAGGAGAAGTTCACGCCATTCGACGGGCACCGGCCCGCACACGTCGTAGGTCTTGCCGACGGCGGCGCTGTTGCTGAGGGCGCGGACAAACGCCTGGGCGACTTCTGCGACCGGCACGGGCTGGATCTTGGCCGAGCCGTCGCCGAAATAGGGGAAACCGAAGAAATTGATGAAGTCACGCGGCCAGGTCAACCACGTGGCAATCGCGTTGAGCGATTTATCGCCGGGCCCGTAGATGAGCGAAGGGCGCAGGATCGTCCAGTCGAGCCCGCTTTGGCGAACGAGTTCCTCCGCCTCCCACTTGGTGCGGTGATAACGCGACCCTGCATCGGCTCGCACGCCAAGAGCGCTCATCTGGAGAAAACGCCGGACTCCGGCAGCGCTGGCCGCCTTGAGGACATTTTGCGTGGTTTCGCGGTGCGCCTGTTCGTAGGTCAGCGTATCGGTTTCGAAGAGGATGCCGATCAGATGAATGACCGCCGTCACGCCGCGCATCGCTTCCGAAAGGGACGTCGGTTCGAGCGCATCGCCCGCGACGATTTCAACGCCTTCGAGGTTTTGCAGCTCGCGCGCTTTTTCCGGATGACGCGACAAAACGCGAACCCGGTGGCCGGCCTCCACCAATTGCCGGACAATTTCACTGCCTACAAAACCAGTCCCACCCGTAACAAGAATCATACGGTGTCCCATTTTGCGCCAATTTGTATCAACTTCAATCCGATAACACGTGTTCCGACTTTTTCTGTTTATGCGACATAAATTATTAGGATGTGTCCGCTAACCACCCTGAAGCGCTGTTGAGAGTACAGGGGTGATGAGTGAGGGACTTCGCAGGAATCCGCAAGAAGCTGCAAGTCGATGGGTTACGATACAAATTTTTAGCAACCGACCAGGCGAGTCACTTGTTCGAATTGACCTGAAGCGTCCAGCCTTCCGCTCCCGCAGCGACTTTGGCTAGCAGAATATTCTTTCCTTCCTGAAACTCCACCGGAACAAGAAATTCATTGGGTACGGGCGCTCCTTCGCGGCGAGTCGCGGTACTGTCAAAGATGAGTTTGCCGTTGAGCCAGAGCCGCAAGCCATAATCGGCTCCGAGCCCGAGAAGAACCTTGCGCGCCTCTGGCATCTCCACTGTCCAGACAACGTAGGCAAGTCCACTGCGGGAACCGCTGACTTTTTCCAAATCAATAGTTCCGTCTGCATCGGGCTTTACTTTTTTCCACTCCACATTCGACGGCAACATCCCTTCCGACAGAATGGCGTTTTCGATAGGACCGCTCTCCTTAAAGAGTTTGCCCGGGAATGGGCCGGGATTTTCCTGTGCTGGAGAGACGCTCGCGTCACCCAGGCCGACCAGGATCGGCTCCGCATCAATCCACTCCAACCGGCTTTTTTGCGAAAAAACAAGACCCTCGGTTTGGTTCGCGGCATTCAATACGAGGCTATATTCCGTTCCAGTCGCCGACTCTTTCGCGAGAACGGGAAGAGGCTTCCCCTCTTTGGACAATTGAAGAGGGGGCTCGCCTACGGGGACTTTCAAACGCAAGTTGAAATGTCCTGATGCTGTCAGCGGGATTTTCACCTCCGTCCCTTCGGAGAAACTCACATCCCTGCCGGAATTCAACAGTCCGGCTGTCGTCCAACTACCGGAAGAAACCTTCAACTGGCGCAGGGATTCCCCCTGCCAGGCCGCCCCCGGTGGCGGAACCGTGCGGGCGCGCCGGGGAAAATCCAATACCGGCACCTCGATGGACTTCGGGGAGATTTGCAGAACGGCCACTTCCAGGGGAGCAAGATCGATTGAGACCTTGGCCAGATTGTTCTCCGCTGTGCACTTTTCAGCCGATTCCAAACTGACCAGATTCAATACCTGATAAGTTCCATTCGGCAACGGCAACTTGAACTGAGCCTGGGCGCGTCGCGATGAATTATTGAAAGCGATCAGAAAATAATCGCGCTCCTTTTTCCGCAACGCGAAAAGCACATCCGGCGTTTCACACACCAGTGGCAACCCAACTCCCGTGAAGCGCGTCAGCACCCGGTCAAAGACTGTCGGATAAACCGTCTTGGCCGTCGCCGAGGAGCCGCCCTTTCCGTAAACAACTTTTGGAGAATCCGGCTCTGGCGTCAAAAGCGGCCACCCCGCCCACATCAAAACCTCTCCGCGTCCTACCGGCCAACTGACCACCGCCGGAGTTTTGCTTGCGTCCAGCGCCCAGATTTTAGCCTCATGGGGCAATTCCGGCATCGGAGAAAGCCGGGACAATTCGACCTCGGCGGCTTTCCCGGGGACTTCCTCCTGAAAAACAACCCTGGGTCTGCCAATCGACACCCGTTTCTTCAAGTGCGAAACATCGCAACCGAGCGCTTTCAATAACGTGAATTTTTGTTGCGCTTCGCCCGGAGTGTACTCCCCAGTCGCCGAAGTCAAAATCAACCGGCCGCCGCCTTGCACATAGCGCACGATCTGTGCGACAAATTCCGGAGCCAGCGCCGCACTCGATGGCAGGATAACCGCCGGATACTCCGACCAGGGCACCCGCGTCGATCGATCCGTATAGAGATCAATGTTGTATCCGACCGTCTCCATGCGCCGGATAAATTCCGTCGTCTCCCGTCCTCCGGAGAGTACCGACTCAAATGGATCAATCAGATACTCGCTGTAGGGAAAAACGACCGCCAGTTCCGTTCCCACGGGCAGAGCGTTGGCCAAACGTTCCAGGGCGGGACGAAACTCGCCAAATCCATATTCGCTTTTCGGAAACGTCATCAAACCCCACACACGGCTTTGAATATAGGTATAAGCACTGGCACCCTGACTGAGCAGTTCAAAGAGGGCGTGCTGATGATCCGCCGGGCTGGCCGGAGTTCCCGCCGTCTCAATCGAAAACGGCACGCCCAAACGGCGCTGAGCCGTTCCGAGGTAGACCTGATTTTCCGCTCCGGGCGAAGCCGTGTGATGCATGCTGCCGTGGTTGGTCATGGCGTTGCGCACGCCCGCGTCAAAATCGCTCCCGTTGTGCCCGAAGGACGACAGGCTCCCGCCGTAGAGATATTCCACGACTGCCTTGGGCTGGTATTTGCGAATCGCTTTGGTGGCTTCCATTTCCACCGCTTCCACCGACCAGGAACGATACAACATGAAGTCCCGCCACAACGCATCCAGATTCACTTCCTCCAGTCGGGGTTGCGGTTGCTTGAGATCATCCCAACTCTGAATCGATTGCCCATAA
The DNA here is from genome assembly GCA_002306945.1 of Methylacidiphilaceae bacterium UBA1321. GTDB lineage: Bacteria > Verrucomicrobiota > Verrucomicrobiia > Methylacidiphilales > UBA1321 > UBA1321. The sequence continues at coordinate 34,056 of DBTH01000097.1, read as the reverse complement.
CGGGCGGAAAAATCTTCAAGCGGGACATTCAGGACAGACTGCACATAGTCGCGGAACTTTACCTGCGACGAAGCCGAATAATCCTGCAATCCCGCTTCACGGGGCGTGCCGCGAATCATGTAAAAGCCGTCCATATTGCCAGCGAGCCAGGCGTTCCACCCCACCACAATTCCATTGTTGCCATAACGCATCGCCAGAGTCTCAAGCAACTTGAGGCCAGCCTGTCGTGCCCCGGTCCAGTACGCCACGGCACAATTCATCGGCTGGTTGGTTTTACCCGTGTTGCTGATCATCTGTTCGCCACGATACCACTTCGGCACGGTATAGGCCGGATAACCACTATAGAGATCTATTTGCACCCAGAGGCCGCAACGCCGCGCCATTTTCAGATACGGCTCGACCAGGGAAAAATCGTAACGCCCAGGCTCCGGCTCAAGTTGGGCCCAGTCGAATCGCAGTTGAAAGTAGTTAGCCCCCAGTTCACGCAATAACGGCAAGGTCTGCACCGGAGTATCCCCCGCCCCGCTTACCGCCCCCATGCCAAAGGCATCGCGGCTAAACGGCGCCTTGCGTGCCGCAAATTGCTCCTTGGAAAGCGAACTGATCGCAGCACTCTCGACTACGGATTCCTGTCCGTTCGAAGTTATGCTCAGACGCGCACGATAGTGCCCGGCCGCTAGGGCTGGCAACTTCACCGGAACGGAGACCTCCACGCCGGGCCCCAGATTCACCTCACCGGTAACCGGCGCCGATACCGCCTTTCCGTTATCGATCCGCTGTATCGTCAACGAATAAGTCACGCTAGCCGCAGCAGCCGGATCAAAATTGCGAAGCAATACCTCGCCCGCAAAAGCCTGATCGGCAGATACCAGATACTTGACCGGATCGAAACTCCCCGACACGACAGAGCCTTCCAGCTTCACCTCGCGAACATAGGTCGAACCGATAATCAGTGGATAGGGCAACGCGCCACCAGATGACATCAAATCTGCCAGTTCCACTCCGTTCCCGTCGGTCAACCGGATATTGCGAAAACGCACTTCATTGACACCGATCGCCCGGGGCATTCCCGCAGAAACGGCCAAAAATATCTCCGTGGCTGGCGTGCCTGCGATTGTTTCCAGATTTATTTTGCGGTGCAGCCATTTCCCCTTGGCCAACCGTTCCAATTCCGCCGCGCCCCTGACAAAATGGGTGTCGATGCCTTGCGCATCCTTCAGGCTCGGCTCCTTGATCACGCTCCCTTTGCGGGTCACCACGCACACGCCGCCACCAAAGGTGACGTTGCCCTCGCCCATGAATATATCATACTCCAGATTGCTTCCACGGGGGATGTCGATCCGCGCCGAAGGTTGCGTGATCTGGACAAGCGCGTCTGCCGGCACATCCATGCGGGTGATCTGCGAACGAAAGACCCATTCGCCTCCGGCAAGGACCGGGATCTCAAAATAGAGATTCAGCAAGGCAATCCCTGCCAGCATCCGAAGGCTAACGTTGCTGAATGAGCACATCATAAACAAGACAGCATTGGAGCTATCGGCAGAACAAAAGCTTGAAACGAGGTTTCTTGCATTACAGCGAATTGCTCACAACCACTTTTTGGAAAAGAACCCGGTTGGACGCTTCCCCATCGGTAAAGCGTTCCCAAAAACAAATCGAAAAAGGCAGGGAAGCCGCCATGACCGGTTCCGTCGTCCGCGCCACCGTTTGATTATCAATCTGCACTTCCAGATTCGAATCCTTGTGCCAGATGAACTGGATCGCAACCGGCACTCCCTCCGGGAAAACCACCTTGTCCTTACTGCGCGCCAGGACGACCTTGCCATTTTCATCTCCCCAGATTTCCACAACGCCTCCGGGACGAAAGACTGCCGAATAAAGCGCCACCTCTTTGTTGGCGTCCGTATAGAAAATCACACTGAAGCGATTCCCGTCCCCGCGATTGGCAAAAACCACCGCCTGCAACCGGATTGACAGAGGCAATAATCCGTCCTTCTCCACATTCGGCCGGAAATTTATCAACAGCCGCGTCATCCACTTGTTATCCGGAAGCGCCGCAGGAGCCAGGCTCGGCACACCGTCATACGATTCCACACGCCAGACCTTATCGAAAAATCGCCAGCTCGAATGGGGCACATCCCCTGAGAAATCCTCCGTCAAAAAAGTTTCCGCCTTCACAGGGAGTAATCCCAGCACAAGACACGCAAGGGCCGTCAGGGCGACAAAGATACGATTGGTGTTCCTATTCATAATAAGATTCATGGCGATTGGTTGAGGTGGCTAAAACCGATCGAAACCCCAGAAGAGATTTCTCCAGGCCGTTGACGAGAGGGAAGCCGTGATACTCTCCACATGCCCATCGGCAAAGCAGGCATTCACATGACCGCCATGCCATGTCGTTGGTACGCGCTCTGTAGTCGTGTCGAATATATTATAGAGCTTGCCATCCATATAGGCGATCAGACGGTTTTGGGAGACCGGAACCCCCTGCGATTCGAGGTAAAGCGCGCTCAGGCCCGCATAAAGGGAACCGTTCTGCCCATAGGTAATATTGGGACTGTGAACCGAGCTGTTTACAATGTCCGCACTCTTGGCCGACGGACAATAAAATGGCGTATTGTGGTTTCCTGCCGCCAGCGAGGTGATCGCCGTTCCTCCCGGTAACAGATAAGCCGAAAGAGCCTCCGGCCAGGTATTGACCGGCGGATTTTTCATCCCGTTATCTGATCGATACATTGAAGCCGCCACCCCCAATTGTCGCAAATTATTGAGACATTTCGATGAACGCGCCGTCAGGAGCAATTTCTGCGACCCTGTCAAAACAAGAGCCGCCAGCATGGCGACAATTGTCACCACAACCAGCAATTCCAGCAAAGTAAACGCTCTTGCAGGAGTCGTAGGGCGAAAAAACATACCACAACATAATATTTATAATTATAATGTCAATTGCATTTTATTAAATCAAAAGATACACAGTATATTTTGCTGTTTTTTAACATTATAAATATCATTATATTCGTTATTGACATCAATTACATTTAACGCTATTCTGCCAATTGTAATGAGCGAAACCGACACTCCGAACAACTCTCGAATTCCCGCCTATAGACAAATCGAGGAAGAGCTCCGGTGCCAAATTCTCAACGGCACTTTGGCTTGCGGTACTCGCCTTCCCAATGTCCTCGCGCTTGCCAAACAATACTCGACCAGTGTTTTCACCATCCAATCGGCCCTGGCTCCGTTAGCCCGCGAAGGGCTCATCATCTCGGCACCGCGCCGGGGAACGACTGTTCTAGGCGGCAAAGGCAAACTATCCACAGTCGGCCTGTATTTTTGCGGCGATTATTTAAACGGTCGCGGCAACAGGGATTTCTACCGCCGGCTCCACGAGGAAATCCTCAAGGAGCTCTCTCTCGAAAAGACTATCGTGCGCACCTGGATCGACACTCGCGAGGAAAGTTTCCAGGGCGAGCCGATCCCTGAATTGCTCGACTCCATTGAGAACCACGGGATTCAAGCCCTCATCGCCTGCTGCGTAAATCCACAGGACGTCAAATGGCTCAGTAAACTCAACATCCCCATCTCGGTTTCATCCACCGGACCGTTCAACTCCCGGATCGGTCAGGACAGCCACCAAATGTTTCAAGTCGCACTACGCCAATTACGGGAGCGCGGCTGCCGTTCGGTAGGGCTGATCATTCCCCGCCCGATTTGGGGCCCAAAGGAATCCGACCGCATGCAAGATATTGTCGGCCTGTTCCCGAAATTTCTCGATGCCGTACGCGACGAAGGGCTGGAGATCCGCAATGAGTGGGTGCGGACTCCCGAAGGCCGCCTGATGGATGACGAATTGGAAGAATTCGGCTATCGCCAATTCCTCGAACTCTGGAAGCAGCCCCAACGTCCCGAAGGACTCATTATTTATCCGGACACAGTCGTCCGCGGAGCCATTACCGGCATCCTGCAAGCGGGCGTATCCGTGCCCAATGACCTTAAATTGGTTTTACACCGCAACGAAAACGTTCCGTTGATCTGCCCGCTTCCGGCGTCATGGATCGTCACCAGCGTTCGGCAATGGGCCGTAGCCCTGATTGAACAAATCCAGAATCAAATCGAAAACCGCCACGTCCAACCCGTCTATCTTCCCGTTTCCCTCAACCCCGAGATCGTCGAAAACAACCCTTAAAAACTAAACAGATATGAAAACCCATACACTGTCGCTCCCTCACCGCTTCAGCCGCCGACTTGTTGCCTGCGTCCTCACCTCCCTGGTGTTCTGGAGCGGATTGCAGACATCCCGGGCGGCCGTTCTCTTTTCCCAAAATTTTCAGGATCAATACACAGCTGGCAATACAACCCTCGCCGCAGCCGGATGGAGCGGTGGCGGGTCCAACGACTGGAGCAGTTCCTTCGATACCGCCAAGTACGGAGTGGCAACCGCCGTCTCTCTGGGCAACAACAATTATAACGCCCTTAGCGGTGTGAGCCACTCGGTTTCCGGCATCAGTTTTGCCACAAGCGGAATCCATTACACCATCGCGACCAACATCGCAACCAACAACAGCTCCGGATTCACCACCGGCAATCGCGTACTCAGCGGCGTCAGCCTGTCAACCAGCGACCCCAACGGCATCTACGCCTATCTCGGCAATAACACGGCCAACACCCTCTGTATCGCCATCGGCAATCCCGTTGGAGCTCTGACCACCTACGCCTCCGTGGCGCTAAGCGGAACCATAACATCCAACACGTTCTACAAACTCACCCTCGACATCTCAAGAACCAGCGCTACGGCCACCGTTCTCGACTTATCGAACAATATTCTCGGCACCACCACCTACACCTTTTCCACCGCGCTCACTAGTACCTCCACTTATGGAGCCGTGCGATTTGGTCAGAGAGATGGCGGCACAAGCGCCCTGGACTATATCTCCTCCGTCAGCGTCATCTCCGTACCAGAACCCTCCACCGTATTACTTGGTCTGGCCGCCATAACTCTGTTGTGGCTGAAAACCAAGCGTTCCCGGCGCGGCATTACTCTTGCCTAACAGCCTGCTAATGAGTCCCACCTACACATCCTCCCAAGCCCGGATCAATCGGCCCTCCCCTTCAAAAGAACGGCTCCAGACCGAAACCGTTCTTTCCACCCCCCAACAGCGCCGCGCCGCAATTGTCGCCGGTGCGATCAAGCAATACCGCCTCTGGTTCGATCCTGAAGGCCACTGGGTATCGCCTCTTCAACAGCCCGATGCGCGCGAAACTATTTGGGGGATTTTCAGCCTGCTTCAGGGCGACAGCAATGACCTTCGCCTGGCCAACGCCGTGCTGCGCCACATGGAATTCTCGCACCACCACCCCACGCGCACCGATGCGGAGGAAAACAGCCCGTTCGATATTTTTGTCACCAATCACTGCGTGCAAATGCTCGTTCTCCACGGGAAAAAACTTGAACCGGATGTGCTTCTCAATCTGGAATATTGGGCCCGCCAAGCGCTTGCCGATTATCCCGGCGACCGGCAAGCCGACTACCAATTTCACGGTTGCAACGACAACATGCCTGCCAAGGCCGCCCTCGGAATGATTCTGGGTGGCGAATACTTTTCCGACAGGCAAGCGCTCGAACACGGGCTATGGAGCCTGCGTCAATTGCGCGATCTGCTCACGCGCCGTGGACTGCTCAGCGAATACACCAGCCCGACTTATTCCCCACTGACCCTGATCAACCTTCAGGAGATCTCCTCCCTGTCTTCCAACGCCGAAGCCCGCGTCCTCGCCGCGCAATGCGTCGAAAGGATCTGGGCGGATATCCTTGGTCATTTCCACCAGCCGACCGGAATAATGGGCGGTCCCTATTCCCGCGCCTACCAACTCGATTCCACCGGACATTTTTCCACCGTCGCCTGTCTGCTCTGGATCGTTCTCGGTGATGTCGTCGCACTCAAGCCACTTGAGGAATTGGCCCGCCAGCCCATGCGGCTGGTTTATCACCACAACTCCCGCGTCACACAATGGGGCATACTCAGTTGGCTCTCATCCTGTCAGGCCCTGCCTCCCGCCTATCTTCTCAATTGGCTGAATCAGCGCCAATATCCCTTCCACCTGCGCGCCAGCGCCGAACGCGGATTCGACGAGTCGGGTGAAGTCAATACCACCTTTCATGCGGAGGAAGACTTCGCCCTCGGCACCGCCAATAACGAAGCCTGGAGCGAACTTCAATCGGAAACCTTTTTTCTCCAATACCGCAGACACGCCCCCCTACGCTCCATCGAAGACCTGCGCACGGCCTATTGCCGATACCTGATCAACGACCAAAAACCCGGCGACCTTCGTGAAGATCACCTCCTCAAACCTCACGGAATTATTCACACACTGCAACAGGAGCGCCTGGCCCTCGTCGTCGCCCGACCGTCGTTAACACTGGCCGGAAAAGATCTCACAACCCTGAAGCTCTCCCTCATCCTTCCAACTCACTTCAGAGCCGTTGAAAAAATCGAAATCCGTGGCAACACCGTCCTCATCCAGGACGGATCGATTTACCTCGGCCTGCGCGGACTCAACCCGACAAATTGGGGCCGGCAAACCGACATCGGCGTCGAATCTAATCCCCATTACCAACTCATATCCTTCTACAATTATCAAGGACCCGCCAAGCCATTCCAGGCGGACGAAATCGGACGTACACTCAACGGATTCATCTCCGCAGTAGGACTCAAGTCCGAGGAAAGCTGGGAGAACTTCTGCAACCGTTTCGCTGAAATGGAAGTCCTCGACTACTTCCACTTCGGCAGCCGCACCATCCGCTGCAAATGGGAAAACTCGCTGCTGGGCCTCAGCTATTCCGTTAAGAAAGATCGCGTTCGTTATCTCACGATCAATGGAGAGATCGCGCCCACCCCTGTCTGGGATGCTGACGCCATGCCGCCCAATCGCCTCCCGTTTCTCGGCAAGCCCCAACCCAACAGCCTGGAACTGCCCTTTCAAAAGCTACGAGCCATCTGGGCTCCCAATGACCCCTGGGTTATCTCTTCGACCGGAACAAAACCCTGCTAATCTGCTTTTCCTTTTGGAGAATCGCGCTATCCCCTTTGGTATGCCCGAGCCGGTTCTTAAACGCACCCTCTCTGAAGACCTGCGTTCCCTGCTACCGAAGGATCCGGGGATCAACGTTCCGATCCAACACGTATTCAACGTGATGGTTGGACGCGGGTATGCGCTCCTGATCCTCTTCTTCAGCTTTCCGTTCCTGCTGCCGCTGCCGTTGCCGGGGCTCTCCGTTCCGTTCGGAGTCATCATCGCGCTGTTCGGCCTGCGCCTGACGCTGGCTCAAAAACCGTGGCTACCCCAAGCGTTGCTACGGCGCAACATCCAGTACACCACGCTCTCGGCCCTGGTCGACAAGGGCGTATGGCTGGCTTCAAAGGTCGAAAAAGTTCTCAAACCGCGCCTGCTTTTCCTCTCGGCATCGGAATATCATTTCCGCGTCCACGGCGTTCTGTTTGTCTGTATGGGCATCGTCCTGGCGTTGCCGTTGCCGCCGGGAACGAATTTTCCCCCGGCCTTCTCGATTGTATTGTTGTGTCTGGGGATGATGGAACGCGACGGTTATTTCATCGTGGCTTCGTATCTGGTCGGCATCGCCACACCGATCCTCTTCGCCTTCATCGGCGTCGGACTCTACAAAGCCGTGCTCGGTAGCTGCCACATCATCCTCGGCGGTTGACCAACGGCCCAATGCGACCGATTCAGTCGCCAAAAACGCAAAATCGCGTATAGTTTTCCCAATGGCTCTCGACCTCTTTTCCTTCGACCCGGACGACGACGAAAACACTTCGTCCCCGACGGCGTCCACTCCCGCCCCCGCACCAGCCGAATCCGCTCCCGGCGCAACCGCCGAGAATGCCTACTCGATTTCCGACCTGACCCGCTCCATTCGCGACGTGCTGGAAAGTACCTTCGACGAGGTCTGGGTTGCGGGCGAAATCTCCAATTTCCGCAGTCCCGGCTCCGGCCACCTCTATTTCACCCTCAAGGATGCCAGCGCTACCCTCAGCGCCGTCATGTTCCGGGGCGACGCCTCGCGGTTGAGTTTCCCGCTCAAGGACGGTCTCGCCGTTCTCGCCCGCGGACCGATCACCGTCTACGAAGCGCGCGGCCAATATCAAATTCGTGTCGTCGAAATGCGCCCGCGCGGCCAGGGCAGCCTTCAGGAGAAATTCGAGGCGCTCAAACGCAAACTCGACGCCGAGGGTCTCTTCGACACTGACCGCAAACGCGAACTCCCCGTCTTCCCGCAACTCATCGGCATCGTGACTTCGCTTCAGGGCGCCGTCCTTCAGGATTTCACCAAGATTCTCAAACGCCGCGCCCCCGGCATCCGCATTCACGTGCGCGGAGTGCGTGTCCAGGGCGAAGGCGCCGCGCCCGAAATCGTGGAAGCCATCGAAGCGTTCAACCGCGACCGCGAGGTCGAAGTCGTCGTGGTCGCCCGCGGCGGCGGCAGTCTCGAAGACCTCTGGCCGTTTAACGAGGAAATCGTCGCCCGCGCCATCGCCGCTTCGGCAATCCCCACCATCTCCGCCGTTGGGCACGAAACCGATTTCACCATCGCCGATTTCGTCGCCGACCTGCGCGCCCCGACGCCTTCCGCCGCCGCCGAACTCGTCTCGCGCGAATGGGACGAGTGGCGAGAGGAAATCGCCGCTCTCGCCCAACGACTCGAACGCGCCACGCGCCATTCCCTCGTCGAACGCCGCTCCCAATGGGAACGGCTCGCGCAGAGTTACGTCTTCCGCGAACCGCGCCGCGTAGTCGAGCAGATGCAGCAGCGCGTCGACGATTTGACCGAACTCCTCCGCGACCGCCTGCGCCGCAACGTGGAAGACCGCCGCCATCATTTGGAAAAATTGCTCCTGCGCTGGACCGCCGTCGATCCGCGCGATGTGATCGTCCGCCGCCGCGAACAGCTCACTCAGTGGGAAGCCCGCTTGCGCGCGCTCGGCCCCACCGCCACCCTGCAACGCGGTTACGCCCTGGTTCTCGACGATAAAGGCAGGATCATCCGCGACGCCAACCCGAAACTCGTCGGCAAGGACGCTTCCGTCCGCCTCGCCCGCGGTTCCCTGAGCGTGAAAGTCTTGGAGGCTTCGCCCCCAAACCCCGACCAAAGGGTATGATTTCCTTTGGAAACCTCAAAAAGGGCGGATGGCTGAGTGCTCGCTACGAGCACCGCCATCCGCCCTTTTAGCGAGGTTC
>DBTH01000097.1:17795-24514 GCA_002306945.1 Methylacidiphilaceae bacterium UBA1321 | reverse complement strand
CATGGAGGACGGAGTCCTCCATGCCTTACTTGTGATGAAGGCGGCTAAGGAAGTGGGAGATGCGATCGACGGCAGTTTCGAGCTGTTCGTACGCCGTGGCGTAACTGCACCGGACGAAACCTTCGCCGCTGGGGCCGAAAGCGTTGCCGGGGACGACCGCGACCTTTTCCTCTTCGAGAAGACGGACGGCGAATTCGCGACAATTGAGTCCGGTCTTGGCGATGGGAACGAACAGATAGAACGCGCCTTGCGGTTCAAAGCAGGGCAGGCCCATTTGCGCGAAGGAAGACACGAGGAAATTGCGCCGCATGCGGTACTGTTCGCGCATGTCCTCCATGTCGCGTTCGCCGCGTTCGAGCGCCTCGACGGCCGCTTCCTGGCTCATCGTCGTCGCGCACATGATTCCGTACTGGTGAATACGCATCATCGCCTCGGTCAGGGCGACCGGAGCGCAGGCGTAACCGATGCGAAATCCGGTCATCGCAAACGCCTTCGAGAAACCGTGCAGGAAGATGCAACGGTCGTGCATTCCCGGTAACGACGCGATGGAAACGTGATCGGGCACGTAGCGTAATTCCGAATAAATCTCGTCGGTAACGACCAGCAAATCGTGCTCGATGGCCAGTTGCGCAATCGGCTCCAGATCCTCGCGGGTCATGATCGCCCCGGTCGGATTGGTGGGGAAATTCATGATGATGATCTTCGTGCGCGGGGTGAGCTTGGCTCGAATGTCCTCGGCTCGCAGCTTGAACTGGTGTTCGGCGCGGGTCGTGACGGCCACCGGCACACCGTGGGCCAGGGCAATACTGGGGCAGTAGGAGACGTAACAAGGTTCGTGATAGATGACCTCGTCGCCGGGATTAATCAGGGCGCGCAGGCACAAGTCCATCGCTTCGGAGACGCCGACGGTCACGAGCACTTCGCTCAGGGCCTCGTAATGGGCGTGGTAATTCTTCGCGACGTACTGGGCGATGGCGCGGCGCAGACGCGGCAGACCGAGATTGGAGGTATAACCGGTGTGACCGTGTTCGAGCGAGTAGATGGCCGATTCGCGGATATGCCACGGGGTGACGAAGTCCGGTTCGCCGATGCCGAGGGAAATGACATCGGACATCGACTGGACAATTTCAAAGAAATCACGAATCCCCGAACGCGGGATTGCCGCGACGTGATCGGCAATGAAGTTACGGGGAATCTTTTGCGACTTGGTTTTCATGAGAATCCATTCCGGCCCGCCGGCAAATACGGATCGGCGAGCCAAAAGCTTATTTGGCTGTTATCAAAATGATTATTAAAGGGATCGGCCCTTTTCAGCGATTTGCTTAGGGGCTGACCTTGAGCCGCTCGTCGTGGTCTTCACCGGCGAGCAGCACGTTCTGCTCCTTGTAAGTCTTGAGCGTGAAGTGGGTGGCCGTCGAAACGACGCCATGCAGGGTCGAGAGCTTCTCGGACACGAACAGGGCGACTTCCTTGAGACTGCGGCCTTCGACAAACACGAGAAGGTCAAATCCGCCACTCATCAAAAAGCAGGAGGTCACCTCGGGGTACTTCGAAATCCGCGCCGCAAGGCGGTTAAATCCGCCTCCGCGCTCTGGAGTGATCCGCACCTCGATAACCGCTTTGACTGTCTGGCGATTGGCCTTCTCGTCATCGACAATAGCTCGGTAGGCCAGGATCACTTTATCTTCTTCAAGCTGTTTGATTTGCTTGATGACTTGATCGACAGGCCGCCCGAGCCGCTTAGCCAGGACTTCCGGCGCGGTGAGAGCGTTCTCTTCCAGCAGTTTCAGCAACGGTTCCATAAGTTTGAGGGACGATTATAAACCGGTCCGCCGCCGGAAACAACTTTTCTTATTCCTGCGGGTTTGATCCTGGAAAAACAAAGCCCCTTCGCGCCGTTTTCACCCAATGTCTCACTCAACCATCCGTCATTACGCAGCAGTAAATGTTACGCGCTGGTTTGGGTTCCTGCTGCCTTGCGTATTGACAGGTGGGCGGGGAAGTAGCAGGAGTGTGGGGTAATGCGAATGATGTGGACGCAAGCCGTTGCGGCTGCGGTTGGCAGACTGCTGACAACCCCGCTTGGGGTCGTGGGGACGCTTTCCCTTTTCCCGTTATTTTTTGCCCTCCCCGTTCACGCCGATAACGTCCCGTGGCAAGTGCCGTCGGCCCCGGCGCGATTCATCGTCGACCTCGACAAACCCGACCAGCCCGGCAAGGTCTCCTCGGTGCGCATCGGCCTGCCCGACCCGCATTGGGCTGAACGGCCCGTGTACGGTTTTGACGAAAAAGGCAACGCCATCGGCGCAAAATTCCTTTGGTCGACTCCCGGTGAAATGAGCACCGTCGTGTTCGATTCCTCCGCAGGCGGTAAACGCTTTTTCCTCTATTTCGGCTCTCCCGCCATCACGCCCGCGGCTCCGATTGCGCCCGCCACATCGACAAATTCCTCATCACCCTCGTGGCCACCCGCATCCACTCCCGCACCTTCACCTTCCCCCGTCGCCAATTGGACACCCGAGGCGGGCGTGATCCTCGAAACCCGACCCGGCGACGGCAAGGAGATCCAGAAGCTCGAACAAATGCAGGAGGCGTGGAAAAAAAGCACAACCGTTCTCGGTCGCACCCTCCTGACCACGCTGTTCGAAGGCGGCCACCGCCACGGACCGCAAGCCGATTTGTTCCTCTATTTCCAGGGCTGGTTCGATGTCCCGACGGGGGCGAAATACGAATTCTCCATTTTTTCGACCGACGCTTCGTTTCTCCTCGTCGACGGCAAACCCCTCGTCGCCTGGCCGGGCCGCCACCATTTCGACGGCGGCAGACAGGGACAATTCCGAGCCGCGGTCGATCTCGCCGCCGGGCCGCACACGCTCGACTATTACAACGCCTACGACTACCGCAACGAGGGCCGCCCTCCGATCGTCTGCTGTCTCGCCGTCAACGTCGCCGATGCCGGGTGGAATATCCTCCGCAATGAAACGCCTTTCTTCCGTCCCATCAGCCGTGCACACATCGCCTGGTACGATCTGATTCCCGAAAGCCTCGCCGCCACCAGCGGAGTCATCGCCCCGCAAGCACCGCTCATCGGATTCGAATCGGAAATCGACGGCCAAAGCGTCATCGCCTCCGATGCCGTTGACACCGGCTTTGTCCTCATGCGGTTCCGCTTCTACCGCCCGCGTCCCAACTGGATCTGCACCTGGACCTTCGACGACGGCACCACCGCCGACGGCCCAAGGGTCGAACATCTCTACCTGCGTCCCGGCACCAAACAGGTCAAGCTCACCGTCCGCGACGGCAACAAGGAATTCGCCACGTTGACCCTCCCGATCAATGTCCACGGCAATTGGACCCAGCTTTCCACCTACCGCCCGCAACTCGATCCCAAGCACCGCGAAATCCTCCTCGCCCGCGATCCCGCCACGATCAACGCTTCCGATTTCGCCAGTGTCGCCACGCTCCTCCAAACTTACGAGGACGCGGACGGCCTGGCCAAATTCGCCGCGCCGATGTCGGCCAAAATCAACGATGCCACCGATGCCGATCTCGCCGCGTTCCACAAAGCCGCCGTCTATCTCGCCAGCGGGGAAATCCGCAAGTATCCCGAATCAATGCAACTCTGGCGCGCCCTCATCGCCCGCGCCTCCCGCGACAACAACACCCCGCCGCCAGTCAAACAGCTTCTCAACCAGTGCCGACTGCTTCTCGCGCAATTGATCCTGCGCATTTCCGACAAACTCGACGACGCGCAACAATTCGCCAAAGCCGTCGATCCCAATCTTCTCTCCAACGACGAGAAACGCATCCTCGCCATATTCTGGGCCAATCTCGCCCTCGCCCGAGGCAACATCGATGATGCGAAAAAACAATACCTCGCCCTCACTCCCGATCCCACCGGAGCCGACGCCCGCAGTTCCATCCGCCGCACCGCCAAAATCGACCAGGCTAACACCTTCATCGAGAAGAAGGACTTCTTCAACGCCGAACGCCGGATCGAAGAAATCGAATGGGATTCCCCCCTCGACAAGCTCACCTCCGATTGCGCCCTGGCCCGTGTACGCCTCTACCAGGAACGGAACGACCCCGCCGCCGCCCTTCTCTGGGGCAAGCGCGTCCTGCCCGCCATCACCGACCCGTCGACCCGCGCGCAACTCCTCTTCCGCATCACCGATCTCGCCTTCGCCCAGGGCGACCGGGACTTGGCCCGCAAAACTTTGCGTGAATTGCTGCAAAAGTTCCCCTACAGTGAATCCACGGCACAGGCCAAGAGCAAATGGCCCGGTGAGGTCGATTTGAAGAAATAATGGCCTGCAATCGAAACAAACCGCTGGAAAGGGTGTTCAATACTTATGCGCATCACATCCCGTTTGGCCGTCAGTGTCATCGCCGCACTGAGCGTTCTCTCCGCCAGCGCCGCTGAAAACGATTGGTTCGTCCCGCTCGGCAAACCGCCCGAAGCCCCGCCCAAGCGCATCTCCGGCGGCGAAGCGTTCCCGCCCCTGCCCCTGCCGGCCACGCCGTTGCGTCGCACTGAACGCAACCGCACGCCCACTCCTCCGCCCCTCTTCGGCAAGGTCATCTGGGGCGAACAAGGCTCCTTCACCTACCCGCAAGGCCCTTCGACGAAAATCGCCGACTGGAATCTCTGCCCCGCCGACCTGCAACAGCTCTTCGGCAAAGTGCGCGGCAAGCTCGGTCTCGAATACGGTTATGAGGAAGTCAATCTCGCCACCTTCAGCGGCGACCCGGACAAGATGGCCGTCCTGTTTTTCAGCGGCACGCGTTCGCTCAAGCTCGACGATAAAAGCATCGCCCTGTTGCGCACCTACATTCTCAAGGGCGGCATGGTTATCTTCGATTCCGTCGCCGGTTCACCCTACTTCTACGACTCCGCCCGCGCGTTGATGCAAAAAGCCTTCCCCGAAGTCCAATGGCGCGTCATTCCGCAGGATCACCCGATGTTTCACATGGTCAACGATGTGAAGACCGTGAAATATTCCCCCTCCGTCAAATCCGACAAGCCCTACTTTGAAGGTCTCTACATCGGTTCGCGCATCGGCGTGCTCATCTCGAAATACGGACTCGGTTGCGGTTGGGACAATCACGAAGTCCCGCTCCTGCCGCAGGCCGGTTATTACGACGTCGCCTCCTCCGAAAATCTCGGCCTCAACATTGTCGCCTATGCCATCGGCTACCACCGCGTCGGCATGGACGAGGCCAAGCCAGAACTCTTCGCCAGCATCGACGAGAAGACGCCGACGGATGAATTCGTCTTCGCGCAAATCGAACACGACGGCTCCTTCAACGTCCACCCGAACAACGCCGTCGCGCTCCTCTCCAGACTCCGCACCAATTCCTCTCTGCGGGTGAATTTGAAGCGCCTCGTCGTCAATCCCGCCAAGGACGATCTCTCCAACGTCTCGTTCCTCTACCTGACCGGCCTCGACGATTTCCACCTCAATGACGCCGCCGTCAACGCGCTGCGCTCTTTCCTCCAGCGCAACGGCACGCTCCTCATCAACAACGGCCTCGGTTTGTCCACTTTCGACGCCGCCGTGCGCCGCGAGATGGCCAAGGTTCTGCCCACTTCAAAGCTCGAACCGATACCGCCCTCGCATCCGATCTTCAGCACCGTTGTCAAAGTGCAGGATGTCGATTACACCCCGGCGGTTGCGATGCGTTACGGACTATCGAAAGCCCCGAAGCTCGAAGGCATTTCGATGAACGGCGACTTGCGCGTCATCTATAGTCCCATCGACCTCGAAGCCGGTTGGTCGGAAAGCGAATATCCCATGGCGCTCGCCTTCCGTTCCAGCACCGCATTTCCGCTGGGCATGAACATCCTCATGTACGCCGCCACGCACTGACCCGCTGTCTGAAATTTCTTTATCTATGACTGAACGACTTATTATTCATCCGGCCCAGGGACAAGAATCGGTTCTACCGCTCAACGGCGATCCCCTCGTCATCGGTTCCGATCCCACCTGCAACATCATTCTCGGCGACCCCGAAACTCTGCCCCAGCAGGTGCTCGTCGAAAAAGATTCCGGCGGTTGGGTCGCCCGTTGCTACGACGCCAATACGCCGTTGCAACTCGACGGACGCACCGCGACCGAATTGCGCCTCGAACACGGTGCCGCCTTCACCGTCGGCTCCACGCGATTCAGTTTTTTCAGCGCCCGCTCCTCGCTTGAAAATCTCCAGGGAGCCGACGTCGAGATCGAAGATCCACAGGCCGCCGCCATCGAACTCAACAAGGCGCAGGGCAAGATCGTCACCGAAATGGCCCGCGTCGTCATCGGCCAATCCGCCGTCGTGAAGCAAATCCTAGTCGCCCTGTTCGCCCGCGGCCATTGTCTGCTCGTCGGCACGCCCGGCCTGGCCAAGACGCTCATGGCCCGTTCGCTCGCCGGCACGCTCGAACTCCAGTGCAAACGCGTCCAGTTCACTCCCGATCTGATGCCCGCCGATATTCTCGGAACCGAGGTTCTGGAAGAAGATTCGAACAGTTCCCGGCGGCAATTCCGTTTCAAGCGCGGCCCCGTTTTCACCAATCTCCTGCTCGCCGACGAAATCAACCGCACCCCGCCGAAAACACAGGCCGCCCTGCTCGAAGCGATGCAGGAACGCCGCGTCACCGTCTCCGGCGTCAGTCACGATCTGCCGCAACCGTTCTTCGTCATCGCAACACAGAACCCCATCGAACAGGAAGGCAC
>DBTH01000097.1:9370-17520 GCA_002306945.1 Methylacidiphilaceae bacterium UBA1321 | reverse complement strand
GCCCGAGGCGCAACTCGACCGTTTCATGTTCAGCGTGAAGGTCGGCTACCCCTCCGCCGAAGAAGAAGAACGCATCATCACGGAGACCACCCAGGATTCCGCACGCGAAGTCGCCCGAGTCCTCGACGGTTCTTCGCTCATCGCCTTCCAGCATCTCGTTCGCAAAACCCCGGTCAGTCCGCACGTCGGCGCTTACGTCACGCGGCTGGTTCGCTCCACGCGGCCCGATGCCGAAGACGCCCTCGACTTCATCTCGCGATGGGTGCGCTGGGGAGCTGGCCCGCGCGCGGGTCAATACCTGCTCCTTGCCGCCAAGGCCAACGCCATCCTGAGCGGACGCCTCAACGTCTCGTGCGACGACGTGCGCGAGTTCGCCCTGCCCGTTCTGCGCCACCGCGTGCTCTGCAATTTCGCCGCCGCCAGCGAGGGGGTCGATTCGGACGAGATCGTCCGCAAGCTCCTCGAAGCCATTCCCGAACCCGATTACGACTCGGCCAAGTAGCCACAACGTTTATGGCATCGGCGAGGAACTTCAAATATCTCCCGCCCCGCGTGGCCGACCAGATTCGTGGTCTCGGCCTCTCGGCACGGCGTCCCATGCAGGGCACTCTGCAAGGGTTGCACCGCTCGCCCAGTTACGGCGCATCGGTTGAGTTCGCCGAATACCGCGAATACGTTCCGGGCGACGCGCCCAATCTCATCGATTGGTCGGTCTACGCCAAAACCGACCGCTACATGATCCGGCGCTTTCAGGACGAGACCAACCTCCGCGCCATGGTGCTCGTCGATGCTTCGGCCAGCCTCGATTTCAAAAAGTCCGGACCAACCACGAAATTCGAATACGCCTGTTCGCTCGCCGCGGGATTTCTTTATCTCCTGGTCTGCCAGGGCGACAGCGCTTCGCTGACATTTTTCGATGAAAAAATCAGCAAACGTTTTGAACCCGTTGCCAGCACCGAAACACTCAGTCCGATCCTGCTCGAAATGGAATCGGTTCGACCCGGCGGCAAGGGCAATATCGAACAGTCTCTCCACGAGGCTGCCGAACTTCTTTCCCAGCGTAGTCTCGTCATTCTCATTTCCGACCTGCTTCAACCGCCCGCCGAAGTCGCGCGCGGCATCCAGCACCTTCAACACAATCGTCACGATGTGACGGTATTTCACGTTCTGGACGGCGCGGAGATTGCCCTGCCGATGCACGGACTGGTCGAACTCCGCGATCTGGAGTCGAGCGACAAGCTTCTCATCGAGGCCGACGAAATCCGCGACGACTATTCCCGTTCGGTACAGAATTACATCAACGAGATCAGCCGTCTCTGCACCGGTTGCGGCGCTAATTACTATACCATCGACACGCGCACATCGCTCCTCGACGCGATGGCAAAGAGGGCCGCCACATGATGTCGCTGCTCTTTTCCCATCCCGCCGTTGCGTGGTTCCTGCCCGCTGTAGCGCTGCCGATTCTGTTTCATCTCTTCTTCCGGTTGCGGCGGCAAACGCTCGATTTCCCTTCGCTCCTGTTTTTCACCCGCATCGATCCGAAGTTGAGCGCGAAGCGAAAAGTTCACGAATGGCTCATTCTCCTGCTGCGCTGTCTGTTCATCCTGCTGCTGGTTCTCGCCCTGCTGCGACCCCGGATCGAAACCGCTGGAAGCGGCCATATCGCCCGGCTGGTGCTGATCGATAATTCCGCCTCGATGGCCGCCCCGGCCAAAGACGGCGCCATCAAGCTCGTTCGCGCCGAGCAATTCGCCGAAAAATTAATCGCCTCCTCCCCGAAGGGCGACTCTGTCGCCGTCCAGCTCGCCGTTCCCGATTCGACCGGGGCGCTGCCACGGGGATTCGACGCCGACAAGTCCGCCCTGCGCGATGCGCTCGGAAAACTCACCCCGACCAACGGCGCGGCCAACGTTCCCAAAGCCATCCGCACCGCGCTCGCCACTCTCGATAACGCAAAGCAACCCGTGCACGAATTGCACATCGTGACCGATCTGCAAAAAAATCACTGGGGCCGCGGCGAACTTGAAACGCTCGACGCAGGCCGCCGTTGCCGCATCGTCGTCCACCGCATCGATCCCCCCGCGCTCACCGCCGGCTGGGTTGCCCTCGAACTTTCCCAGGCACCAATCCGTTCGCTGCCCACTGGCCGAGTCACTGCCGTCCGGGTCACGCTTCACAATTACTCCTCTGCGACAGCACTCGTGCGGCTCAATTCGAGCGACGATTCGGGAAAGAGTTTTTCCCGCGATATTTCCGTCTCGCCAGGTGAAGCCGTTCCCGCCGCGCTGACCTTTTCCTTCAACAATCCCGGTTTTCACTGGGCGCGCATCTGGGTGGAAGGCGACATCGCTCCCGCCGTCGACCGCATCGATCTCGGCTTCTGGTGTTCCGAAGCGCAAAAAACACTCTTCGTCGGCGGTCGCGAAAAATTTGCCGCACTGCCCTTTGCCATCGCGCCCGGCGGCAATGCCGACCTCTCGGGGATCGATGCCGTTGGCGTCAACCCGGATCAACTCGCTAATGAACTCAACGCCAAACCGCTCGCTGTCGCGTTGACCTGGGACGATTGGCCGCAGGATGGCGCGGCAGCGAAGGCGTTGGAAAATTATGTCCGCGCAGGCGGCACGCTCTTCCTCGTTCCCGCACCCGACACCGTCGCAACTGTCGGCAAACCGCTTCCCGGCTGGATCGATGCGAGCGTCGATATTCCGCGCCAACCGAAGGAAGCCGAAAATCTGGTTCCATTGCAGGCCGACGATCCTGTGTGGCGCGATCTGCGTAGCACCGATGGAAAGCCGAATCTCGGAGCGTTGCGCGCCTTGATCTACCGCCCGCTCAAATTGGGAAAGAACTGGAAACCACTACTCGCCTCGGCTCAAGGGCCGCAGGTGCTGGCCCGCCAGAGCGTCGGCAAGGGAACCGTCTACGCGAGCGGCCTCGCTTTCACTCCCAAATGGTCTTCGCTGCCGCTCAAGGCCGGATTCGTCGCTCTGGTGCAGAACGCGATTTTCGGCGAGCGCACAGAGTCGATTCCCCTCGTACTTCACGAAGCCGCCGGAGACATTCCCTTCGACCAGGGCGGCACTCAAGCTGAGGTTCGTTCCCTCACCGGGGCGTCCGTCAACTGGCAGGGCATGCCGTCCGATTTCCCCGGATTGGCGCGCGCGGGCGTGTACGAAATTCGCCAAAAAGAAAAAACGAAGTGGATCGCTATCCGCTCGTCGGCGGGCGAAGCGGCACCCGATTATATTTCCGGCCGCTCGATTCCCCTCCTCAAAAACGCGCCGCATGAAGTCGTCGCTCTTGGCGAGACCGGCACCGCCGCAGGCAACGTCTCCGGTCGCGCCCACACGCCGCTTTACGGCCCGTTGCTCGCCGCCGCTCTGATTGTTCTCCTACTCGAAACCTGGCTCGCCAACGAACGGGGCGGTTCGCTCGGTAAAAAACTTTTTACCTCGATGCTTCCCTCTTCGTTGCGGCGCAAAACCGAAAGCTCCAGACACAAACGGCGGGAGGCCTTGCTACGATGAGCACGCTCGAATGGACGCCGTCGTTCGGCCCCATAGGATTTTCCGTGCTCGTTCTCGGCAGCGGTGCGTTGTTCTACGCCCTCTTCCAACGACTCGCCTCGCGGCAGGGCGCGCGTCATGCGTGGACCGTTCTTTCTCCCAAGCTCATGGTCGTTGTTCTCATTCTCCTCGCCCTGCTCGACCCGGCGTGGAAATCCGCCCGGTGGAATTCCAATCCCGCCAAAGTGATCGTTCTGCAGGACGTTTCCGCGTCGATGGATTTGCGCGACGACGGTTCCACTTCCCGCAGCGACCGGGCCTCAAAAATAATCAAGGCCATCGAATCCGCCGCACCCGATTACGTCAAATTTGAAGTTCTGCCTTTTGACACGGGCGTGCATGAAGCCGGTTATAAACCCAAAGCCGGAGCCGAACGCGGCACCGATCTCGCGTCGATTTTCGTCGCGCTCAACGAGCAGGGCAATCTCACCGGAGCCGACGGTGTGATCCTCGTCACCGATGGCGGCGACGAATCGGTCGACATCGCCAAACTCCCTCCCATGCCGCTGGCCATTGTCGGCGTGGGCACTCCCGCCGATTCGTGGAACGACATCGGCCTCGGCTCGGTCAACGCGCCCGCTTCCATCGAGGAAGGAAACGAATTCGACATTGAAGCCGAAGTCTACGCGAGGCAAGGCACGCTCAGTCGTTCGCCCGACGCACTCACCGCATTGAAAGTTTCGCTCGAAGAGTGGCGCGACAAGAAATGGGTCGAGACCCAATCGAAAACCGTCGATCTGCGATCCCTGCGCGGCGCGGCATCATTCCATATCAAGGCCAGCGGAACGGGCGCATTGCGCTACCGCGTGCGGCTGCCGTCGTTGACGGGCGAACTCACGCAGATCAACAATCAGCGCACAGTCAACGTTCAGATCCAGAAACGCGCCCTGCACGTCCTTTATTTCACACAGGAACTTGGAGCCGATTACAAATATCTCCGCGCCGAACTCGCTTCCGATCCCGGCATCGCCTTCACCGCCATGTATCGCGTGCAAGAGGATAAATTCACCGTGCAGGGCGACCGCACCGGCTACGAGGATCTCGAACGCGGCTTCCCGACTGACGACGCGATCCTGCGCCGTTACGACTGCCTCATCTTCGGCTCCTTCGCAGCCAATCTCCTCACCGACGCACAAACGCAGGCGCTCGTCCGCTACGTCAGCAACGGCGGCGCGCTCATTCTCCTCGGCGGCGAATCGTCCTTCGGTCGCGGAGGCTACGCCGAAAGCAAACTGGCCCCACTCTTCCCCTGGACCATCGCCCGCAACGAACCGGAATTGCTCTCCGGCAATTTCCCCGTGACGCTCGCCGCCTCGGCGGGTTCCGCCGGATTCACCAACGGCTGGCGCGAAGCCCTCGCCTCCACCGGCGGCGCAGCGCTCGACAGCATCAATCAACCCGGCAGTCTCCGGCCCGGCGCGGTCAGCCTGCTCGAAGCTTCCAATGCGAACCGCCTGCAATCGGTCGTCGCGCTCCAGCGTTACGGCAAGGGACAGGTACTCGGCATTGCCACCAACACGCTGTGGCGCTGGGCGGCGGCGGGACAAAATCTGAAAGTATTTTTCGGCAAGTTCTGGCGTCAGTCCGCCCGCGGTCTGACCGCGAAGATCGAAGGCGGTTCGCTGCTCGGTATCCGCTGGGACAAGGAGCATTACCGTCCCGGAGAACAAGCCACGGTCGAAGTACGCATGCAGGGCGCTTCGGATTCGGGCGCAGTCCGGCTGGTTGGTTCGCTCTCCGGCCCCACCGGCGACAGCGAGATCAGCCTCACCCCGGTCGCGGGACAGGCGGGATTTTACACGGCGAAACTGCCGCTCAACAAACGCGGCGATTTCACGTTCCGGCTCGCCGCTTACGCGGGAAATCAGGCTGTGGAGAATTACGAACGGCTTCTGACCGTCGAACCGCTCGTCGAGGAAGGCGCAAACCCCGAGTTGAAGGAAGCCTATCTGCGCGACATCGCGACGCGTGCAAAAGGCGTTTACGCCTCCGAGACCGATGTGGCGGCGGTAAAGACTTTTCTGCGCGAGAAGATGGTCTCGCAACAAACTCCCGCCACGTTGCCACTGGTCGATGTGTGGAATATCTTTCTTGTCGTCGTTCTGGTGCTTCTGGTTCTGGAATGGACCTTGCGACGGAGGTTGAACCTCATATGAAAACTTTTGCGCCATTCGCGTTCCTGTTTGCCTTTTGCGCCGGACTGATCGCCTGTGCCGCTGCCGTACCCGGTTCGGTCGAGTGGTCGGATGGCCGCAAGGTCGATGGCGACCTCTCTCTCACTCCTGGCAAGGACATCCGGCTTTTTGAAGTCAAAACACAGGCGTCGATCCGGCTCGAAGATGTGAAGGAAATCGCCATGACTCCCGAAAAAGAGGAAATGCGCGAGGGCTATTATTTCACCGAGGCGGGACAGGCCGCGCAAACAAAGACGGGTGAAATTTATCCCGTGCGTTATTTCAAAGCGAAGATCACCCTCAAGGACGGTAAAGTCCTCGAAGGCCATCTCTACACCACCGTTCTCTATCTCGAAGGCGCGGAAAAAACCGAAAAAGTCGTTCTCCTCGCCAAGCAAACCGGACAACTGAACCAAAAGATAGAATCGATTGTCTATCCGAAATCGATCCGCCTCAACGTCAGCGGCACGACGACCGCCACTTGCCGCATTGATCTGACCACCGACAAGCTGACCGGGATTCGTTCGATCACCGTCATCTCGCTGCCAGACTTGGCCCTCCTCGACGCCGCTCCCGAGGCGAAGGACAAGCCCGCGTGGTCGATTCCCTTCGGCGATCCGAAGCGCGTTATTTTCGCCGTCGAAGCCGCTGACGGCATTCACGTCGCCTGGCCCGCCGCGAACGATCCCGAAGCTGCTAGGGCGGTTGAAGCCTCGCTCGCTTCGAGCGATATGCGCGATTTCTACGACAAGCGCACCCTGCTCGGTTGCGCGGGCGATAGCGAAAGCGGCGATGTCTTCTCCCTCGTGCTGATGGAACGCGACACCAACACACACAGTTTTGCCAAAGATAAAATCCCGTGGACCATTGCCGTTCTGCGCTGGAAATATATTCCCGAGGAAAAGAAGACCACTCTCCTCAATCGCGTCATGATCGCCACGGGCCGCAATGAAGGCTCCAGCAAACCGCCGGTTGTTTTCAAGAGCGCTGATCTTTTATCGCGCATCGCGTTGACCCATTCCAAACCGGAGGCCGCGCCATGACCGAGCGCAAACCGAGTCCGACCACTCTCGCATTGCAACGCGCCGCGCGGGCGATGCGCTGGGCTAGCGTGCTTCAGGGCGCGGTCTGGTGGGGAGTCCTCTCCGCCGGAACGTTGCTGGTCGTTCTTGCCGCCGACCATCTCTTTCATCTGCCGGCGGCATTGCGGCTGCCGATGGCGGTTGTGTTGTGCGGATTCATGATCGTGAGTTTGTACCGGCGCGTTCTCAAGCCGCTTGTGCGCCCGTTGTCCCTGCAACGCGCGGCGCGTCTGCTCGAAATGGATCGCGGCATCGGCGGCAACATTCTCATCAACGCGTATCAGTTCGAAACTCGCAAGCCGCGCAAGGAACAACGCAAATTCATCCGTCCCGTCGTCGATGTCTCCCGCTCCATGCTCAACCAGATCCCGCCGCGTTCACTCTGGTGGACGCCGTCGTTCCGGAAATGGGGCCTCGCGCTGTTTGCGCTCACCTGGATCTGGTTCCTGCTGGGCGCGATTTTCCCCAGCCACATGGCCAACGAAATGACCCGCTTCTTCCTGCCGTTGGCCGATGTGCCGCCCATCGGTAATTGGGACATCGAGATCAAACCGCAAGGTAACGTCGCGTTGATGGAAGGCGATTCGCTTGAGGTCTCAGTCAAGCTCACCTTCCGCGGCAACACGGGCAAGACTCCGCCCGTGCCCGCCTTGATCTGGAAGGAAGGTTCGCGTCCGGTCGAACCCACCCACAACGCAGGTGACCGCGCCTCCATGCTCCCGCGCGGCAAATCCGGCGAGTACGCCTTCACCTTCGGCTCAGTCACCCGGCCATTCAGCTTTCGCGCCTGGGCAGAAGATTCGTGCAGCCCCGCCGTCAACGTCTCCGTCTCGCCGTTACCGCGCTTGAAGAGTTCCGTCTTTGAAGTGACGCCGCCCGCCTACACCGGAGTGAAAACGTATCAACAGCCCGGCGCACCGATGGCGTTGAGCGTGTTGACCGGATCGACCGTCAACGCCGTGTTCGATCTCGTGCCTGACGCCGCGACCGTCACCTGGGGCAACCCCGCCGACAAGGCGCCGGTCAGCTTGAAGAAAGATCAGGGTCATTGGAGAACCACTCTCCTGCTCAACGAATCGCGCCAATACGAAATCGCCGCCGCCGCTTCCAGGAACACCACCGCCCGCACCTTGTGCCGAGGCGAAATCACCACTGTCGCCGACCGTCCGCCCGAAGTCGAATTCTCCACCGAAGACCGCAACCGCCTCGTCAATCCCGGCGGCACACTCTCGCTGACGATTCGCGCCACGGACGATTACGGCGTCGCGGGCGTTTCACTCCTCGTCGCCCGCAGCGACGATCCCGCTTCGACCAAAGTCATCAAG
>DBTH01000097.1:0-9123 GCA_002306945.1 Methylacidiphilaceae bacterium UBA1321 | reverse complement strand
CGACCAAAGTCATCAAGACGTGGTCCTACATGGGGCCACCCGGACAAAAGGAACCCGCGCCGGAAACTTACGCCATCGGACTCGACCCCGCCGTCTTCACGCCCGGATCGGTTTTTCTCGTCACGGCGCAAGCGGTCGACTTCAGTCCCTCCAAACAAAAGGCCGTCTCGCGCCCGATTCTCATCCGCGTCAACGGACTCAAAGACCTGTCCGTTCCGCAAGGCGATGCACTCGAAAAAATGTTCGGTCTGCTCAAGAACACCATCGCCGAACAGACCCGCGCCAACGGCCTGACCGACAATCTCACCCTGCATCTCGCCGAAGCCCTCGCCGGAAAGAATCTCCCCCGACACCGCGACGGCATGAACGCTTCCCAGCAGCAGGCCCGCGACCTCGGCAATCAAACCCTCGATGAAGCGGGCAAACGTCCCGAAGGAAAACCGTTCGCTGTCGGTCTGCAAATGCTGGTCAAAGGCGAGATGGGTTTGGCACTCGATCAGATCAACAAAGTTCCCTCCCTCACGAAGGAAAGACTCGGCCCGCACCTCGGCGAATTGCAAAAACGGCAAGCCTACATTCTCAACGAATTGATCTCGCTCCTCGGCCAAATCGCCAGCGACCGGCAGGAGGCCGCACGTCTGAAGTCCAGCAAGACCGGCGACAACGCGCCGCCGCCCGTTCCTGTCGAAAAAGCCATGGCCGAGTTGCAGGACGACCTGAAAAAATTCGTCGACGACCAAAAGCGAATCGTTAACGCCACCAAATCCCTCAAGGAACTCCGCCCCGAGGATCTCACCACGCAACAGGAAGCGCTACTCGGAGAACTCGCCCGCGAGGAGGCGAAGAACGCGAAGTATTTCCAGGAAAAACTCACCGACCTGAGCAAGTTGCCGTTACAGGATTTCGCCGATGGCAAGGTCGTCAGCGAACTCAACGAAGTCTTTCAGGAAGTTCAAGCCGCCGCCGCCGGACTCTACGACAAGAAAGTCGAGATCGCCGTTCCGCGCGAGGAAGCGGGGCTCGAACTCGCCTCCGAACTCGAACAGAATCTCGAACGCTGGCTGCCCAATACTCCCGACAACACCAAGTGGGTCATGGAAGAAAGCGCCACCCAGGCCGATGCGCCGATGGCCGAACTCCCCAAGCAACTCGAAGACATCGTCGGCGACCTGCTCGACAAGGAAGAGGAAATGGGCGACGACGTCGAAGACGTTTCGAGCACCTTCATGGATTCCATCGACAAGGGCGCGGGTTGGGGCGCAGGCGACGGGCCGATCTCCAACATGAGCGCGCGCGGCGTCACGGGCAATCAACTCCCCAACAACAACGAAGTCGGCGGACGTTCCGGCGAAGGACGCAGCGGCAAGAGCAGCGGCCAGATGGTCGAGGATTCCGCCGAAGGCAAGGGCGGACGCGAAACCCCCACGCGCCTGTCCTCAACGCCGTTTGAATCCGGCAGCGTCAACGACAAGTCCAAGGACACCAAGGGCGGCGCGACCGGCGGCGGTAAATTGGCCGGCCAAGGACAGGAAGGACTGCGCGGCTCCACTCCTCCCCCGCCTTCGCAACGCCTCCAGCGCATGGCCGAACAACAGGCCAAGTTGCGCCAGCAGGCCGAGTCGCTCGCCGTTCAACTCCGCAAACAACGCCGTCCCTCCGGCGATCTCGAAAGCGCCGTCAACGCGATGAAGAAATTCGAGGAAGCCGCCAAGAAACAAAACGGCATCGCCCTCTACCAGGGTTATCACCAGGCCCTCGACGCCCTCTCCGCCGCGCGCACCGCCTATCGAGGCAACCGCGTCAGCCGCGTCGAAGTCAATTCAATGAACGACAGCGGGCAGAAGAATCTGTCCGACACGCAGGCCGAAGGCGTTCCCGCCGGTTACGAGGAAATGACGGGCGCTTATTTCCGCTCTCTAAGCGAAGCCCCCGCCAACACGCCGGGAAAATGACACCATGAAAACAACCTTCCTAATCTATCTCGCTGCACTGATCGCCACTCTCCCAATCGTCACCGCAACCGCCGCTGCCGAAAATATTTTATCCAACGGCAACTTCGACCTCCCCGATCCGGCCAATCCGCAGAAGCCCGCCGCCTGGGACGCCATGGACGGTACCGGCGTCCAATGGACCGACGCTCCGAACGTCGCAGGCGAAAATCGCGGCAAAGCCATCCGCATGGACACCTCCCTGAGCGAAACCGCCTACGTCGACAGTTGCACCAGGGCGGGTGTCATGCAATGGGTCTTCCCACATCCGAAAAGCAACGCCATCGCCGAGACCTACGGACTTTCCCTCTACTCCGCTCCCGGCCCGGTCGAACCCGGCAAATCCTATCGCATCTCCTTCGATTTCATGTCGGAAAAAGGCACCGCCGGGAAAGTCTGGTTTCGCGGCTACAGCGAAAACGGCGAGAAACTCAAACGTGTTTACGAAGGCGTTCTCGACTGCAACAGCAAGGGCGCGTGGAAACACTTCACCGGCATCTTCAACCCAACCAAAAATCGACCCGTGACCAAATTCCGCGTCATGCTCTTCACCTATTACCCGGCCGGAGTCAGTTGGTTCGACAACGTCACCGTGGAACCCCTCGACGAAGTCCCGCCCACCGACACTACCAGCACACCTACCATGTCCACTCCATCAGCCGTCCCCAATAACCAAACCATTAAGTCAAATCCGCCCAATTGAACGATATTCTACTGAGAAACGATTCGTTCATTTCCTAAAACCACCTCGAATAAATTTTCGGCAGGGTATTTCGACCACGTAATAAAGAATTGCCGCCACGCCTATGGCAACAGCCAAATTTACAAACATGATTATCAGGAAAAAACCAAGTCCATGGCCAATTGCTTTTGTCAAAGAACAAAAATGGTAGAGATAGTGCATGGTTACATCGTGGACTGTATATAGGCTATAGGATATGGCACCGAACCATTGCCACTCCGGCCTTCTCATAACCAAACCGGTGTAGCCACTGTGCTCAAAACTCAATCCTAATATCCAGAAACAGTAGAGCAGCATTAGCAATCCATTATTTCCAATGGTTTGATTCCTTATCAATATCGAAACAATAAAAATGGCTATAGTCGTACAGTCACTCCAGTGACCCAAAAACTGAATCTTATCAAAATAAGACTTTCTTATCCCATACAACGCCGCGCCCATCGTGAACTCGACCACCACTTGGATCACCCCGGAAAAGGGCGCTCCATGTTTGTATGAATAATTGGACCATAAAAAGGCTACCGCCAACCCAGCAAGTACGGCGAGCACATGGTATCCGCTCCGTTTTATTCTGAGATATAAAAACAAACAGATAGGAAACAAAAAGATATACGCAAACCACTCGACACTAGTCGCCCACGTAGGAAAAACTATATTTTTAATGCCCAGGCCCCATTGTTGAATGAGTACTATATTGGGTATTAAAATACCGAGAGCTGTATCACCTCGGGAAAAACTTTCCCCAACCAATGAGCCAAAAATCAATGGCAAGATCATCAAAAGAATAGCCGCTAGATACACCGGGTAGAAACGCGCCAGCCGAGATCTCAAAAATGTTAGATACCAGAGCGGCTTATTCAAAGTCTCCCTTTTCCCGTACACATGCATCATGATAAATCCACTTAGCAGAAAAAACAAATGCACTTGAATGCCCGGAGTTTGAAACAGGTTATAAAGTATTTTTCGAGCCACACTGTTCGTCTCCGCCATGGCGTCTACCAGATGCCCCATAACCACCATAAGAGCCGCAACTCCGCGGATTCCCGTTAACGCAGTGAAATATTCTTGGCCTATCTGATCAGCAGTTGTCTGTTTCATGGTATTTCCGTTCATGCAAAACCAGGATTAACTCTTACCTGAAAGCAGCGCGTCCGGCCGCACAATCTTGAGCCGTTGCACAATCGCTTCGAACACCCGCTCCGGAGTAATTCCGGTCATACAGGGATGATCCGCGTAAAGACATTCGCGCTTGTAGCAAGGAGAACAGGGAACCGATGTCTGCAAAATCAGATTATCGCCTTTCGCACCCCAACGTTGCGAAGGAGAGGTTCCCGCATAAATCGTAACAACCGGAGTTGCAACCAACCGGGCCATATGTTGCGGTGAACTATCCAGACCAACAACCAAGTCCGAATCGGCTATCAACTGCAGAAAGGTATACAAGTCGGCAGGATAACAATTCGATATGGAGGGGTGATCCAATTTGGAAAGGATATTCTCGACCAGATTTTTATCGCCCGGTCCGCCAACAAATACCAACCGGGTGTCAGACCTGGAAGTTTCCGAAAGCATTTTGGCCAATTGAATCCAATGAGCAAGGGGCCAGCATTTGGAGGGCGCAAAACTACCCATACACATGAGAATACGCGGTTCACGCGCAGACGGAACCGGATGATTGATTGCCGTCAGAGGTGTGCTTTCCAAAGGCGAAAGCGGAATGACCTGATTGAGCCGTTCCCAAATCCGTTCTTCTTCATGTTGCCGGGTCGAAACAGTCTCCAGCGTCAACAGGGAACGCCCCCATCCGCCGCCACCGGCACGAACCTGTGCGCCCGACAACGCCGCAATCCATCTCCCCATCACATCGCCATCGTACATGCGAAGATCGACGGCCATGTCGTACTCTTGAAAAGGCAACCTCAGTCCGAGCTTGATCGCGTTGCGAAACATCGCGCCCAGCAAATAAAAAGTGTAGGGCTTGGACACGGGAGAAGGCACGTCCGCCACATACCAGCGATTCACCCAGGGAAGAATTTCTTTCCAGCCCAGATTTCCCGCCTGCACAACCACGTCGACTTGAGCACCAGCCTTATGCGCCGCCCACAAAGCAGGCACTGCTAGCGCAAAATCGCCGATCTGATCCAGCTTGATCGCAAGCAGTTTCATCGCGAACCTCCGGCAAGCGAATCAGGACGCAGCGTGCCCAGCCGCTTTACAATAGCTTCAAGCACCTGCTCCGGCGTAATTCTTTCCATGCAAAGAATGGAAGGCTGTCTGCAAACTTCAGAGCCGCAGGGAGCGCATGACACCGGGTTTTGCAAAATCAAATTATCTCCGCGTGCGCCCCAATGCTCCGCACGTACTTCGCCGGAAAAAATAGTAATGGTTGGTGTGCCCACCAACCGCGCCAGGTGAACCGGGGCGCTATTGACTCCCACCAGCAAATCACAGCCTGCCAAAACTTCCAGAAATTCGCGCAGGCTGCCAGGAAAGAGGGTTTCTATACCGGCCTCGGATACCGAGGCGGCCATTCTCATCACCTGGTCTTTTTCTCCGGGGCCACCCGCCAGAATCAATCGACATTTTTTCGATAAAATAGCCGGAAGCTGTTGCGCCAGTTTTATCCAATAATCCGGCAGCCAACTTCTCGTTGCCGCCAATGTCCCGGGATGTAGCATCACTGTGGGTCGTCTCAAGGCAGACTCAGAACGAGCGACAGACACCAATGATTTCTCCTGCGCAGGCGGTACTGGAACTGCGTGGTTAAGCCGCTCCCATAGGCGATCCTCTTGGTGCGTTTGAGTCGGAGCAAAGCTGTGCGTCAGCAAAACCGCACTCTTCCCAAAACCTCCGACCCGCCGGGGAGCTCGCGAAAGCCACGTGATAAATTTGCCCTGCCACTGATTGCCATCGTCCAATCGCAGATCGACCGCGATGTCGTATTTCTCCCGAGATAGTCGCCATGCGAGCGAGAAAGCAGAACGCGCTGCCGCTACTTTTTGCGCCAGCGACATCGGCTTGCGGCGGGAATAAACCAAATTCGATATCCACCACTTGCCTATCCAGGGAACAACTTCCTTCCATCCTGCATTCCACGGCCCAACGACCACATCCACCTGATGCCCGGCCTCGTAAGCTGCGCGCAACGCCGGAAGCGTTACGGCAAAATCACCGATCTGATCGAGTTTGACAACCAGTAATTTCATTGATCTACACAATAGAAGTCTCGATCACGTATCGCGATTCGGACGCGACCTGTTTAATAAAAAAAACCGACTAAAATATTCCGAAACCGTCATGTTTATACCCTGTATTCCACGCCAAACCATCCACCAGTTATTGTAGCAAAGTTGCACACCTCCAAAAGAAAGTACAATACCCCACAGTCCCAAATGTGGAGTAATAAAAAAGCTCAAGCCAACAATGGCAACGCCCGAAATTATGGAGGCCTTCATAAACGGAATGACATTTTCAGTTACAGTTAACGTTCCAAACTGGGAATGATGCATCTCGAGTAAATTCACAGCAAGAAGCGCCAGCAATACCGGCATCGGCACCATATGGGTTTTAGCATGAACCCAAACAAGAAGATCGTTGCCAATCCATAGAAGAGTGACCGCCCCCAATAAATATGAGGCTATCACTATCCGCATCCTTCCGATAAAAATGCGCGCAACTTCTTCCACGTTATTCATAGCGCGCAATTGGGCAATCTGTGGAAATTTGACCACAATCCAGACCTGACTCATTGGAACTAGAAAACCAATTACCTGCATCGTCAAACCATACGAGGCTGTCTCTGCCAAACCCAGATACGCATTACACACAAGCGTATTGGCATTGAGCGTCAGAAACGTCCCCACACTGACAATTCCGCTGCGCCAAGCCATCGGCCACAGCGTGAGTAGAAGTTCCTTATCCCACGACAAACCGTCCGTTTTCAGCCCGGCACCGGCCATTTTGTAAAAATACCAACGGCCACCGGAACGAGCGGCGAGCCCCATCAAAAACTGACTGATTGCCACAGCCCACAACCCAAAGTGAAAAAAAAGCAACACCGGCACAACCGTAAAATTGATCGCCAGTTGCAAAATCCCCAAATATTGAACCTCGCGCACCCCATTAATGCCAATCAGAAGCGATGGCCAAAGAGAACCCGTCGTATTCAAGGCGCATCCCAGGCAGAAAAAAAACCATGCCGCTCGTAGAGAAAAAACATTTTGGAAATGCCCCGTTTGCCTCCAAATCCACCACGTTCCCGCCGTCAGCATGAAAAAGAGGACAATGGCCGCCAAACAGCGATAATAAAATCGCATCGTGACGACCATCCGTGACAACAATTCGTAATTCGGCCCGCAGTGCGATGAATCCGGCGCATCACCGTGATTTAAACCCAGAGCTTGAAGCTTTTTGGCTCCTGCCCAAACGTAACCCGCAGTACGGGACATGGTCGTATTAAAGCCAAAGTCGAGTAATGCCGTCAGCCCACCGATTGACCCAAAGACATACCACAGCCCCAATTCCTCGGTAGGCAAATAACGCAATACCAACGGCAATACAAAGATGGCGCTGCAAATGCGCAAAGCCGCCGTAAACATGCTCCAAGCCACGGCAGAGCGAAACGTCCTTGTAATCAATTGACTCAACATCGTCGCGTCATAATCGTGCCAAAGCATGAACCTTTACAAGCTTGTTTTGATTGTCTTTAGGTATCCTACCATTAAATTTCATTCTGACCTTTTCTGATTGACCTGCCATGCCCAACGGCGATCACTTGGGAGATAAGCGCCTAACCACTTCCAGATAGCGGTCTATCGCCGTGTTCTCGGTAAATTCCTCAGGAAAAGGGCACTGAAATTGAGTTGGATCGGCAGCTGCTTTTTTCATTTTTTCCACCAGATCGTCCATTTGCACAGGATCGAACCGGCATTCCGGTCGGCGCACCACCTCAGGCAAACTCGTGCCATCAGAAACCAGAACCGGCGTACCAACTGCCATGGCTTCAGCTGGCGGTAGCCCGAAGCCTTCGTAAAGCGAGGGGTAAAGCAGAAGGGCCGATGCGGCATAAAGCCCCGGCATGTCCTCATGCGAAATCCTCCCTGGCAACAGTATTTGATCCGCTCCGAGGGACGTTTCCTTGAGGGCACCCCAAACGTCGCAGTAGGGTTTGCTCAAATCGCGCGGCACGTCTCCGGCAAGAACCAGCGGCGGAAGGGAACATGTCTGCCGGGCTGCCGCATAGGCACGGAGGAGAAACTCCACATTTTTCCGGTAATCGTAGCCTCCAATATAAAGCCAGAAAAGTTCCGGCAATTTTAATTTCTCCCGAACACGGAAAGCTTCCCGGACCCTGTCGATTTGAAAATAACGATTATCAATCCAGTTATAGATGACTTCAATTTTCTCCCTTGGAATCTGCAACAGATTAGAGATGTCACGCGCAGAATATTCCGAGACTGTCAGTATGAGGCTGGATCGGCGGGCATAGGTCTCGGACAAGCTCGCCAACCAACGCCGGATAAAGAATTTTCCGAGATAGCGTGGAAAATAGTGCGCAATGCTATCGTGGACGGTAATAATCGTTTTTTGGGGATGATAGCAGGAGAAAAATGGACCGGGGCTATGAAAGATCGCATCGGGGTATCGTTCAATTGCCCGTTTGGCAATCCGGTGAGACCAGTAGATATTACTGATAATTTCCTTTTTAATTGTTCTGCCAGCAACCAAATCGAGAATATTGGAATCAAATTCCTTCCTGATGTCCTTAGCATTTTCAGGAAGCAATATAGAAAAAGACAGGCTCGGTTTATGTCTCAATAAGCCCTGAACGAGTCGGCGCGCATAGACTCCAATGCCCACATAGGGATTGAGCAATGGCAAACCATTGACTAGAAGTTGAGGATTCTGGTTCATAACGCTTCAACGCTACCCGCCTGAAATTCATGTGCCAAACAGACAATTGCGGTAAAGCTGAACGGTTCTCTTCTGCAAGTCTACACAAAAAAATCCGTGAGTGATGGGGATAATACTCCACTCGCTCACGGTTTTGCTCAAAGAACAGACTTTATTCAGCTTTTTGAGTCAGCATGAGATGTGGGGGGCGCCGCTCCCATATCTTCGCCAGGGACATAACACTCACAAATAAGCGGCTCATTCGAGACACGCTTATCTCTGGTATCTCGACAACAGGCGCGGATTGATCTGTTGGCTAGCAGGTTGCTGAAAAAGGGGTGTTTTTAAAAACGCTCAAAATGGAAGCGAAAAACGACTTCGTAAAATTACTCAGGATCGATTTTCTCAACATGACCGGAGTGTTTTGATGGTGTTTTTCGGAGTCATTTTTGACCCTCTGGACTTTTTCAGCAACCTGCTAGAGCCTTTTCCATTTAAATA
>DBTH01000140.1 GCA_002306945.1 Methylacidiphilaceae bacterium UBA1321 | reverse complement strand
CCAGTCTTTGTGTGCTTGATACTTTAAGTTGCTCTAAGCAATCCAACTGCGGAGGGTGTCGGCTTCGCGGACGAGGATGGAGGGGTCGTCGTTGGGGACGAATTCGAGCAGGAGGTCGGGATTTTTCCCGGCGTTCTTGATGATCGCCAGATATTCGAGCCAGCGGTTGGTACCCTGAACGAGCGGATTGCGGACGGAGGCGTCGGGCCACCAGTGGAAGACGTGAACGTTGGACAGCCGGGGTAGTGTGGCCTGGAGGCTTTCGATGCAGGCGTCGAGGGTTTCGCCGTTGGGCGGTTGCCAGAGGCTGTAGATGGCGGGGTCTTCGGTGGCGCGGAAAAGTTCGCGGGCGCTTGGGGTGGTTTCGGTCAGTGTGTTGCCGTGAAATTCGTAGCTGATGGTGCGTCCTGCCTGTTTGGCCAGTGCGGCAATGCGTTTGGCGTCGTCGACAACGGCTTGACGGTAGGCGGCGTCGGCATCCTTGGGGCTGCGGTTGCCGGCCCAGAGGCGGATGGTGGGGGCGTCGAGGGCGACGGCGGTTTCGAGGACTTGCTCAAAGGCGGGACCGTTTTGGGCGGGGTCGGGGTTGAGGCGGTAGTAGGAACCGTAGGAGGAGACGGTCAATCCGGCGTCGCGGGTTTTGGTGCCGACTTCGCGAGCGGTGGTGAGATCGCCGTGGGGGACGTGAACGTCGCCACCCCATTCGATGGCGTTGAGACCGGCCTGGCGACAGGCGTCGATGATTTCGGTGGGAGTGAGTTTGCGGTAGGTGACGGAGACTAGACCAATTTTCATTGAAGGTACGGCTTGGATAAATGCGGCGTCAGGCCATGCGTGCGAGCATGGCGTGGGTGACGTTGTATTGAAGCGGTTTGTGGTTGAGGAAGCGAATGAGGTCGTCGGTCATCCAGCGACCCATGCGGGTGATTTCGGTGCCCATGCTTCCGGCGATGTGGGGGGTGAGCACGACGTTGGGCAGGGTGAAGAGGGGGGAGTCTTTGGCGGGGGGTTCGGGCCAGGTGACGTCGAGGACGGCGGTGAGGTCGGGGCGTTCCTTGAAGACCTGGATGAGGTCGTTCTCGTTGACGATGGCGCCGCGGGAGGTGTTGATGAAGGTGGCACCGGGTTTCATGAGCCGGAAGAGCCGTTCGTTGATGAGGTTCTCGGTTTCCTTGAGCCAGGGGGTGTGGATGCTGACGACGTCGGAGCGGCGAAAGAGATCTTCGAGGGAAACCAGTTCGGTGTTGAGTTCTTCGGCTTGTTCGCGGGGCAGGAAGGGGTCGAAGGCGATGAGGTCGATGTCGAAACGTCCCAGCATCTGGGCAACCGAACGGCCAACCGCGCCGAGGGAAACCAGGCCGACGGTGGAGTGGTAGGCTCCGGGGACAAAATCGATGCTGCGGTGCCAGCTTTGAGTGGTGCGGGTCTGGGCGGCGTAGTGCCAAAATTTTTTCAGGCTCAGGAGGACAGTCGATGTGGTGTATTCAGCCACGGGGATGGCATTGGCTCCGGCGGCGGCGCAAATGGTGATGCCACGGGAATAGGCTTCGTCGGTGGCAAAGCATTTGATGCTTCCGGCGGCGTAGAAGATGGCCTTGAGGTTGGGCAGGGTCTTGAGGAATTCGGCGCTCATCGGGGGAACGCCCCAGGTGGCCAGGAGGATTTCGACGTTGTGGAGTGAGTCGCCTTGTTTATCCCAGTTTTTCAGGTTGAGTTCCACCGGGTGGATTTCGACGTATTTGGCGATTTCCTTTCGCAAGGAGGGTGGGAAAGCGATGGGTAAGGCGTTGTCTATTCCGATAAAAGCAGCGAGGGGCATGGCATGGGGAAGGTAAAATTCGTTGTTTATCCTTACGCCAATTTTAGCAATTGGACATGAAAAAAAGCGACGCAGTGATTTGCGTCGCTTTTTTCCCAACCGTGGTCAAGCGCGTATCGCTACGGCCTGTCGTATTGTTCGTGCGGGTTGCCCCGCACAAAGAGGATCCCCTTATCCCTTCTTCAAAAGGGGAAGTCCGGTGCGGCTATTTTCGGAGACAACATAGCCAGCGGGGAGGGCATCAAGGGCTCCTTCTTTGACTGCGCCGCCAAAGTAGTAGAGCTTTACTTTTTGTCCACCCTTGAGGGTCTGTTCTCTGCCGTGAAGGTAAAACGTCTTGCCATTTTTTTTGCTAACAACGCTAAATGCCATAGTAAATTGAGGTTAGGAAGTGGGCAGGGCGCTGCAAGTCTTTATTTGAGCGAATTTAAGTGCATCGGAATCAATAGGATGCAAAGGTCGGCAATTTGAATGCAAAGGAAGAGCAAAACTCTTTCGGCAGTAAAAGTAGTAAAGATGCCGGACGGCGTGATGTTGGTTGAGGCAATCGCTCCTGCACCCACGCTATGTGCGAAGTGGTAAAGGATGAGCGGTTTCGGCGTCGGCAAGATTAGGTGCAGTGTCACCCTCCTTATCGGACAGGTTGAAGATGGCTTTGAGGCGGTGATCCCAAAGATGTTCGCGGGCGGTATGGGCGCGGGCGCGTTTGCCCATGGCGAGGGCTTGGTCGGGATTGGCGAGAAGGTGGCGGGCTTGTTCTTCCAATTCGGCAAGGTTGGCGGCGAGGGCGATTTCGCCGGCGTTATAGCAGAGGGAGATGTCGGGAGAGGCGAGGTTGAGGGAGACGCGGCCGCATGCGGCGATCTCGAAGAGTTTTTCGTTGGCGGTGGCGTCGCGCAGGGCGTTGGCGGCGTTGAGGTGGACGCTGTATTTCTGGTAGTAGCGGGGCAGTTGGGGGATGAGGATGGAGGGGAGGGCTTTGACGCCGTAGGGTTCCCATTCCTTCGGGTTGCTGTAGACATCGACGAGCCCCTTTTGGTAGAGGCGCAGGATGACGGCGGGGCGGTCGCAACGGTTGACGAGTTTGACGATGAGGGTGGCGTCGAGGATTTCGCCGTGTTCGTCGAGGTAGGCGGCAGCGCGGGGATAATGTTCGGCGGCTAGCCTGAGGATTTCGAGAGCGGAGCGGTAGGGAAATTGGACGCGGGCCTGGAGGGCAACGGCAAGGTATCGGTCAATGGAAGGCTCTTCCTTGAGCCAGCGTTCCTTTTTTTCAAATCGGCTGCGCATGAGGATTTCGGCGTTGAGCTGGCGCAGTTCATTGATTTCGGCCCCGTCGTGCATGGCCTTGAGGATGGGTTCGGGCGGAATTTCCCGGAAGCCGGGGTTGCCGATGAAGGCGGCGCGGTCGCGGATTTCGCAGGGGTGGTTGAGGGAGAGGAATTCGTAGGGGGCGGCGAGGTAGGAGAGTTGGCTGGTGGGCATGCCGAGGGTGCGGCCCTCTTCGGCCAGTCCGCGGCCATAGAAGTAGTGGTGAACCTTGGGGTGGCGGATGTGCTTCTGGAATTGTTCGCGGCAGGTGGAGAACATGTAGTTGGCGCGGGCCCAACTGCGCATGTCGTCGAACCAGAGGGAGTGGATGGCGCGGATCTCGGGGGTTTCGGTAAAGAGATCGGGGACGAAGAGCCATTGGAGGTCGAGGCTGAGAATGGTGTCGACTTCGAAGGCGAGGAGCAGGCCGTGATATTTGTGGCGCAGGGTGACTGCGGCGTCGCTGGTGTAGGTGGGATCGTTGAATTGTTCGAGGACCGCGCCAAGGTAACGGCCATCGGAACAATCGCGCACCATGACAGGCAACCCGAGGCGTCGGCAGGCCGAGGCAAGCATCTCGGAGGTTTTCGACGTGGGAACGAAGCGGTCGTTGGAGGTGATGAGGATGCTGGTGGGAGTAGGTGTGGGAGTCATGGAGGTGTGGCGTCGGAGCGGTTCAGGTCAGGTGAACGGTGCGTTCGGCGAGGGTTTCGAGACGGAACGGTTCGCCACGCTGGAGGCGATCCAGGCCGATGCGCAGCCAGTTGAAACCGGACCAGCGTTGGAGGCAACGGATGAGCAGGCGCAGGGCGTCGGCGTTGCGGCGGCAACGGTCGAAGGTCTCAGCGTCGATGAGCAGGCGCAGCAGTTCGGTGCCTTCGCCATCGGGGGCACCGTCGAGGTTGGGGGCGCAGTTGTGGAAGAGATAGGCGGGCAAGGTCAGCGGTTCGAGCAGCCAGACGGGGAGTTCGTCCGAAGGGGCGGCGGTGGGGAAAGTGCTGGAGAGGTGGGTTTCGGCCAGCCAATGCCAGGCACGGGCGGCGGGGCGTTGCATGACGGGCCAGACGGGATTGTTCGGGCCGGGGTCGTGTTCGAGTTCGTCCAGGATTTCCCGGGCATCACGGAGTGCGTCGTTCCAGGCGCGTTGCTTGACGCGGCGCTGAAGGCGGTAGAAACGCGAGGCAATGTGGCGGGGATGCACCTGGAGGATTTCGTCGGCGTAGAAGGCGGCGTTTTCAAAATCGTCGCAGCAGGAGAAGTAGCGGAAGAAGTTGGCGCTATTTTCCAGCCAGGCGGGAGTGGCGGCCGAGGCGATGCGTTCCTGGGGGGAATAGAGGCTGACTTTTTCCCAGGCCTGCACGAAAAGCGCCTTGTCGCCGATGAGGTTGAGGGCGCTGAGGTATTGGCACCAGCGGTCGAACGAGGGATGGGATTCGGCCAGGTAGGGTCGCAAGTGATCGAGGATGTGCTGGGCCTTGCGTTGGCGGCGTTCGGCGGTCCACTGATATCCGTAATGGTGCAGGGCTCCGCGCAGGGCGTAGGTTTGGGGCTGGTAGGTGGCGATGGGATGAATGCCACCGGTGTAGGCGAAGCTCTCACGACGGTTAAGGCGCAGGATGCGGGTGGAACTGGTTTCGCCACCGAGATAATGGTTTTCCCACAGGACGCTGCAGGAACGGATGTGTGGTTCACGGTCGAGCCGGGACAGTTCAGCGGGCAGTTCCTGACGCAGTTCGAGGCTGAGTTCCTCGTCGGCATCGACCTGGAAAAGCCAGTCGCCACGGGCTTGCGCAACGGAATAATTGCGGGCATCGGATTCGTTGCCGGTCCAGGCGAAGAATTCGACGTGGGCTCCGGACTGGCGGGCGATCTCAACAGTGCGGTCGGTCGAACCGGTGTCGACCACGACGATTTCATCGCAGACCCCGCGCAGGCTTTCCAGACAGCGGGGCAGATTACTCTCCTCGTTTTTTACAATCATGATGGCGCTAAGCGTGGACATGGGACAAGAATGAATCGGCTCAAGAAGGGAAAAAAATTCGCTTTTTTGTTCAAGCGTGCGAATGCCGATGCCGATTACCTTCAGGTATTCACATGCGCTTTCTTTTCTATATCAATT
The DNA here is from genome assembly GCA_002306945.1 of Methylacidiphilaceae bacterium UBA1321. Taxonomy (GTDB): domain Bacteria; phylum Verrucomicrobiota; class Verrucomicrobiia; order Methylacidiphilales; family UBA1321; genus UBA1321. The sequence continues at coordinate 2,860 of DBTH01000140.1, read as the reverse complement.
CAATACGCGGAGATGTGCTGAAGGATCTCGATTGGTGCGAGAATCATCCGCTCGGCGGCAGCGAGACTGCCGTCCTGCGCCTGGCCTCCGCATTGAAAGTCCTCGGACACGAGATCGAGATTGAAACGCAGATTGAAAAACTGACCACGTACACGACCGACGTCTTTGTCAGTTGCCGCGACTGGAGGCCGTTCGACTCGGAACGCCTGCCGGGGCGGCTGAATTACCTCTGGGCGCACGACGACGTCGATCAGAAAATGGTCAAGCCACTCGAAGATCAGGCCCTGGCCGCGCGGGTCTACGGCCGTTGCGACGCCGTCATCGTCCTCTCCCATTTCCAATGGCTGCGCTGGATGCGCCAGTTGCATCTGCCGCTGACCAAATCGTTCCTCAGTAGCAACGCCGTGCCGATCGAACATTTCCACGTCAACCCGGAGTTGCTCCATAGCCGGCCGAAACGTTCTTACTATTCCTCCGTTCCGTGGCGCGGCCTCAAGGAGTTGATCGAACTCTGGCCCATCGTTCGCGGTGCCGTTCCCGATGCGGAACTGGTCATCCTCAGTTCCCTCAAAGTCTACGGCGTCAACGACAGCCCCGAATGGGAAGAACTCTACGACCGGGCCCACAATATGCCCGGCATCATCTACCGCGGTTCCGTCAGCCAGAGCGATGTCCGGCAGGTCGCCCTTTCCAGCCGCGCGCTGGCCTACCCCTGTGTTTTCCTTGAAACCAGTTGCATCACCGCCATGGAAGCGATGGCAGCCGGGGCGGTGGTCGTCAGCACTTCGACCGGTGCGCTGCCCGAGACGGCCTGGCGCAATCCGCTTGTGCCGATGGCCAAAGACTGGGGAATGACCTGGGCGTTCGAACTAGCCCGCGTCATGGTCGACAACGATTACTACGTCGACATCGCCCGGCAGAATCTCGCGCTCTCGCAATGCAACTCGTGGAAGATCGTCGCCGAGCGCTGGCTGCGCCGCATCCGCAGCGATCAGGTTCTGCACAATTATTCCCAGGCCGCGTGAAAATGGGAGATTCCATATGAGCCGAATTCTTGTTACCGGTACCGAGGGTTATCTTGGCAGTCACATCGTGGACTTTCTGCGCTGGGGTGGATTCACCGTCATCAAGGCGGGTCGCCGCAATTGCGATGTCAAAATCGACCCGTCTTCCCCGCAGTGGCCGGAAGCCTTGAAAGTCGACGCCCTGATCCATTCCGGCTGGGACATGACCGCTTCTCAAAGCGGCAAATCCGATGAGTTCAACCTGGACGGTTCCTGCGCTTTCCTGAAGCTCGCGAGCGAACAGAAACTCAAAAAAATTATTTTCATTTCCAGCATCAGCGCCTACGAGGAAGCTAAATCCATTTATGGCCGAAACGCCTTTGCGGCGGAGCAAGTCGCCGCCCAATGTGGAGCGATAACGATTCGTCCCGGCCTGGTCTATGGAGGCAAGGGAGACGGCTTGACCATGACGTTGACGAAATTGATACGCAAGCTTCCCATTCTCCCCTTGATCGGCGGCGGAGCCCAAAAACTCTATCCCTGCCACGTCGACGATTTATGCCGGTTCATCCAATGGCTTCTGGAAAAAGCGCCGGATCAGCAGACAGCGCTTTTCACCGCGGCGAGTTCGACCCCACTGACCTTTCGCCAGGTTCTGGAGAAATTGGCTAAAAAGGAACGTAAAAATCCCATCTTCGTTCCGATCCCGTTTTGGAGTCTCTATTACCCGCTGAAAACAATCGAGTCGTGGGGAATCTCCCTACGGACAAAGAGCGACAGTCTCGTCAGTTTGCTCAACCAGAACCCCTCTCCTTATTTCGAATCCCTTCAAGTCTGGCCTGGTCAATTTCGCTCCAATCTGAGCTGATCGGTAGAGAGTGTTTGCGGGTGGTTGACGGTGGAATGTAAAGTTCCGACCGGAGAATTCCAGACAGATTCGAAATTGCATTGGCACGCGTCAATTTGTTCAGAGTCGATTTTGTCTAGTTTTTGTGGAGTTATGTGCTAGCTATCGTTTTTTAATTAACATCGTAAGTTATTTGTTTGTAAAATGATATGAAACAGAAAGTTGTTATCTTTACTTATATTTCAAGTTTTATATTATAAATAATACTTATGAGCGCACCTTCCGAATCGCCCTCAATTTCGTATGCGTTTTTTATTCGTCTGACGTACGCCAATCACATCGGCTCCTTTGCCCGCATTGCGCAAAAGATTGGCGAAATGGGAGGCGATCTCGGCGCGGTGGAAATTATCAGTTCCAATCGCCACGAGATCACGCGCGACATTTGTATTCGCGCCCGCAACGAAAAGCACGAGCAGGAAATCATCCAGGCGATCCGGCAGACGGAAGGCGTGATCGTCGGCGAGATTCACGACCGCGTCGTCGACCTGCACCGCGGCGGCAAGATTTCCATCCAGAACAAGATTCCGCTCAATTCGCGCGACGCTCTTTCGCTCGCCTACACGCCGGGCGTCGCCCGCGTCTGCGAGATGATCGCGGCCAACAAATCCCGCGCCTATGACCTGACCATCAAGGGCAATTCGATCGCAGTGGTCAGTGACGGCACGGCGGTACTCGGCCTGGGCGACATCGGCCCCGAGGCGGCGATGCCAGTGATGGAAGGCAAGGCGATGCTCTTCAAGGAAATGGCAGGCATCGACGCGTATCCGATTTGTTTGAACACGAAGGACCCGCAACAGATCATCGACACGGTGGCCTATCTCGCGCCCGGCTTCGGCGGTATCAACCTGGAAGATATTTCCGCGCCGCGCTGTTTCGAGATTGAGGAAAAACTCAAGGCGCGGCTCGACATTCCCGTTTTCCACGACGACCAGCACGGCACGGCGGTGGT
>DBTH01000300.1:7465-11595 GCA_002306945.1 Methylacidiphilaceae bacterium UBA1321 | reverse complement strand
ATTGATAATTTCCCGAGGCTAAGGCGAGGCGCAAGGAGGGAGTTTATTGCTCATCAATAAGTGACCGACGCGCAACGAAGCCTTTGCCTCGGGAAAACTCAAGATCGGGCGTGAGGTTTTGAATAGTTACGGCTCAGGTTGTCACACTGGGCGCGTTCAGATCGACTTTTACCCGGTAGATCGCCCGCTTGCCCTCTCGGTCTGAATTGAAATAAACATGACGGCACGAACGATCGAATATCGGATGGGGATGCTCATCCTGGCTTTTCCACGACGTTCCATGAAGGGTAAGTGGAATCCAGCGGATGTGGCGCGTTTTCCAGTCAATATCCAACAATGAAATCCATTTGCCCGACCAACCGTATGGAGTGGACGTATCTCCAGTCGGCGTCGTGGGATCGAGATAATAAGCATCCGAAGCCAAAAGACCGGTTTCACCGGAAACAAAATGACCATAGTCCTTCCACCCTTTCGGAAACGGGATCTCCACATACTCGTGCGTCCGCAAATCCAACCGACCGACAAAGGCGATCTCAACACCGCCGAGATACGCGATTTTCCTTCCATTGTCAGCGGTACCACCGTGATAAATGATCGCATTGCCGTCACGTTCCCACATCTCATGGCAAACCCAGTCGTGACGGGAACGCCCCGGCCCTTCCGTCCTCAACCGGATATGCTCCTTGCCATCCCACAGCCACAGCCGACGGATGCCGCAATCAGCCGCCTGTTCGTGGTTATAGAGGATCACCTTCGGATTGCCCGGACGGAACTGCACGTGCGTTACCCACGCGCAAGGCACCGCCTCACGCAACACCAATTCCCCGGTCTGCGTATCGTAAACATTGAGATACGAATTGAGCTTCTCGGCCCGAACCCGGGCATCAATCGAGACCGCATTGCCGAGAAAACTGTCCCCATCATCCCAAGCCATCGAATCCGTCGAACAAACGCAAAAATACTTTCCGTCGTCAGAAAGATGCGTGCAACCGAAAACCTCGTTGCGCTGCAAATCGGCCAGCTTGCGAGGCGCAACTCCGGCCGTAGCCGTATACAGCGCCGAACCTTGCACATAGTAGACTGTCCCGGTTCGCGTGTGATGAGCCACGCTGCCCAGATTGATCCCGCGCAAAGGCCGAAGCTCAGAGCAACGGGACGGAGTCAACACCCCTTCCCGATTATCACTCAACTGAACCTCCTCGTTCGTTTTCAGATCGCGCTGGAAAATGTTCAAATCCCCCGTCCGGTCGCTCAGAAACACAAGTCTTTCCTCGTCGTCGGACAAACTCGATGTAGTGAAATAGAGCAGTTGTTCGTTGTATTCGGGGTGACAGGAAACGCGCTCAATCGGGACGTTCCCCAACATTGTAGAGGTCGTGTTCATAGGATGTAAGTTGGTCACTTATCTGGAACAATTGGGCCGACTCAGTTCGAGGCGCTCAATTTGCAATTTATAGAAGCAATATAGTGCTATTCAATTACTTTATATATTGAAAATACCAAATGCTTTTTTGATTTCAACTGAATTCAAACAATTAGAGGCTTTTCCATTTAAATAGAAAGGACTCTAGTATAGCATTCCGTGCTTTATTTTTGGAACAAGCTATTGTATAGTTCCTTACGAATACTAACTGCCACGCCGAATTGAGGATTCGCTATGAAAATCTCACAACTTAAATACAAGCAAATCGAACAGGAAATTCGCGAACTGGCGAAAACTCTTCCTGCCGGAGCGAAACTGCCTTCCGAACGCGACATGGCGAAGACCTTCGATTGCAACTTCCTGACCGTTCGCAAAGCACTCAAACAACTCGTCGACGACGGCGTCATTACCCGCAAAATCGGCAGCGGCACCTTCGTCTCGCCACAATCCGATCAGATCAGCGTTCCCGTAGAAGGAGGCTTGCGACTCGGCATCATGATCTGGGAGGAAAGCGATGTCTACGGCTACAACGTCCTCAAGGCCATCGCCCACGCAGCCCGCACCAAGAACATTCACCTGCGTTCATGCTGGATCAACGATTTCGCCGCCAACACCCGCCAGCAGGCCGACCGTCTCAAACGCGAAGGCTGCGTCGCCATCATCCTCCCGTGGTTCCCCCACGAAAAGACCGAGGAAGTCCGTCATTTCGTTTCGAATTCCCCTCTGCCGGTCACGCTACCAATGCTGATTCCCGGACTGGAAAAAAACTGCTTCGAACAACAGGGCTCCTTCGGCTCGTCGATGATCACCTGCACGGAAATGTTGTGCCGCTATTACGAATGCCTGGGTCGCAAACAAATCGCCTTCCTCGGCCCGAACTCCTCAACAGATGTGATTCTCCAGAACCGCTTGAGTGCCTATTCCTGCCACATCTCGCAACAGAACCTGCCATTCCTCTGCGGACTGGTCGACCCCGGGGCCGAAGCCATGGATCAACTGGCCGAACGCTGGAAGATTCATCAAGGCAATCTCTCCATCATCAGTTACGACGATGAACACGCCCTGCGTTTCATGACTGCCATGCACAAGGTCGGTTTGAGCGCGCCAACCGATTTCGAGATTATCGGATTCAACGACATCGAATCGAGCCGTTACAGCGACCCGCCCCTGAGCACCATCTGCCAGAGCTTCGGCTACATTGGAGAATGGCTCATCATCCACGCGGTTGCGTTTGCCCAAAACCGGGTGGAACAATCCCCCGGATCGCCCCGCCATCGGTTGCTCGTGCGTTATTCGTGCGGCGGACGCGGAAATATCGACGACGCGTTGCGCGCCAAATTGCCCAATATCGATCTCGTCATTGACAACGGCGAACCTTTCACTAATAGCGTCCCGGACGCCGCAACACCGGCATCGGACTCCGCCTCAAAAGACGTATAGCGCAAATTTGGAAATGGAAGAAAAAGGCACCGGCCCACGGAGCGTTTCACCGTGAGCCAATGACCTCGCTAATTTTTCTGATTTTGTGAGTTCCTGATATATGGTTCGCGCCGAACAATGCGGATCAGCGCATTTTCTTCATCTCGAATTGCTCGCCCGCCAGCGCCCGCTTCGCAAATTCTCCCCAGTACGGAGTCGGTGTGTAATTCCAGTCCGAGATCAGCACCGGAGTCGCGCGCGGATGAAGACACCAGCCGGTCCAGTTGATCTTGTACTTCTGGATGAAACCGAGCATGTCCGGAACGAACGTATAAGGATCCTCCTGAATCTCCGACTTGATGAAGTCCATCTTCTTGATGTCAGCTCCCACCTCGCCGAGGAAGAGCGGGTACTTCTCAAGCACCGGTATCACCCGCGCCCAGCCGGGATGCCAGTTATAGGTATGCCACGAGTACATAATCCCGTTACCGGTTTTGTCCTCAAGCGCGTAGCCCTTGAGAATGCCGCTGAGGTCGTTGCACCAGAACAAGCCGCCCACAATGACGATATTCTTCGCCCCGGTCGAACGCGCTGCGTCGATGAGCGCCTGCATGCCGACGGATTGAAATCCCTGATTCTTCTTTTTGTCTTCCTCGGTCAGGAAGGCCGACTCGTCAGTTCCTTCCTTCTCACCGACAAAACCGCCCTTTTTCCAGACTTCCCAACTGATTCCATGAGGTTCGTTGAAAAGATCGAAAAGCACCGCCGGATGATCCTTGAAATGTTCCGCTGCGTCCTTCCAGAAATCGGCGTGCTCCTGCTTCGGTGCGCGGAAACGGTGCAGATCGAGTACAACATACGCCCCGCGGTTGGCCGCCAACGTTACAATCTGATCGATGGTGTCACGATAGTCCTTGCCGCCGTCCTTCTGGTACGGGCTTTGTCCAAACCAGAAATCCTCTTTGACCGGAAGTCGGATGCAATTCGATTTCCACTCGTCAATGGCAACCACAGTCGACTTGATGACCTGCTTGTCGGCGGGAAGGGTTTCCAGATTGCCGCAATTGACACCCTGCAGCCAGACCGTCTTGCCATCGCTATCGACGAGGTGATTGCCCTCGACCTTGAGCATCTTCGGCCACTTCGCCTTATTGGGTTCTTCCGGTGGAACGTAACGGTTGGCCGCCGCCCGGTCGGATTCCTTCTTTGCTTCGAGCAACGCGGCCGGATCGGTCGGCTTGAGAGAAAAATTATCGAGATCAAATGTGCCCGGCTCGACCTGAAAAAG
>DBTH01000300.1:778-7225 GCA_002306945.1 Methylacidiphilaceae bacterium UBA1321 | reverse complement strand
AAAATGTGCCCGCCTCGACCTGAAAAAGTGTCGGCATCAACACAACCGTCGCCGCGCCTTCGGGCACGAGAAATTGGAAAGTGCGATCCACCCATCCAGCCGTGTCCTTCTGCGTATAGGACGGACTCGGCTTGGAGCTAAGATCTTTGCCAGCGGCGTCCTTGAACTGCACAATGATGCGCGCATCGAACCACGGCAGCTTCCCTTTTTTCAATCCGGTCACGCGCTGCCGCCACTTCAATTCAAGCGCGGGCGTTCCCTGCGGAATGCCGTACAATTGGTACAACATCACCATCTGTCCCGGCGTCGTGCAGACCAGCCGGATGAAATGATTCCCGTCTTCATTCTCCCAACTCCCCCCGACCTTAGGATGACCCCAGGTGTCCGGCCACCCCTGTCCCTTGCGATCTTCCTCCATGCCACCGTTGGGAATAAGCGATCCGTCTTCCTGCACATGAACAGCTACAGAAAAGGCAGGCTTCGCGGGAGCGGCAGCCGCGTCCGTGGAATTTGTCGAAGCGGAAGGAGACTTCTCCTTCGGAGCATCGGCTTTCACCGCCTCAGGATCAATCGCCTTGATCTCCAGATCGTCGATGTCCCAGGTACCCGACTCGACTTGAAACAGCGACGGCATGAATTTGAGAATTGCCGCACCTTCCGGCACGAGACATTGCACGCGCTCTTCCGTCCATGTGGGAACGTCCTTGCGGAAATTCGGAACCTTCGGTCCGGGCGAAACCTTCGTGCGCGCCGCCGACATATATTCCATCATGATGCGCGCATCGAACCATGGCTTGGCACCCGTCTTAAGATTGGTAATGCGCTGCTTCCAGGAAATCTCAAAAGCCTTTGTCCCGGCGGGAATCTTGATTTCGCGGTACATCATCACCAGCGTACCGGGAGTCGTGCTCGTCATGCGCAGGAAATGATTCCCGTTCTCAACCTCCCAACTTCCACCCGCTTTCAACTTCGGCCAACCGTCCGGCCATTGATCCCCGTCGGCGTCCGTTTCGAAATTGGAATTCTCCACAAACGAGGCTCCGCTGCCTTCTGCGCGAAGCTGTTGCGAAGAGGCAAACCAACCTCCCAAGAGCGTGAAAAGCAGTGCCGTTTTAGTCAAAAATATGATGGCCTTCATGTTGCAGATCCTCAATAAGTTATATGGATTTTTAAAACTCAACAAATATAGAGCTTTATCTAGTGCTATATTTTAATCAATTTCGCGTTCGTTTCAAGTAGATTTCGCTCTTATTTTCGTATTCGCGGCTAAAAGCGGAATCAAACATCAGGGATTAGTCGCCCGCTGCCAGACTTTCTCGAATTCCGGCGGCATTTTCATATCGGAGGCCGAAGGCGTTTCGGACAAGAGCTTATAGGTCACACGCATCGACTCGTTCTCCATCGCCATTGGGAATCCTGTTTTCGCATCGATCCACGCCTCTTGCTTGGGAGCAGCGCCATCAACAGGAGCAGAATCTCCCGCTGTTGCCGCAGAATTGACCTGAGTCTTTTTTGACGATGTACCTTTTACGATGTAATGAAGAGCCGAAGCGCCCTGATACGAAACTTTCCCGGCCAGATACTCCTCTTTAAGCCAGGACAGCTCAGGAAAAACGGAAGATACACCCTCGATGCCACGCCGTTCTTCCGGAGACAAGGTACGGGTCGTCACCTGCCCCTCGGGGAAATTGAGAGCCGTGAGCAATTGCAAATCGCCAACCACCCAGTTTTCTGTCGAGCGACCTACCATCCATTGCACAACCATTCGCTGCTTGTCATCTGTCGAATAAACAGTTTTGAGTTTCGGTTTGGGCGCAATCAAACGCATGCGGTCGTACATTTTCGCCTCACGGGGATCTTGCGGACGTGGAGGCTCCGCCACCTTGTATTCGTAACTTGCCGTCCAGATGCAGGGCGCGGGAGGAACTTTGACTTGCGCCTCTACCCGCATTAAGCCCACAACACTCCCCATCATCCATAACACCAAACCCCAATGAATTGTCTTTCGATTCATAAAATTATTCGTCCACCAATTCGATCTTGCTGTCGATGACACGACCACTGAGCCGGTCGATGGCCACATGCATCCAGTAATGTCTTTCGGCTTCAACCACGAACTTGTCCGCACCCGCATTCGCCGATTGGACGGGATAACGACCACTCTGGACGATGATGTCGATCATCAGATTCCAGGTTTGCGTATCGCCAAGATCGGAGAGTGCCCGGACAATCCCCTCTTTCTCGGCCTTGATCGGGCTGATATTCATCAACCCCATGCCAATGGAAGGGCTGTAGGAAGAAGACGCAGTTCCGAGCGCACCGAGGCACTTGACCAGATCGCCGCGTGTGCCAAGCGGTTGGGGAACAGCGGTGCCGCTCGAAAGCGAAACCGTGGCCACACCGCTAGGAGAAACTACGACGCGGGTGCTCTTCACCAGATCGTTGATGAGATTATTGACGGCAGTTCCGTTGGCGGTGGTGGTCGCATCCACATAAACCTGACTCGAAACCACCCCTGAAACAGAGGTGCCTCCATCAATCAATTTCACACCATTCAAGACCGTTTGGAGAACGGCAGGCTGCTGGCTGTTCAGATCAATCTTGCCCCGGAGAAGCGCCGTGGACTGCGTCGCCGTGGCCGACGAGCCGTAAGGATCTTCGCACGTAAAGAAATCGAGCAACGCCGCATCTGCACTATTGGTACTGGAGAAGTCAACGGTCTTCCAGGGTAAATCGCGGAAGGCATAACCCATCTCGCCTACGGATTGGAAGGGACGGTTCAATATGACGGGACGCTTGCGGAAACGGGCCGTATCGATGGTACTGAGCGGATCGACTTTATTGGTCGAAACACTGATATTATCGGGGTCGCCGTGACGCAGAACGCCGTCGCGGTCCACCATGAAAGTTCCGGTCAAACCGCCGTTGTAACTGGGCGAACTCGCATTATAGAGATTTTCCGCCAGCGAATAGAGATACATGCTACTCGAATGAACGCTGCTGCGGTTAGTCTGAAAAAAGAGCTTTGGATTGTCCGGGCAACCGATCGCCATGGCGCCGATTTTCGATTGCAAAGGAATATCGACCATCGGAGCCATCGCCACGCCGAGTCCAAAGCGTTCCCCTCGGGGATCGAGACGCGCCGGTACGTGGTGGGTATAGATGCCGATCGTCGCCCAGGAGTCATACTTCACCTCGTCATGATCCGCTGGTGTGCTTGAGTCGCTGAAGTAACTATCGCCCGTTCCCATGCTTCCCTGGGATGTCGTGTAGCGGGAAAGATCAGCAAAGCGTTGATACGTCCGCCAAGTCCCACTGGAATCCTTGAACTGGATTTCGAACGAGACACCAGTATCGGTCGCATCATGCAGGAAATTCGGCTTCGCGCTACCGAAATAAGAGGGGGCGGTAGAGGGATAAAGCGGCTTGCCCGGAACCAACTCCTTGCCGACAAGAATACCAAGCATACCCGATGGCCCCTCATTCGAATAATTTTGATCGTCTCCGGGCGTCGACGCATTGAACTTTCCCGGCATCAGATCGCGCGGATCGGCAAACTTGTTCGTCGCGGAATCATTCAGGTCAAACTGGATTTGATAGGGCGTGTTGACGGAGCTGTTCTGATACGCCGTATAGTAATCAATCTGCGGGGTGTAAATATAGCCTCCGGTAGCCAGGTAATTGGTTGTATCGAGAGTGGTGGAATTCAATTGCATTCCATACATCATTTGCGAAACACCTCCCGTCATCACCACGCGGTATTTCGACGGAGTGGCGCTACCCGTACCCGAATCAGCGGCATTCTGGTGCGGATTCCAGAATTGGAAATGCCACCAGGCTCCGAGACCAGCACGCGAAGAGTATTCGTTGTTGGAATCGCTCAAACGGTAGATACGCAACATGGAGTGACTGAGATAGGGAATATTTTCGACACCTGCGATATTTGCAACCTGCGTCACGGTCTGGATACTGGCACCATTTTTATCGGCAATCTGGGCGCGCACCGTCCGTTTGATAATCGTCGGGTAATCGTCCGAATCGTATTGATCAATTATGTTGGCCCCGATCTGAAGCACATGCCGCGTCAGATCGCCGTCCCGAAAACGGGTTTCAGCCACGCTCTCACCGCTCCAAAACTCCTTTGCAGTGGAACTGAAATCCGGCGAGGTCTTGCCGGAAGGCCACCAGCCACCCATCCCACTCTGGGTCAGGCTGCCGTTGAGAATCGCCGCTTGAAGAACCTCGAAGAAATCGGGTTCGCGCGCCGTCGATTCCGCCGCCACATCTGACAACGTCTTGATGGTTGTATTGAGCGTGGAAACACTGCCGGTCTGTCCGGTATAGACCCAGGAATAACCGTCGCTGGAACGGGTCAATCCGAAATACTTTTTGATTTGCGCGGCGTTTCCCGTGGGATCCTCGAAGAGTTTCAACCGTGAAAGTGGAAATCTGTTTTTCATAAACAGAGTGCCATCGGAACGACGCACCGCCAGAAGTTCTGTGGGATTCTTGTGCGTCGTGGTGTCGGAATAAATTACGTCCCAGGAATAGGTCGTTGTCACCGCCGCTTTGGTCAATGTCGTGGGAATGGTGAATTGCGGACGGTTGAGCGAGCGGGAATAGACGGTGAGGTATTGGAGCGCGGAAGCCGACATCCACCCGGAATGTTTCTTCTGGAAGTTGATCAGATCCTGGCGATTGACAAAGGTCTGTTGGCCCGATTGCAACGTCTGAAAAGTATTGGTCGCGCTCAGGAGGTAATTGGTACTGGCGGCCAACGCGGTGGTATCGCGCCACGAAGTGATGGCGGTGGGATTGGCGATGCAGGCGTTGCCCGTTCCGGTGGAAGCGGTGGTTGTCGCCTGAAGCGAACCGAGCGGAATCTGGTTGGCGCGAAAACGGCGGCTATTAGTCTCGGTAGCCAGTTGGCTTCCCGCGTAGTTGATGTCGATCAATCCGCCGACGTCGTAGACAACGTAGGTGTAGCGTCCGATGACGAAGTTATTTCCTTTGGAATTGGACAGGTCGGTAATCGCGGGCGTTGTGCTGCGCGTATCGACCGCACCGCTTTGCGTGAGCAGAACCCAGTCCGGAGCGACAAAGCCGGATGGCAGTGACGTTCCCATCAATCCCGGCAGCAGCCAGCGGCTGGAAGAAACGGTAATGCCGTTGGCGGATGAGATCGTCGTACTGCTGCTTCCCGAGGATGTGGGCAAAACGCGGATCGGGCCGTTGGACGTCGCCGTGGTTGCAACCGATGTGCTCGATGTCAGCAGATACCAGGAGGGGACGCCGGTGCGGCTGAGCTTGACGATATTGGGGACAACTGCGGCTGAATCGGTCAGGCTGGCAACGACACGCTGCGGAACAACGCTGGTCGGGTAACGTGGGATATAATAGAGATTGGTTCCCGTTCCGACGCTCGTCCCGTTCGCCGTGATCTCGTCGAGTAAATCGGCCTCGATTGTGCTCAGTGCCGCGCGCGAAAGCGACTCCACTCTGGTCGTAGCCGCCGTGCTCGCTGACAAGGCTCGATTGTTATGGGAGGAGCTCAGGAACGCCACCGCAAGGCCCGAGAGGAGCACCAACAAAAGCAGCACCAGAACTGTGGCAAACGAGTCGGTCGCCCCGCGGTGGGTTGTAGCGCGGGAATCGTTCCGGGATGGAGTCTGTCGGTTACCACTCATAAAATCTTTGGACGATGCGCAGCCGGCCCTGAACAACCGCCGGGATTCCGCTGATGGCGGGAGTAAGTTGGGCGACTTTTTGCCAGAGCGGATAGACGATGTTGGTTCCGTCGAAATCGACAAGGGCCGATGCCATGCTGTTAATCGCCGAGGCTTCATTGCTGCCAAGCGGCATGCGGCTGCGCGCATCCAGCACCGCCACCGTCACCAGCAATCCCCCCACATCGCTCCAGTCGGCCGATTCCGGCTTCTTCTTGAACGCCCCGGTCGTGCGATCCGTAAAGGCAATTTCCATGCGAAAAACGCCGCTCGCCACAGTCTGCCAGTCCGCATCAGCCACCGCCACATCATGAGCCGTCGCGTCCTGGGTGAAGGAAACGGCCGCGGGAGTATCGGAAGCCAGCCAGGAAGAACCGGTCGTGCCGCGTTGAAGCACCGGAACGGAACTGGTCGAGGTGGAGTGCACACGGTAGGCTACAACCGATAGGGTTCGTTCGCCTTCGTAAGCGGGAACGTGGCTGTAAAACCACAGTTCGTCGCTACCGCTCTGTGAATTGAAATAAGGCAGCAGATCCGAACGCTTCATGGCCCGGCGCAAATCGGTATCGAGGCGGTTGAGGGCGATGTTGGCTTGTGAAAGGGCGTCCATCTTGTCGGTCGACACGCCAATGACCTGGATGATCGAAGTCACGATCTGAGAGGTCATGACGACCAGCAACGCCAGCACACTCATTGCTACCAGCAATTCAATCAGCGTAAA
>DBTH01000300.1:0-535 GCA_002306945.1 Methylacidiphilaceae bacterium UBA1321 | reverse complement strand
ACCAGCAATTCAATCAGCGTAAATCCCGGATGATGGCGTTGTTTCATTGGGACTGGAATTGGGCCTGTTGTTGAGGAAAGGCCGCCACATTCTGCCAGGAACCCTCCGGTTGCACGCTGCTATCGGTCGTGGCAGGCCAGGTGATCGTCACCGCAACAAGAGCGGGCTGGTTGTTTGCAGTACTGACGTATTGGCCGGAGGGAATATAACGCAACGACACCGAGTAAATCGTCTCCCCTGTCTGCGACCGGGCCGTCGCAATGGCGCTGGAGGACGTTCCCGAAATGATATTGCCGTTGGCACAAAAAAGACGGCGATCTGTAATCGTTGTCGATTGCTGTAACGGCATTTTGAGACCGTAACGGTTCGAAACCGTAACCGCGTTGCCGTTGGCGTCATAGGATTTCTCCAAGTCGTAACAGATCTCCGAAAACAAGGTGATGGCACCGAGTTCTTCCGCGGAAACCTTGTTGGTCTTCAACCCAACGCTCATCAGGCCAAAGAGCGGTATGATGGCGAAAGCAATGATCCCGAG
>DBTH01000018.1 GCA_002306945.1 Methylacidiphilaceae bacterium UBA1321 | reverse complement strand
CCTTTAACCGCCGGCATACTCCTCTCTTGCGCCACTTTAAGCTGCCCGCCTCTCCCTTGAAACATGTCCAGGGAGGCATGCAACGCCTGGGCCGCCATGTCCCTTCGTTTCCCTCTACTGCCATTCACGTGATCGACTCGGTGCAATATTTCGCCGGTCAATCTTTTGCCGAGGCGCATATTCTCTTTGAGCAAAACACGCAGGCCCGCTGGACCATTAACGGCATCTGGAGCGATGGAGCGACATGCACTCTCCACATCGTTCCGGACGGCGTCACGCATTACGAGCAGCTCGTGTTCGAGGGCAAAGACTATTCCTGGGAGGTGGAGTTTCCCAACCGCGAAGGACGCATCCCGGACGGAAAATTCGTGCAAAAAAGCGGCTCGAACATTCAAGTCATCACCGACCCCGGTGCGAAAGGCAATTACCTCGAACAAATGGGCTACGCCCCGGCCTTTCGCGGCTTTCTCCGCGAACTCGACTCCAAGGAAACCCCTTCACCGGCCTATCGTCTGGCGGCCAGTCGATCCACGATTTCGATTATGGACGTCATGTTGCTGCGCAAAAAAAGCGCTGTCTGGTTCGGTTCATCCCCGTGCCTGTCTGTCTAGTATTTAGCCCCACCCCACAGAACTGCATCACTCCACTCAAAAGTACAGTAGAGGATTTCACCATGCCCGTTGCCGCCGCTCCCCACATCGTTTCACCGCCACTCACTCCACACTCGCCCGCACTTGGCGAACGCCTGCTGGTTGCCTTGTCTGAAGAGGAATTCCACGCGTTCTTCGGCGAAACTTCCATCGTGGACTCGTGGAATTCCACGCTGCCCTGCAAGTGCGCCTCATGGACGAACCGCACAGACTGGGAGCACACCCTGCGGGAATTCCGTCCAACGGTTCTACTTTCCTGCTGGTCTACTCCACGACTCCCGGAATCTTTCGCCAATGCGGCCGACTCCCCTCTGCGCTACGTATGCCACGTGACTGGATCGATTCGCGGACTCGTGCCGCGCGGATTCCTGGAACGTGGCGGTCTTGTGACCAACTGGGGAGCCATGGCGGCTCCCCAAGTAGCCGAACACGCGTTGCTCCTTGCCCTGGCAACCCTGCGCAACCAGCCGCAGTGGCGCCCGTTCGTACAGCAGAACCGACTCCAAACGACCTGGCATCCCATTCCGGATTTGCAGACAAAGTCCCTTTTCGGCAAGCGGGTGGGCCTCCACGGATTCGGACAGATTGCCCGTTCGCTGGTGAGACTGCTCAAAGCCTTTGATGTTGAAATTTACGCTTACTCCAACGGAGTGCCACCGGGCCTGATGGAATCCTGCGGCGTCACTCCCTGCGAGAGTCTCGGCCAACTTTTCGCCCGGAGCGAAGTCCTCTTTGAATGCGAAGCCCTGACACCGCAGTCCACTAACAGCGTGAACGAGTCCATTCTGGCCGCGCTGACCACCGGGGCCGTCTTTGTCAACGTCGGCCGGGGACGCGTCGTAGAGGAAAAAGCCTTGTGGCATGAAGCCCAAAGTGGCCGCATTCGCATCGCCCTCGACGTCATGGTGGAAGAGCCGGTCTCCGGTCACTCGATCCTCTGGTCGCTGCCCAACGCGATTATCTCCCCCCACATCGGCGGCCCGACATTCGACCGCTTCCCGCAATGCGGCCGACAGGCGCTCAACAACATGATCCGCTACTTCCGCAAGGAACCACTGGAATCGATTGTCTCGACCGAGATTTATGACCGCTCGACCTGAATCGATCCCATGACTACATCTTCCCCCACAGCAGGAGCCATTCTCCGCTTGCCCACCGCTGCGGTCTATACCGTCGGCACCTTGCACTATGACCGCAAAGGCCTGTGCAAACTTTTCGGCTGGCTGCTGTGGGGCGATTTCGCGTTCACATTTTTCGAGGCTATTTTCTCTCGATTCATACCTATTTACCTCAAAGATCTGCAGGCCTCCAATGTACTGATCGGAATCATGACCGGGAGCATTGCCGGACTGGTCAACGTCTTATTCCTGCCCAACATCAGTCAGTGGAGCGACAGGTTCCGCAGTCGGCTTGGACGGCGCATTCCCTTTTTGCTAGTCATCACCCCCGTCACGGTCATGTCACTGATCCTGATTGGCTTCACCCCGGAACTGGGCCGTTGGATGCACCAGGGGATCCTGGACTGGATTGTGCCGGGATTAAGCGAGCAAACCCTGGGCCTGTCTCTCCTGTGCGTATTTGTCATCCTTTACCATTTCTTCAACATGGTGCTGGTCAATTCCTATAACTGGCTGCTGCGCGATGTCGTGCCGCAACCCCTGATGGCACGGTTCCTTTCCTGGTTCCGGGTTGTGGGTACCATCGCTTCTTTTGTTTTTCTCTGGTACGTCTTTCCGACTATCGTCGGCCACCGTCAAGCGGTATGTACTGGAGTGGGAATTTTCTATCTGGCCTCCTTCCTCCTCATGTGCTTCAACGTTAAGGAAGGAGATTACCCCGAGCCAGTGGCAAGTCGGGGAAAAGAGGGCCTGTTCAAATCGTTCCTACAGTACTTTGCGGACTGCTTATCCGTTCCCCTTTACCGCAATTTCTTTATCACCTGGGTCTGCGTCCTCATTGCCAATAACAGTGCCTCGCCCTTTCTCACTTTGTACGCGCGTCATGGCCTTGGGCTGAGCATGGAGGAACTTGGTCGTGTGTTTGCCTGGTCCGCATTGACTGCTGCCTTCACCTACTTCCTCATGGGCTGGCTATGCGAAAAATGGAATCCGCTCCGGGTGGCGATTGCCAGCCTGATCTTTTGCGCTGCGCTGACGTTGCTGGCCTTTTGGTGGGTGGACAACAAGAAGACTTGGCTGATTTATTCCATTGCTGCCACCCTGCCCATGGGAGGGTGGTTCCTGGCCTCGCTGGCCATCAGTATGCAGATTTTCCCCGGTGAGGATTTCGGAAAATTCGCCTCCGGGCTCAACGTCTTTGGATGCGGCGGGCTGATTCTGGGCAATTATCTTTCCGGCCAGTTCATGGATTTATTCGGCAGCGACTACCGGATCATCTTTATGTGGAGCTTCCTGTTTTACGCCGCATCGGTTATCCCGATGTTTTGCGTCTACCGCGGATGGAAACAGCATGGAGGTCCGTCTAACTACGTGCCGCCAAAAAGTCCCCAGAGACGTTAATTCCGCAGAAGCGAGGGATCGTCTTTGCGCGGAAATCAATAGTGCTGTAACGTCTTTTGACGGTGGCGGAAGGCGCTTGGAGATTCCCCCATCCGGCGATGGAACCAAATGCAAAAGCGGCTGAAATACCGAAAACCGGTCAAATGGGCGATTTCCTTAATCTGCCGGTCACCCCGCTCCAGTAAGGAACAAGCCAAAGCCAACCGTCGCTGATGGTAGTGGCCCTGCGCCGTCACGCCCAATTCCTTTCTCCACAGCCGGTCGAGTTGACCAGCGCTGAGCCCATATTGTGCCGCGTGATGTCGTCGTGCGAAGGGTTTGCTCAAATCCATCTGCAACAGCTCCTGGCGGCTATGCCGAAGTCGTGCATCGTGGATGACCGGCGAGTGAAAGCTCACACCGCGACAATCCAGTTCTAAAGACAGCTCCCGGAATAAAACAAGCAGGCGGCTTTGAAACTCAAGCGATTCGGCCAAGGTGGATGGCACTTCCTCTGGATGCATCAAACCGCTTTCCCGCAGATGCCTCATCAGTGCGGTTTGCTGCAATTGTCGAAGCAAGCGGTTCAGGCTGGGTGTGTCATCGATAACTAGGGCGGGATGTCCGGTCCACTCTGCGGCGTTGTCTAGATTATCCACCTCGAAGTGCATGGAAACATAGCAGGTTGAGCGCTCGATTTTCTGATACCGATCTCCTGGCAGACAAACCAGCCATTGTCCCGTACGCGCGGTGATGGCGCAATTCCGGGTTCGCACCGAGGCGCTCCCATTTTTTATTTTCCACGCGGTCACTCTCGTAGCTAAAAAGCGGCCAGTGGGGATGCCGGCTGGGGGGCCGTCAGAAAAGCGAAAAAGAGAAATACGCAGTGACTTCCAAAGAGCGGCTTTCCCAGAATTGGCGTCGGTTGACTGCATGCACACATAGGATAATTATTTTCACAGCATGGTAAAGAGTCCTTCCGTGTTATTTTTGAATAGAGGGAAGAGAGTAGGTTCATGCCGGAAACATCCTCTCCCTTTGCATTGAATAGTAAAATAGCCTTGATTACAGGAGCCTCCAGCGGGCTGGGCCGGGCCACGGCGGAAGTGCTGGCCGAATGCGGAGCTCATGTGATAGTGAATCACTGCAAGCAACCGGAAGCGGCGGCAGTCACTGCCGAATCCATTGCCAGAAACGGAGGTAGCGCCAGCGTGGTGGAGGCAGATATTTCCTCGGAATCGGCTGTAAATGAATTGTTTGGCCAGATTCAGCGTGAGTACGAGCGGCTCGACATTCTGGTGAACAATGCGGGCATTACCAAGGCGCAGGACATCTTTACGACATCTCTGCAGGATTGGGAGTCGATACTGGCCGTGAACCTGACTGGCTGTTTTCTATGCAGCCGTGGAGCCATGGAATTGATGCGGCGGCAGAAGTCCGGGCGCATCGTCAACCTCTCCTCGGTCGTGGCCCATCAAGGATCACTTTACGGCCCGGTACATTACGCCGCCTCAAAAAGCGGCATCCTGGGAATCACCAAGTCACTGGCCCGGACCGGAGCTCCGCTTGGAATCAATGTCAATGCGGTGGCTCCCGGCATTATCGAGACAGAGCTCCTCTTTCGTACTCACGGAGAGGAAGGGGTCGACAAATTGGCCGCAGCAACGCCCTTGGGTTTGGGGAAACCACGGGACGTCGGCTTGGCTGTGGCTTTCCTATCCTGCGAAGCTTCCCGCTATATCACAGGCACAACCCTCGACGTCAATGGTGGTCTCTATTTTCGGTAACTCTTTATGAAAATCACTTCCCTGACTCCTTATGTGTGCGACGGCTTTCGCGCCAACTGGGTTTTTTTGCGAGTCGAGACCGACAATGGTTTACATGGCTGGGGCGAAGCTACACTCGAATATCGCGAGTTGACGGTGATGGATGCCATGCGAGAGATCGGCCGAACCGTCATCAACCGCAATGCCGGTGACATTGAAGCCATCTGGCAGCAAGTGAACCGCGAAGTCTATTTTCGGGGAGGTCCGGTTTATATGTCCGCACTGGGTGCTCTGGACATGGCGCTTTGGGACATCAAGGGCAAGGCTCTGGGTGTACCCGTCTGGGCACTCCTCGGTGGCAAGGTTCGCGATACGATGCCCTGCTATGCCAACGCTTGGTTCGCGGGCGCAAAGAAGCCCGAGGAATTTGCCCTTAAGGCCAAGGAAACGGTGGCGCGCGGGTTCCACGGATTGAAGTGGGATCCATTTGGATCTGCCTACATGGAATTGAGTCCTCAGGCCTTTACTGAGGCCGAAGCCTGCGTCGCTGCAGTGGCCGAAGCGGTGACAGGCCATGCCGAATTGTTGATTGAAGCTCATGGCCGCTTTGACGTGCCCACTTCCGTACGCATTGCGGACATGCTGGCGGCTTACCGCGTTGCCTGGCTGGAAGAACCCCTGCCGCCGGGTAACCTCTCAGCCTTGGCCGATGTCCGCAGACGTTCCCGAATTCCCATCGCCGCTGGAGAACGTCTCTACAGCCGCTGGGATTATGTCCCGTTTTTCGAAAGCCAGTGCGCCGATTTCGCGCAGCCGGACGTGACCCATTGCGGTGGGTTGCTGGAATTACGCCGGATTGCCGATTGGGCAGAAGCACATTATCTGGCCTGTTGCCCGCATAATCCGAGTGGTCCCGTGGCCAATGCAGCCACACTGCATGTGGCCGCCGCTTGCTCCAACATCCGGCGATTGGAAACCATGGCCAACGATGTCCCCTGGCGCTCGTCCGTGGCACAGGAGCATACCCATTTTGTGAACGGCTCACTTACCATTCCCGATGTTCCCGGACTGGGAGTGGAAATTCACATTGAGGAGTTAGAGAAGCATCCTTACCAGCCGCACGAATTGCGTCACTATGCGGGCACGTTGACTGACATCCGGCCCAAGAACGCCGCCTCCACCTTTCTCTGACATAATGAAACCGTCATCCACCGCTCCCCTTCATCGACTCGAGAATGAATGGATCATCCTCGAGCTTGACGATACGGGCCGCCTGCAATCCTTCATCAACCGCAAGACCAACCGCAACTACGCTGGAGGGCGAATCTTGTGGCGGCTTTATCTGCAGGAGGCATCCGAGTATGACATTGAAATCCGCGCCGATGCCCCGGAAATCGTACCGCGTTTCACGTCTGGCGATTCCTGGTTGAGTCTGCGGTATGAAGCTCTTCCTTGCCGTGGCCGTTTGCTCCGGCTCACCGCCGAATTCCGCGTAAAACTTCAGGAAGATGAAATCCACTGGACCGTACGGCTGGAAAATCAGGAACCCGGGACGATAGTGCGTGAATGCCATTTTCCACTTCTCGGCGATCTGCAAATTCCTGCGGACCATCACCTGATCTGGTCTCAAAATGGAGGGGAGAAAATCCCCGCACTGCACAAGGAATTGCGTCAGCGCCATACGGAATATCGCGCCCCCGACCAGCTTTATACCGGCATGACTCTGAACTATCCGTTCCCCGCCGCGACAAACTGCTTCCTGCTGGGGAATGAAAAGGAAGGGCTCTATGTCGGCTGTCACAGTACGCCCCCACTTAGGACCTTACATCAATTCCGACTCTATCCAGACGATTCACTTGAAGCTGGCATGGTCTTCTTCCCAAATCTGTCAGAAGGAAAATCGGTGGAGGTCCGAACGTTCGTGCTATCTGCCTATAGCGGCAGTTGGCATGTGGCCGCCCGCAAGTACCGCTGTTGGGCCGACGAATGGTTTCATCCTATTCCCGCGCCGGACTGGATCCGACGCTTGAACGGCTGGCAACGGATCATCCTGCAACATCAATACGGTGAGATTCATTATGCCTTCGACCAACTTCCAGAAATCCACGCCGACGGGATGAAGTCGGGGATCGACACGCTTTTCATGTTCGGCTGGCATCAGGGCGGTCACGACCATAATTACCCCCATTACGCGCCTGACTCCCGGCTTGGAGATGGAGAGTCGATGCAGCGCGGCATCGATCACTTCAACCACCGTAACGGCCACGTAATACTCTATGCCAACGGGCGCCTGATCGACCGTGACAGCGACTACTATCGATCCGTTGGACACCGCATCGTCATCAAGGATCTGTGCGGCAACGAAATTCCCGAGTGCTACAAATTCCAGGGAACCGGCAACTTTGTGCGCGAGTTTGCTAATCGCACGCTCCTGCCCGTCTGCCCGGCCTGTCACGAATGGTTCAACGTTCTTCGCAATCTGGCCGACCAGACACTCGCGTGGAAATGTCATTCCCTCTTCCTTGATCAAGCTGGCATGAGCGAATATCCCTGCTGCGAAACCAGTCATCCGCACGAACCATTGGAAATGAATCTGATCCGGTATAAGACGGAGACCTTGCGCAGATTGCGGGAATACTTGCGGGAGCGGGATCCGCAAGTGGCCCTTGGCATCGAACTGCTTTCCGATGTGACTGCCCAGCATGCCGACTATATTCATGGCCTCGTTGGAGGCTGTGCCCTGCTGTATGGATGGGAGCGATCCGGCAGCAAACCTCAATCGGTGGGTTTCCTCGAATGGTTTCGCTATCTCTTTCCGGAAATCATCCTGAGCGACCGGGAAATCCGAGACGACACCGACATCGAACGCCGCGTCAACCATGCGGTGTTAATGGGATTGCGTACCGACGTGGAAATTTATCGGTGCCGCAAAACCGTGGCTGAAGCACCCCACTACGCGGAGTACCTCGCTCAAATCAACCGCCTCCGTCAGCAATATGCCGCGTGTCTACTGGAAGGTCGGTATGTCGATACCGAGGGAATAGAGTTGTCCAATCCGGAAGTGGATGCCCGCGCTTTCGTAAACGGAGATCGGACTGCCGTGGTTGTAACGCAAAGCCATCTCGACTCTGCAACCACCCGCATTGCTCTGTGCGACGGAAGTTTGGTGGAATGCAGTGTTGTCGGTGGAGGTTCCGCTCAAAAAACGGCAGACCAGATCGAATTGACCCTGCCGCGGCATGCTCTCATTGTACTTCTTTTCGAGAGAACAGGTTGATCTTCTCAGCAATCAATCTGTTATAAAACACGACATCCACAACTTCTCGAGTTGTTTACGGGACGTGGTGACATAGCGCTACGGCGCTAATAGTAGACCACGTTTGCCATGCGGCTTTTTCACCCGCCAAAGGAAATCATTCCCCTGGCGTTACCGAAATGTGATCGATATGGGCTTTCTTTTCATCGGGGGATGCAAAATGCCTCCGTTCGGCTTCTCGAATAAATCCCACCTCCTGATTCAGGAGAGCTTCATGGATTGGTTCGAGGTATTGACCTTCGAGCGTGACCGTATGACTGGTGAAGTGGAGGGTAAGCTTACCGGATTTGTCGAACTCGACGGCGACAAGATAGGCGTACGGGAAGGCCCATCGATTACCGGTTTTGAGGATGACATCCAGAGTGATGGCTCTCCGCGCATTGGAAGGACTTTCAGAGGCCAGGCCGAATGCCGCGAGATTGGTTTGGGTTGAAGTCGTCGTAACGGTTGATATTTTTTGCATAGCGGTCAGTTTCTTTGATGGTTTGTTCTATCTTCTCTTGAGGTGAAAGTTCCTGTTTTTCCACTTGGACTTCCAAAGCGTTGCGGTACTGCTGGTGAATCCGCTCGAGAATGTCCAAGCGGAGGGGCGGCGGTATCAGTTCATGCGCCGTAAGCCGCGCCGCCGAAGGCGCGATGCCTTCCAGCAACGCCTGTTTGTCGTCGGTATAAATCTTCACTTCTTCCCGACCACGGCTGACCGAGACGTAGAACTGTTCCCGCGATCCGGCGACTCGGGTCGACCACGCATTTTCGGCGATGAACACCCGATCCACGGTTTTGCCTTGCGCCGCATGGGATGTGACGCAATACCCATTTGACAGGTGTCCAAAGTCCGCACTGATCGTGGCGCCACTCTTCAATTCGCCCCAGATTTTGTTCACGGGCTACAATTTCAAGATGCTCCTCTTCTCTTGAGATGGCTGTCATTTTTTTGGAGCGGTGTACCGGCCACGCCACGTCCGCCATCACTGGAGCGAGTAACCAGCCGAGGTGCAACGCGTAATTGTGCAACCGTCGGAGATAGTGGTGCGTCGAATTTCCAGCCTTCCGGTGCTCCAGAACGCCAAACAAATGCAGTCCTTTCAGATCAACAATTTTGGCGTTGGGATAGGGGAGCCGGAAGTTTTCAGAGAGTCGCTTATTGTTTGCCAACACAAGAAGGCCGTCGACCAGACGGGATCCGAACGGATAATCGCCCGGATTATCCATGAACGAAAAAGTCCAATTAGACCATTCCCGCGAATCCGGTGGCATCAATCCCCGAATTTATAGTGCCGCCGCGTGAAGTCGATTTTTCACCGACGATAAGACAGGGTGGGCTGTTTTTGGATCGTGGCTTGGGTGTGTGTAGCGTACAGA
>DBTH01000064.1 GCA_002306945.1 Methylacidiphilaceae bacterium UBA1321 | reverse complement strand
ATTCTCTGTGCACGATACTTTAAATTGCTCTAAAGTGGATTACTGTGGAGCTCGGCTATCCGACCGATCCGGCGCAAGTGAAAATCCTCTTGAGAAAACATCGAAAATCTCTCAGATTTTCAGGACTTCGCTTTGTAAGAGTCTGTCTTGCCTGAGCCCTTGGAACTCCCGTTTGCCGGACACAAGCGCCCGGTCTTCAGCGGCCTGTTAGGGGCAGGCAATAACCCGGCGAAGAGGAAGTTTTCAAAGGAAATCATTTCCTTTGTCGGGAATCTGGGGGCAATGTTCCCATCTATATTATGAGCTTTTGGCGTAAATTGATTCAGAAATTCATCCCGATAGCGGGAGAGAAAGTGGACTGGGAAGCATTGCTTCTGGAGGCCGACCTGGGCTTGCCGTTGACGCTCAAGATCGTCGCGGAGATCGAAGAACGCGGCTTTTCGCGCGACCTCGAAAAAGGCCAGGAATGGTTACGCGGTTATTTGAAGCAGCTCCTCGTTCCGCCGCCGCTTTTGCCCGTGTCCGAAAAGCCTGAAGTCATTCTCATGATCGGCGTCAACGGCAGCGGCAAGACGACCACGACGGCCAAGCTCGCCTATGCGGCGCAAAAACAGGGTCGTAAAATTCTCTTTGGCGCTGCGGACACTTTCCGCGCCGCAGCGGTCGATCAACTCCAGGTCTGGGCCGACCGTTTGCATGTCCCCATGGTCAGCGGCAAACCCGGCGCAGATCCCGCGAGCGTGGCGTACAAATCGCACGAGGAAGCGGTCGCCCAGGGAATCGATCTGCTCATCGTCGACACGGCGGGTCGGCAGGCGAATAAAAACAATCTCCTTCTCGAACTGGCCAAGGTGAAGCGTTCGCTGCAAAAACGTTCCGCTGCCGCCCCGCACCAGAGTTGGCTCGTGGTCGATGCGACAACGGGAAACAATATCCTCAACCAGGCACGCGAATTTCACGCGGCGGTCGGTTTAACGGGACTCATCATGACCAAGCTTGACGGTTCGGCCAAGGGCGGCATGGTCGCCGCCGTCCGCGAGGAGCTCGGTCTCCCAACGCTTTATCTGGGACGGGGTGAACAACCGCAGGATCTGGAACCGTTCGACGCAAACGCTTTCGTTGACGAATTCTTCGACGCCGCGTAGTGATTCATGGAGGACTCCGTCCTCCATGAATCACGTTCTCGAGGAATGGGGATGTACATAAATTTCGTAAAAAAGGCGTTAATTTTTCCAAAAAGCGTGTAGCTTCTGCACATTGTACATGAAACGCGTGATTTACCCCGGCACCTTTGATCCCATCACCAATGGGCACATTGATATAATTCAACGTGCATGCCGGATTTTTGATGATGTGACCGTGGCCGTGGCCGAAAGCACCGGGAAAAACACACTTTTCACCTCTCAGGAACGGTTAGTGATGGTCAAGAAGACTTTAAAACAACTCCACATTAACGCTAAAGCGACCATTTTCGACGGCCTGCTGGTGGATTTTGTCCGTAAATACAACGCCACCGTCATCGTGCGCGGATTGCGTGCCGTATCGGATTTCGAAGTCGAATTCCAGATGGCGCTGATGAACCGCAAGCTCGATGAAGAGGTCGAAACTCTCTTCCTGATGCCCAAGGACACCTATTCCTACCTCAGCTCATCGATCATCAAACAGATCGCCCGGCTCAACGGCAGCGTGAAAGCTTTTGTACCGAAACACGTCGAACGGGAATTACGGGTCAAATACGGATTCCGGAAATGAAATTCAACCCATCAGACATCGGCGACGAAATCGTATCGATGAGCGGCACTCTGCCGGGAGAAACGCTCGATTTAAAAGAACAAGGAATTCGCACCGACGGAGAGATCGCCTACCGGCTGACGATCCAGCGCGAGGAAGAAACCCTCATTGTGTTAGGTAAACTGCAGACCAAGTTGCAGTTACAATGCGGGCGGTGCCTTGATTGGATACCCTGGCCGATTGAAATCGATGATTTTTGCGTGACATTCGAGCCCCCGCTGGCAACCTCCATCGACTTGACTGAAAATGTTCGCGAGGATATTATCCTCCGATTGCCCCTAAGGGCTGCGTGTGAATTGGATGCCGAGCATCGTTGCCCGCGCTCAGGTAAGTCGTACCCCCCCAAGGATGCGGTGGAAACACCCATGCAGGGAGGAGACGTCTGGCAAAGCTTGGATAAATTGAAAATTAAGGAGTAAGTATGGGAGTTCCTAAAAGGAAAACTTCGAAGATGCGCTTGCGTACCCGCAAGGCCGCCAACTCGTGGAAAGCCAAAGATCTGTATGTCGACCCGAAGACGGGCAACCGTCATCGTGGCCACTGCATTGACCCGGAAACCGGCACCTATCGGGGCCGCCAGGTCATCAGCAAAACCACCGGCGCTTGATTAGCGTGCGTCGGTCAACCACATTAGTTTCAGGTTCGTAAAACCAGTCCATGAAGATCGCCCTCGATGCAATGGGCGGGGATTTTGCCCCGGCCAACCCCGTTGCTGGCGCTGTGGCGGCGCTTAAGGAATACAAGGATGTCGAACTCATCCTTGTCGGAGACAAAGCGCGCATAGAGGCCGAACTGGAAGAGTTCGGCCATGGTTCCTGGGAGGATCGCTACACCATTCGCCACGCCAGCGAAGTCATTCTCATGACCGATGGCGCGGTGGATGGTGTGCGTCGCAAGAAGGACTCCTCCATCAATCGCGCCGTCGAATTGATCAAAGACGGCACCGCCGAAGCTGTGGTCTCGGCCGGACATACCGGCGCACTGGTCGCCAGCACGACCATCAAACTGCGCACCCTGCCGGGCATTGACCGCCCAGGTATCGCTACCATTTTGCCCACCCAGCGCAACGTCTTTCTGCTTATCGACGGCGGCGCCAACATCGAAGCCACCCCCGAACACCTCGTCGGCTACGCCATCATGGGTTCGATCTACTCGCGCGAAATCCTCGGCTACCCCAAGCCCCGCGTCGGCATCATGAGCATTGGAGCGGAAGCGGGCAAGGGCAACGAGTTCACCCGCGAAACCTACAAGCTTTTAAGCCAGACCGACGTCATCCACTTCGCGGGCAATGTCGAGGGCCACGCCCTCTTCAACGACCCGGTCGAAGTCGTCGTCTGCGACGGTTTCGTCGGCAACGTCGTCCTCAAGACCGCCGAGAGCCTGGCCACCGCGATGTTCTCCTGGCTCAAGCACGAACTCAAAAAAAATCCCTTGCGTCAAGCCGGCGCCCTCATGGCCAAGGACGCCTTCATGGCCATCCGCAAGAAAACCAACACCGAGGAGTACGGCGGCATGCCCCTGCTCGGCGTCAACGGAATCTGCATCAAGGCCCATGGCAATTCCACTCCCAAGGCGATCAAGAACGCCATCCGTGTCGCCCGGGAAGCCATTCTTCAACAGGTCAATGGCCGCATCATCAGCGCCATGTCCGCCTATCACGACACCCATGACAAATAACAACCGGCCTCATCCCCGGCCCGCACACCCCCGGCGCAATGTAGCCATTGTTGGCACCGGTTCCTACCTCCCCGAGCGCATCCTTTCCAATGCCGACCTCGAAAAGATGGTCGACACCACTGACGAGTGGATTCTCTCCCGCACCGGTATTAGCCAACGCCGCATTGCCGCCGACAACGAATTCACCTCCGACATGGCCGCCGCCGCCGCCCGCATCGCCATCAAGAACGCAGGCATCGCCCCCGACGACATCGATCTCGTCATCCTGGCCACCAGCACGCCCGACACCATTTTCCCCTCCACCGCCTGCCGCATCCAGCACGCCATCGGCGCAACGGGTGCCGCCTCCTTCGACCTCCAGGCCGCCTGCTCCGGATTTCTCTACGGCATGATTATTGCCGAGCAATTCATCGCCTCCCACATGCACGAGACGGTGCTCGTCATCGGCGCTGAAAAACTTTCCTCCATCGTCAACTGGGAAGACCGCAACACCTGCGTGCTTTTTGGTGACGGCGCAGGCGCGGTCATCATGCAAGCCGCCCCCGAAGGCAAACACGGCATCCTCGCTTCCGACATGGGAGCCGACGGCGCACAGACCGACATCCTCCACATGCCTGCGGGCGGCTGTCGCATGCCGGTCACAGCCGATGTCCTCGCGCAAAAGCAAAACACCATCCACATGTCCGGCAAGGAAGTCTACCGCTACGCCGTTGGCGCGATGAACGCCTCTGCCGAACGTTCCCTCCAGCTTTCCGGACTGACCACTGACCAACTCCAATGGGTCATTCCCCACCAGGCTAATTTGCGCATCATCAATTCCGTGCGCGAACGCCTCGGCGTCGAAGAAGGCCGCGTCATTCTCAATCTCAACCGCTACGGCAACACCTCCGCCGCCTGCATCCCCATCGCGTTGCACGAAAACTGCCAGTCCGGCAAGATCAAGCCCGGCGATCATATCCTTATGGTCGCCTTCGGCGGTGGCCTGACCTGGGCCAGCATCGTCCTCGAATGGTGACCCCCAGGGCCAATCGGCCCTGAACCCACGAGACGCGTGGCAGCGTGACACTGTACCCGGTAGGCACTAACCCGGAAAGCGGGATGTTTTATGGAACTCTGGCACCTATGGGAGTGGCTTTATTTCGATTTTAGTCAATTTCAATAAGGTTATTGAAAATACTCACAAACTAACTATGGAGCTGTGGCGATGATGAATAACCACTCAGCGTGAACACGTTGAGTTACTGCCTCATCAATCGTCCAAGAAACAAATCCAGCTTCTATTATCAGCGGTTCCAAATTTGCTTTTTCCCAGTAGCAAAAGAATCGAGGTGCGCCTAATTTTTCATTCGACCAAGATTCACCTTTGCCTCGTTTCAGACTGAAGGCAAAGCGCCCGCCTTTGTTAAGCGAATGGAACAGTTTTTTTAAAACAAAAGAAAACTCGCTTTGAGTGAAGTGCAGCATTACGGCATTGGCAAAAATCAGATCATATTTATCAGTTAAATCGTCTGAGAGGACATTCAATAATCGTGCGTTGAAGCCTTTGGTTTGGAGAAGCGATACAAATCCCTCTGTCGCATCTGTACACTCTACGGCGAACCCCTTCGAGGCGATATAGGTTGCGTCACGCCCAAAAGCGCTTCCCAACTCAAGAATCTTTGCCTGCAAGGGCAGATTGTCTATAGCTGCGTCTATCCAATCTTTGGCGGCTCCAGTAACTATCTGTAAGGTTCCGTCAACATATTCTCGGACATGTTCATTATAAGAGAGGAGAGTCTTGCTATTTGAATCGTTCATTTTGTGTTACTACTCCGGTCAAACACTGTAAATGAACCTACTCTTCTATCAAAGTAAAAGACTATCTGATGGAGCCCCCTTTTATGGTCCAAACGCAGTGAGAGGATTGGGGTTGGTTTGTTAGTTGGTGGCGACGGTAACAGATGATGGGTTAGGATCAAGCTCTCGGCGGATTGACAAAGCTTTTTAAAAATTCGCTCGGATTCACACGAGATTACCCAACCGTAATACCAAACTCTCTTCTATAGCCCTTAATCCACCTGTTCGCTCTTTCGATTTTGCTCTGAGCGGGCAGCTGCTTTAATAATGGAAAGTCCTTCGAGAATTTCATCGTTCACTCGCGCCCTGTAGGAATCCCTGTCATTGAGGATCGAATAGAACGCTTTCCAGGGATACTCGTGCCCATTCCATCCCACCTCTCTGCGACAAACACGCGTTTTGCCAGTCTCGGAACACGCAATCAAAGACATTAAGGCCCGGTATTCAAGCCCTGACCTGTACGGCTCCGGCCCTATATTCCGGTAAATCGTGCCGCGTTCAAAATTCAATGTAAGAGAATTCCGATAATGCTGCTGATCTCTAACACAAAAAGAAGCAAATATGTTTGCCAACGCACCGTTTTCAAATTCAATTCCTATTTGTGCATTATCAGCCGTAGGCCGACCTGTGAAAATCCGGGTACTTAATGAAGACACTCTCTTCGCCCGGCCAAACACCTGCACCAAATCATTAATCAGATAAATCCCCAATCGGTAAATTGGAGCCAGAGGACACTTCTTCGGGTCAT
This sequence comes from Methylacidiphilaceae bacterium UBA1321, assembly GCA_002306945.1. Lineage (GTDB taxonomy): Bacteria > Verrucomicrobiota > Verrucomicrobiia > Methylacidiphilales > UBA1321 > UBA1321. The sequence goes on along the minus strand of DBTH01000064.1, from coordinate 2,890 downwards.
CATACCAGGAGCCGTCACGTTTCTCCCTGTAATTGGCCCATACTTCTGCACGCGCTCCAATGGGTTCTCCAAGCTGATACTTTTCTCTCCACTGTGCAATGAGCGCCATGTCGTCTGACAATTGTGGTGCTGGAGAATTCAACATCACCAGCCTCCGCAGGCGCGCCGCCTCCCTAAGCACCTCCCGCGCCGCAAGAACATCCTGCTCGAACGGTTTGGTCGTCACCACATCCTTACCAGCACGCACGATCTTGCGAATCAAATCCGCCCGGCCAACCGGTCCGGTAAAAAGCCCCACCACCTGCACGTCCGGAGATTTCAACAACGCCTTCAAATCCGGATAGACAACGGCGCCGATCCGCCGCGCCTCCGCCATGGCCTTCTCCTGATCCAAATCGCAAACGGCGCACACCTTGAAATATTTACTCGCCGCACCATCGACGATCTTGTCGATAATCAATCGACCAAAATTCAAACCGACTATCCCAACTTTATAACGTTTCATGCAGAAATAACTTAAAACAGCAATTTAATTATATCCTAGATATTTTTGTAAATCTAACGTATATTATTCTCATGTCAAATACGTTTGTCGAACGTGTATTCCTGCATGCGGATCCCTTTGAATCTTCCGCAACATCCTGGTATGACCGCGGCAAATGGCCCGCCCAATGGATCGGACATCCGGACGCGCCCGCCCACAAACCTGTGATTCTGGGCTTCAGGAGACAATTCAACCTCGACAAATCCGCAACCTTTATTGCGCACGTCACCGCCGATGAACGCTACGAGCTCTTTCTGAACGGCGTCCAGATCGGCCGGGGGAGTGAACACGGCGACCGCCACAATTGGTTTTACGAAAGCTATTCCATCACCCTGCCTCCAGGAGCACATCTTTTATGCGCTCGAACATGGCATCTAGGATCCGACGGATTGTCGTCATGCTCCCAGATTTCCATTCGCGCCGGGTTTCTTTTTGCAGCAGAGGATCCCGATCTTCATTTCCTGTCCACTGGCAAACCCGGCTGGGAGTGCGCTCTGCTGGGCGGTTATAAAATCCTGCGCCCCAACCCGGAACTTTCTTTCGCGGGCGGTCGCTTCGAAATTGATGGAAACAAACTCGATTGGAATTTCGCTACGGCGGCCTCCTTTTCACATTGGTCACCAGCATTGGCTCTTGGCATGGGCAGAAACGCCAATTCCGCCATCGAGTGTTCCGACAACACCTGGCGACTACGTCCCGCGACACTGCCAGCCATGTTGGAATCCCCCGTAAATGCCAGCGTTATCCGGCATATCGCACAAACCGATTCTTTCGAAAATGAAGACAAACCGATACTTCTATCGGAATCCTTGTCATCAGAATCTATCGTCTGGAAGGAATTTATAGAAGACAACCGACCTCTCTCTATTCCCCCTAATACTGGACGACGGATATTGCTCGATCTGAAAAATTACCACTGCGCTTATCCCGAAATCACCGTCACTGGCGGGAAAGGAACCCGCTTTCGATTGGCATGGGCCGAGGCGCTCTATTCGAACAAGCATACGGACAAGGGAAACCGCGATGAAATCGAGGGTAAATATTTCCGTGGCGTCGCCGATTATTTTTTGTCCGACGGCGGAGTCGAACGTCTCTACACCCCGCTGGACTGGATGGCAGGCCGATATATCGAACTCACCATTATTACCGGCGCGGAGACAGCGACCCTCAATAAACTGAGTCTTCGCGACACTCATTATCCCTATCATTGGGAATCGGATTTCGACTGTGCTGACGAGAAGCTCAATGCTCTCGCCCCCCTTTTCAAGCGGTCTCTTGAAATGTGTTCGCACGAGATCTATATGGATTGCCCCTATTATGAGCGGCTGATGTATGCCGGGGACACCCGACTGGAAATTCTCCAGTCCTACACTCAAACACGGGATGACCGGCTGGTAAAAAAAAGTATCCGTCTTTTTGACGAATCGCGTCTTGTCTGCGGCCTGACGCAGTCCCGCTATCCAAGCCGAATGAATCAGCTTATTGCACCGTTTTCCCTCTGGTGGATTGGGATGGTTCACGATTTTCTATACTGGAGGAACGATCCTGCATTTGTCAGAGAACGGATGACCGGAGTGCGCGCCGTCCTGGAGGCGGTACGCTCACATCTCCGCGACGACTCCCTTGTGCATTCACTTCCGGGCTGGAATTTCGTCGACTGGGTTCCCGGTTGGAAGGATGGGATTCCACCCGAGAATCCCGGAGGTGTTCATACCGTCATCAATCTTCAGGCGATCCTCGCCTTAGAACAGGGAGCCGATCTTGAGCGTTCCTGTGGTGACGACGAACTCGCCAAACGCAACGAAACCACCGCCCGAAACCTCCTCAATGCGGTCGTCTCTCAATTCTGGGATGAATCAAAAGGGCTCATCGCCGACGATGTCTCTCATCAGAAATTCAGCGAACACACCCAATCCCTTGCCATCCTGACACGCGGCCTCGATGACCGTTATATACAGGCCATCTCGAAAACACTTTCACAGCAGGATCAAAACCAAAACAAACTGGTTACCGCTACGATTTATTTTTCACACTACCTTTTGGAAGCCTACGCCAAGGCAAAGCTCGGCGATTGTATCATGAAGAAACTCGATTTCTGGAAGCAACTGCCCAGATCGGGATTCAAAACCACACCGGAATCTCCAGAGCCCTCCCGCTCGGATTGTCATGGCTGGGGTTCCCATCCTCTATACCACTATTTTTCCTCCATATTGGGCATACGTCCCGGTTCTGCCGGATTTGGCTCCGTAATAATCAAGCCCCAGCTTTCCACCCTTGCTTACGCGAACGGAAGGATGCCTCATCCCCTCGGGATGATCGCAGGCGCTTTCAAAAACACTGGCGGTC
>DBTH01000050.1 GCA_002306945.1 Methylacidiphilaceae bacterium UBA1321 | reverse complement strand
CGCAAAATAACCGGGAGAGACTAAAAAAACAGCGAGATTTATAAGAGCGTCAAATGCTACCATTACTCCCGCTCGTTCGAAGCCTAGATCGATTCCAAAACCAAACTACCCGTCGCCTACAAAGCCGACGGCAAAGTCTTCGTCTACACCTTTGAAGATCCCCCCTCTTCCCTGAGCATGCCGCCCGCCTATCAAAAGGCCTACGACAGCTTTCTCAAGATGAAAAAACACCGCGAACAACTCGCTCGTGATTTCGCCCCGCATTGACCCGCTTATTTCATCAGCCGACGTGCAACCGCTCGGACATCTCGCACACAAAAGCGGTTGCCATGCACATCCAATTCCATTGCGGGAGAGCCCTTTCCGCTTGAATATAAAAGAGTGAAACACCTCTGCGATCCGGTGCCATCAACACCCCAGCAGAATTCCAACCCCTAACATAAAAACCGGTAAACAACATGAAAACTCCCCTTCGACTGACTGCAATGATGTGCGCCCTGCTCGCCGGATCTTCCCTCCAGGCGGCCACGCGAACTTGGGTTGGGAATACCAGCGCAGATTGGAACACCGCCGGCAACTGGTCCGGTGCCGTTCCCGGTTCCTCCGACACAGCCGTCTTCAACAGCGCCACGGCCAACTACTCCAACATCACCTTCGCAACAGGCAGTTCGCTTTTGACCCTGAGCTTTTCCGGAACTCCGGAAAGCTTCACTATCGGCACCACCGGCGGCAGCATTCTCACCCTCGCCTCGGGTGGATCGGTCACCATCGGATCGACCGTGACCTCCTCACAAACCATTAACGCCCCGCTGATCATCGGCACCACCTACGGATTCTATAATAACGCTGCTTCGAGCAACGCGACGCTGAACTTCGGCGGCTCCGTCACCGGCGCGGCCTCAGCCACCACATTGACCCTCGGTGGCAGCAACACCGGACTCAACGCCATTACCGGCAACATCGTCAACGGCTCCGCAGCACTCGGCCTGACCAAAGTCGGTACTGGCACCTGGGTTCTCGGAGGCAACAACACCTACACCGGCGCCACCATCCTGCGCAGCGGAACCGTTATCCTCGATTACACGACCAACACCGGCAACAAACTCGGCAGCAGCAGCGCCCTTACCTTCGGCGGCACCAGCCTCCAACTCAAGGGCGGCAGCGGTGTCGAATCGGTCGCCAGCACCAATTTCAACGGAGGCGGCCAGGCCAGCATTTCCCGTCTTGCCGGCAGCACCCAGACCATTTCCCTCGGAGCCGTCTCCAACGGATTCACCAGCGGCACCGGACTGGCCACCACGGCCAATTTCCAATCCGGAGTCGCTTACACCTCCAATACCACGGCCAACACCTCCAACGGCACTGGCAGCTTGCTCAACTCAAGCGGTTATGCCGTTGTCGGTTCGCAAGGCGCAGCCGATTGGGCATCGGTCAATTCCAGCGGAGCCATCGTCGGATTCAGCGAAGTCAACACCGCCGGATATACCGCTCTCGCCGCAACCAACAACGCGGCAACTTCCCAAAACTTCATCGTCAACAACTCCCTGACCACGGCTCAAACCGGCGTCTACACTTTAAAAATCACCGCTGACACCAATGCCGGATCAACCCCGACTCTGACCCTGACCAGCAATCTCACTCTCGGGGCCAACGGCGGCATCCTTGATTCCGCCTCCTCTACAAACACCTACCTCATCACCGGTGGCTCCATCACCCTCGGCGGCAGCGGCACCAGCATCCAGCAGTACGGCAACGGAACCCTTCAGATCGACAGCCAGATCCTCGGCTCAAGTGGCATCTACTTCCAAAAGGGCGGCGCAGGCACTCTCGTCCTGAGCGGCAACAACGCCTGGAAGACAACCTTCACAATCAACCAGGGAACCGTCAGTGTCGCCAGCGACGCCAACCTCGGCGGCAACAGCGGCTCGGTGACCGTCACCGGCAGCGGCACCGCTACCTCGACACAATCCTACGTGACCCTCTCCAGCGCAGCTCCCTCGACCTTCGTGCTCGGCTCCAACATTCTCGGATTCACCGTTACCGCCATTTCCGCCGACCGCCTGACCGTCACCCTCTCCGGCTCGCTCAGCTCTTCCATCACCGCTCCCACTTCGGCAGCTTACGCCATCGCCGCAGGCATCGTCCTCAATGGTGGCACCTTGCAAGCCACTGACACCTTCACCCTGGCAGAAACCGGAGCCACCACCATCAACCGCACTGTCGCCCTCGGCGGAAACGGCGGCACCTTTGACATCGCCGCAGGCAAGACCCTGACCACACCCGGCGTTGTCTCTAATCTCGTCAGCACCGTCTCCAGCGCTTTGACCAAGACCGGCAAAGGAACGCTGGTTCTGAGCGGCTCCAATACCTACACTGGAGGCACCGCGATCACCCAGGGCAAACTGCTCGTCAGCAACACCACTGGTAGTGGCACCGGCACGGGTGCCGTTGCCCTCGGTGCAGCCACCCTCGCCGGAACAGGAACGGTTTCCGGCATGGTAACCTCCTCCGGCATCGACGGCACCATCGGCTCCGACGATTCGATCGGGAAACTCACCCTCGGCGGTGGACTGGATGCTACCAACGGCATTACCTTCGCCTTGCAACTCGGCACCACCTCCGACCTGATCGTCATTACCGGAGTCTTCACCGGAAGCAATGCCGCCAACGGCCTGCGTTTCGCCTTTGAAGATGCGGGCGGCATTACCTACGGGGTCGCCTACACCCTGCTCACCTTCACCTCCAGCACCAATCTGGATTACAGCGATTTACTCGCCTCAGCCCTGCCCTCCGGCTATGTTCTGGACAGTAACTTCGGCACCGACGGGTTCCTCATCACCGCGACTGGAGTCGAAGTGCAATTCTCCTCAGTACCGGAACCGGGCACCTGGCTGCTCATGGCTCTCGGCGGTTTGATCCTGGTTCTGAGCCGGAGTTTTCAGCGCAGACGTGCCGCTTGAAAAAGAGTCCAGTCGACCTGAACATTTGAGACACTGACGGATTTATATTCTTATCAGAGTTTCCGCCTTACAAACGGCCCACTAATTGAAATGCATTATGGTATTGAACCGAATTATCTGTTGTTTCGGAGTAGCGTTGGCCGTCTGGATCACTTCGAGAAATTCCGCCCAAGCTGCCAACCCGGCTACAATCCCTTCCTCCTCGCCGTTTGAACTCCAGTCAGCTCAGGCCGTCAGCACTAAAATTGCCCCAGTCGACACGGGCCTCAGCATCGACTTTTCGACCAACGGCAACTGGCCCGGCGTCCTCTGGAAATCCGAAAACCAATGGAACTGGAGTGATGCCGTGCAACTGGCCGTCACGGTCAAAAACATCAGCGGAAGCCCTGTCACCCTTCACTTCCTCATCCGCGACATCGGTGGCAAGGAACTCTACGCCGGATTCTCCGGACCTTCCATCAAGCCCGGAGAAACCTACGTTCTCCTCACTGATCTGACTCACCGAACCGCGGATGACTGCAAAGCAGTCTACGGCATGAACAACCCCGTCCCCGCCGTCTCGGGAGAGAATGTCTGGATGCTCGACAATAACGGCGGAGCCATCGACCTGAAGAAAGTCAGCAACCTCAAGATATTCCTGCAGGAACCACCGCCCGACCCCACCAATCTCATCATCCAGAGCGTCCTCCTCTACAAACCCGCTCCCATCCGCTCCTTTTACACGTCCATCGTCGACAAGTTCGGCCAATTCACCCGCTCGTCGTGGCCGGAAAAAATCACGGCAGAATCAGACTTCGTCGCGCGTCTCGACTCCGAAAATAAGGATCTCGCCGCCCACCCGTCCTTGCCCGATCACGATGAATACGGTGCCTGGCAGTCCGGCCCGAAGGAAAAAGCGACCGGATTTTTCCACACAGCCAAACTCAATGGCCGCTGGTGGCTGGTCGCCCCCAATGGCAACCTCTTCCTCTCCTTCGGATTCAACGGCATGTGGCCCGGCGGTAATCCCGATAAATCGACCATGGACACCCCCACCGTCACCAGCGGACGCGAATACATGTTCGAATCGATTCCAAACGACGTCCACACCTCCCGTAGCGGATTCCACTACGGCCCGTTCACCAATGGAATGGTCAATACCTACGATTTCTACGGAGCCAACGCCGACAGGAAATACGCCAAGACCTACGGCTCCGGAGATTATGTCACCGGGTGGAACAACCAAACCCTCAAGCGCATGCAATCGTGGGGATTCAACACCATCGCCAACTGGTCCGACACCTCCGCCAATTCCCTCCAGTCCCTCCACAAACTGCCCTACACCGTCTGCCTCCATTCGCATTCTCCAAAGAAAATCGGACGGGTCCCCGATCCCTACGATCCCGAATTCGAAACCGCGACCGATGCCATTTTCAAAAAAATCATCACCCCGGAAATAGTCAGCGATCCGTGGTGCCTGGGTTATTATTGCGACAACGAAATCCCCTGGACCAGCGCTTTTGCCCAATGGGCCGACTACGAGAAGAACATTAAAAATCGCTACACCATCGCCATCAGCGTACTCGCCGCCACCGCCACCCAACCCGCCAAGGTCGCCTTTCAGGCCCAATTGCAAAAACAATACCCGACCATCGAGGCTCTCAACCAAGCCTGGGATACCACCTTCGCCTCTTGGGAAGACTGGCTCAACAAATCCTACAAGGTGCGCAACTCTCCCGCGCCGACCGATGATTTGATACGCGACATGAGCGTTTTCACCACAAACTACGCCGCGCAATACGCGCAAGTCATCAAGAAAACACTCGCCAAATACGACACCAACCACCTCTACTTCGGTTGCCGCTTCAGCTTCACCTCACCCGAAGTCATCCAGGGTATTGCCCGCGACGGCGGTGCCGATGTCGTCTCCTTCAATATCTACTCCAAAACCGTAAGCCCGAAAATCTGGTCCATCACCAACACCCTCAACAAAGCCTGCATCGTCAGCGAATACCATTTCGGAGCCCAGGACCGCGGCATCTTCGGATACGGCAACGGCTCCGACACTCGAACCGGTTCCCAGAAAGACCGCGCAGCTCAGTATGTCATCTATATGAAATCACTCCTCGCCATGCCCTCATTTGTTGGCGCGCACTGGTTCCAATATACCGATGAACCGCTGACCGGAAGAAACTTTGACGGAGAGAACTACAACATCGGATTTATCGACGTCGCCGACACACCCTACAAGGAAATGGTCGAAGCGGCCCGCAACATCCACAACGACGCCTACACGCTCCACCAGTCTTGCACTCCCCTGCCATGAACCCCAAGCCGCACCCCCATGATTTCCTTCGAAAACTCTCCAGCTCCTGCATTATCCTCGCCCTTTTCGCAATCGGAAGTCCGTTCATGAACGCCGCAGCGGAATCCACCAACACCTCCTCCGCACCGGCTCCCGCCACACCTGTCCCGCCGCCCGATCCGGTCAATCTCTCCGCCATACGTTATCCCGTTGAGGAAGCGCATCTGACCGAACCTTTCTGGAAAAGCGAAACCGTCTATGGAGAAGCCGTCTCTTTCCTCAAGGAAAACGAAACCGATCCGATCTACGGAACGCTCCTGTTCAAGCCGAATAAAATTCTTCGCGTTCGCAGTTCCGACGGATCGCAGGATTACCTCGAAGGACGCGATTTCACAATCGACGCCGAACACCGACGCCTGATCCTGACTTCCACCACGGGAATCCCCTCTCTTCCCCGAGCGGAACTCTACAAACAGAAAGGCGACCCCCATTCCATCGCCTGCAAAGCGGACAATCCCTCCGTCCATCTCCTCTACAACGAAGGCTGGTTCCGCACCATTCAGATCGAAGTCGATTACGTCCGCGACGAACCCTGGACTGGCTATACACCTCAATCCGCGGAAAAACTTCTGCCCAAAACGTTCGCCAAATTGAGAAAAGGCGAAGGCCTGAATATCACGATCACCGGCGACAGCATCTCCACCGGAGCCAACGCCTCCAATCGCAACGCCCCGTTTATGCCCGGATTCGGCCCCCTCACGGCGCTCGAACTCGAAACGCTCTATCACGGAAGAATTCAGGTCATTAACCTGGCCCGCGGCGGCACTTGGGCCAACGGCGGCGTCGATAAACTCCAGCAAACCATCGACTCCAAACCGGATCTGCTCATCATCGCCTTCGGCATGAACGATTCCAACGGTCGCAACCCGTCCAAATACGCGGGCTACACCAAACAAATCATCGACGGCGTTCGTGCCGCGCTGCCCGACACCGAATTCATTCTCGTCTCCTCCTGCCTGGCCAATCCCGAATGGAACTGGTCGCCGCACGATCAATTCATCCCCTACCGTGACGCGCTCAAACCCCTTTGCGGCCCCGGAGTCGCCCTCGCTGACATGACCCAGCTCTGGACCGATCTGCTGCAAAACAAGCGTTACCTCGATTTTGCCGGCAACGGAATCAATCACCCCAACGACATGGGCCATCGCCTCTACGCCCAGGTATTGACCTCACTGCTCACCGCTCCCTGAGCCGTATTGATGCACGCAAAAGATGGTGGCGCTTCCCCCGTAGGGGAGACTTTTAATTCCGTTA
>DBTH01000227.1:1259-5232 GCA_002306945.1 Methylacidiphilaceae bacterium UBA1321 | reverse complement strand
GCAATAAACTCCCTCCTTGCGCCTCCCCTTAGCCTCGGGAAATTCTCAATCCCAAGCATGATGTTTTGAATAGATACAGCTTAGTACTTGTCTTTCGGCAGTCGCCACGCCATCACGCCCGTCACCGCCAGCAGCGCGAGTGAAAGCAATTGTCCCTGTGTGACGAATCCGAAGTAATAACCGATCTGCGCGTCCGGTTCGCGGAAAAATTCCCCGACGATTCGCAGCATCGCGTAGCCCGCCAGAAAGGCGATTGAAATCGTTCCGGCCCGCTTCGCCTTGAAACGCAACACCAGCAGCACGGCGGTCAACAGCACGCCTTCGAGCGCACTCTCGTACAATTGCGACGGGTGGCGCGGAGCGGCCACGCCGTTGACTAGCGGTGCATCGGGAAAAATCACGGCCCACGCCACCGTAGCCGGACGGCCCCACAATTCTCCGTTGATGAAATTCGCGATGCGGCCCAGAGCCAGCGGTGGAGGCGTGCACAACGCCGTCGCATCAGCCAGCACATAAAACGGAATGCCCTTCTTGCGTGCGAACCAGAAGATCGCCACGACCGCCCCCGCGATTCCACCGTGGCTGGCCATGCCGCCCTGCCAGACGTAAAAAATCGAGAGCGGATCGTGCACGGTCGTTTCCCAACCGTAGAGCAGGCAATACGTCAGCCGTCCGCCCACGATCACGCCCACGATCATCGCTGTGAGAAAATCGACCACATCGTCCTTCGTCAAAGCGAGCCAGCCGCGTTTGACCTGCCAGCGCAATCCGAAATAAAGGCCGAGAAAGCCGAGGGCATAAGCCAGACCGTAATAGCGAATTCCGATGTGTTCGTTGAAGCGAACCAGGAACGGACTCAGGTTGTGAACGTAATAGGCAAACATTCGCCTTAAGAACTACCGCTTTGGCGCGAACATTTCACCAAAAAACGAATAAACGTTTATCAGAAATTTCATTCGGAAATGTAGAAAAGGGAGAAAATCTGTTGACAATAAATATATATCCTATAGAGATACTATACTATGCGTTTCGGGAAAATACTATTAAATCTATCGGGAAATCAGAAATCTGGCTCCATATTTTATTCCTGCCTCGCAATCTCTTCTCTTTTAAAGAGATAGTCACACACTCTTTTTAAGTCAAAATATACAAACTATTCATTTTTACCCTCTCACTATGAACAGGTTCCGTAACGTGATTGTAACAATGAGCGACCCCATTATAGCAATGAATCCCTTTTCCGCTTCCACTCGGGAGGTGGGCGGAAATCAAACAAAAAGATGAGTTCAACTCATCCCAAAAAACCTAAGGAGAAACCAAAAAATGAAACATCACCTCAAACGATTCCTTGCTCTGGCCGGCGTGGCGGTTCTTGCCGTCAGCGCACTCCAGGCGCAGGACAGCCGCTCGCTAGTTGATGCGTTGGTGAAAAAGGGCGTCCTGACTGATCAGGAAGGGGAGGAAATCCGGGCCGATCTGGTTAAGGAATACAATTCCACTTCAGCGGGAAAATTGAACGTCGGCAGCTACGTCAAACAACTCAAACTCTATGGCGATGCTCGCTGGCGTTATGAGTATGCCGCCCAGGACGGTCAGACCGATGGCGTGAATAATGCCCACAACTGGCGCGCCCGTTACCGGATTCGTCTCGGAGCCGAGTACAAGCTGGCGGACAATTTCTCGTCCGGCTTCGAACTCGATTCGGCGACCTCCAACGATACCGGCAACCAGACCATCGGCGCCGGTTTCGGCAAGTTCTCCATCAACGTCGGTCTGCTCTATCTCAATTACAAGCCTTGGGAATGGGTGACATTGACCGGCGGTAAATTCAAGAATCCATTCTACACGACCGATCTGCTCTGGTCGCCAGACCTCAACCCTGAGGGCGCAGTGCAGTTGTTCTCGTGGCAGGTCAGCGATCAACTCACCGTCGGCCTGACCACCGGCGAGTTGAACTACGTGGAGAACTCCGACAGCGGTAGCAGCAGTGGCGTCAAGCTCCAGGACTCCTGGATCTATGCCGCACAGTTGCCGATCACCTACAAGTACAGCCGCGATGGCAGCGTGACGTTTGCTCCGGCCTTCTACACCTACACGGGCAATTACATCCCGAGCAGCACCGCGTCCAATGCGTTCCTGACGGGCAGTCCGAACACGACCAACAACCTCAATGGTGCTTCCAACCTCAACCTGATTACCGCCCCCGGCGACGTCTCGTTCAAGTTGTTCAAGCAAAAGGCCAAGTTCTACTGGGACTTCGTCTACAACGCCTCGGGTGAATCTCGTGTTCATCAGACCTACAACATCGTCACCCAGAACAACGACCTCAGTGACAGCGTGGCCTGGTTGGCCGGGTTCCAGATCGGCGACAGCAAGAAGAAGGGCGACTGGTTGGTCGGCATCGACTACCGCCAGATTGGACTCGGTTCGATCGATCCCAATATCAGCGATCCGAGTTGGGGCAGCGGTTACCTGAACCAGCAGGGCATCAAGCTGCGTACCAGCTATAACTTCACCGACTTCGTCCAGGGTGGTATCACCTATTACAACACCTGGAACTACAAGGAAAACATCGCCAACAGCGGCACCAACAGCCAGACCGGCGTGAACGGTGTCAACTCCACCAGCACGCTCCAGTTGGATCTCCTCTGGAAATTCTGATGGTTGTTTGATTCTATAAATAATTCTTTAGCCGCCATGATGCACCCTCACCCCAATCCTCTTCCTGGAAAGGGCGAGGGTGCTAGCGGGACACTGAACTCACACATGGCGCGAAGCGGAAGAGGACGTTCAGTTCCAGCGTTTACTGGGTGCAGGCTCAGCCTGCTAGCCAGGGAGAATGTCAGGACAAGCCTCGCCTCGTTATGATGAAATGTTACAAGGTACTCGTCAGTTCGCACCGTTTTACGCCGTCACACGGAAGCCGGTGGCGAATAGCGTTGCGCCGTATTCCTTAAGGAAACGTTCCTTCAACGGCTCGATACCTGCCTCGTCGTGGGTGAGGGTGAAGACCGAACTGCCACTACCGCTCATGAGCGAGTCGAATACTTCGGGTTGTTGCTGGAACCACGCCTTCGCGGCGGGCAACCAGAGGTATTTCGAAAACGCGGCGGTTTCCAGATCGTTGCGCAGGATGAAACCGTCGGCCAATTTTTCCCCCTCAACACCCTTTTGGGGATTGGCCGCATAAGTCTTGTACGCCCACGGCGTCGAAACGCCGAAGCCGGGGTGAACGAGCAGGCCCTGATAGTGGCCGCGCAACGAGAGCGGTTCGATGATTTCGCCGCGGCCCTTGCAAATCGCCGCCTTGTTTTCGTAGATGAAAAACGGAATGTCGCTGCCGAGTTGACCGGCCAGCGCGGCGAGTTTTTCGTCGCTCACATCGACCGCGAACAATTTCCGCAGGGCGAGCAGGACGGCTGCCGCGTTGCTGCTGCCGCCGCCGAGACCGGCGCCGACGGGGGTGCGTTTCTCGATGGCGATGCTCACGCCGGAGGAGATGGCGAATTCCTTCAGGAAAATCGCCGCCGCGCGATAGGCGAGATTGTCTTCGTTGAGGGGCAGATCCTTGTTCGAGCAAGTGAGCTGGATTCCGGAGGGCGAGCGGTCGATTTCGAGATCGTCGCCGAAGGAGATCGGCACCATCAGGGTTTCGAGTTCATGGAATCCATCCGGGCGTTTGCCCAGGATGTGGAGGGTGAGATTAATCTTGGCTGGAGAAAATTGTTTCATCGGATAACAATGGGTGTCATTCTATTAACCAAAACTTTCCTCATATGGCGACAGACAAATTGATCGTGGCATTGGATATGGATTCGGGTGAACAAGCCCTGGCGCTGGTTCGCCAGCTCAAGGACTGCCTCAGCCTCTTCAAGGTGGGCAGCCAACTCTTCACCCGCGAAGGCCCCGCTTTCATTCGCGAATTGCGCCGCGAGGGAGTCGATATTTTCCTCGATCTCAAGTTCCACGACAT
>DBTH01000227.1:0-1011 GCA_002306945.1 Methylacidiphilaceae bacterium UBA1321 | reverse complement strand
CTCAAGTTCCACGACATCCCGCAGACCGTCGTCAAGGCCGTCAATGCTGCCAAGTCCCTCGAAGTCCGCTATCTCACGATTCACACCGGCGGCGGCAGCGAAATGATGATCGCCGCGCAGGAAGCAGTGAAGGATTCCCGCACCGAAATCCTCGGCGTGACCGTTCTCACCAGCCTCGACGATGAGGCCTTGCAGGAAATCGGTTTTGACCACACTGCGCAAGGACAAGTCGTTCACTTGGCGCGGCTCGCCGTCACCAGCGGTCTGCCCGGCCTGGTCTGTTCGCCTCTGGAAATCGAACTCATCCGCCACCAGATCAAGCTTCCCGTCAAACTCGTTACCCCGGGCATCCGCAGCGCCAAGGATCAAACCGGCGACCAGAAACGCACCCTTTCCGCGGCCGAAGCACTCAAGCGCGGAGCCGATCATCTCGTCATTGGCCGACCCATTACCGCCGCGCCCGATCCCGTCGCCGCCGCTCGCGCCTTACTGGCCGAGTGCGGCCTCTGATTAGAATAAGCGCACAATATTTGAATTTGCCCTATGACTCGACCGGGGGAAGGGAGTGCTGGTACTCGGTCTTGAAGCGGATGCGGTAGAGGATTTGCGAGGCGACGTAATTGAAGTGCGCGTCGGCCAGTTGCAACTGGAATTCCTCCTCGTCGGGTTGGTTCGGCGACGGACTCTTTTTGTCGGCGTAGGTTTTTTGGTCGCCGATCTGGTAATAGAGATAATTCATCCAGCTTTCGTTCACGCGGTTGTCCTCGTAGTGAACAACCAGGAACGTGCCGGAGACGAGTTCGTAGGCGACGTCGTTGCGGCTTTTGACGAATTTGCTGTAACCGCGCGGCACCTGCATCGGATGGCCGCGACCGTAGAGTTCCTCCACTTTGTCCCGGTGCGTGCCGGGTCGGGGGATGATCCGTTTTTCGATCTTGGACGTTTCCGCGCGCTGGTGGGGGGCTTGTTCCTTGGGCGGGGGGAAGGCAATGGCGCGGAGTGCGGCAATCT
>DBTH01000294.1 GCA_002306945.1 Methylacidiphilaceae bacterium UBA1321 | reverse complement strand
TTCGGCCTGATCCCCGAATTCATCGGACGACTGCCCATCGTCACCGTCCTCAACGAACTCAGCGAAGACGACCTCATCAACGTCCTCACCGAGCCCCGCAACGCGTTGACCAAGCAGTACACCAAGCTTTTCTCGATGGAAAACGTCGGGCTCAACTTCACCAAGGACGCCCTCAAGGCTCTTGCCCAGGAGGCCCTGCGCAAAGGCACCGGCGCACGCGCCTTACGAGCCCTCCTGGAAAAGATCATGCTCGATCTCATGTACGAGATCCCCTCCCGCGAGGACATCGAGGAAGTCACCATCAACCGTTCCGTGGTTGAAGGCAAAAAGCCGCCCCTCATTCGCCGCAAGCAGGACAAAGAAGCGGCCTGAAACCGGTCACCCGCCCGAATCGGGTAGCGGAGACGGTTTTACAGTAGGGAAAAGCGCTGGGAATTCACAAATCTCGCGCATATTTTTATTGCAATAGGATAACTAATATCCATACTTTAATGCGATAAGATTAATTAATGAAGCTTCTCCACCCGGAGAGCTTTTAACCGATAAGAAAGACAGGCGCCTATGATTAAGAAAATCGACCACCTCGGCATTGCCGTTCGTTCCCTCGACGAATCCGTCAAATACTACGAGACCGTTCTCGGTCTCAAGTGCGAGCACCGTGAGGAAGTGCCCTCCCAAAAAGTCCGCACCGCCTTCTTTATAGTGGGCGAAGTGCACATCGAACTTCTCGAACCGACCGCTGATGACAGCCCCGTCGCAAAGTTTCTCGCCAAGAATGGCGAAGGCATCCACCACGTCGCTTTTGGCACCGACAGCGTCGAAGCTCAACTCGCCCAGGCCAAAGGCGCTGGTGCCCAGCTCATCCACGAAAAGCCGATCGAAGGCGCCGGTGGCAAGCTCGTTGCCTTCCTCCACCCCAAATCGACCCACGGCGTGTTGACCGAACTCTGCCAGCCCAAGAGCGGTTGCAGCTGCCACTAATCCGCTTTAACCCATAACCGGTACCAAAGGAACACAAGTCCATGCCTATTTCTCAAGCAGTTGTTGACGCGCTCAGGAAAAAACGCGAAGTCGCCCTTAACGGCGGCGGCAAAGATAAGCTCGAAGAACGCCGTAAGAAGGGTCTGTTCACGGCCCGCGACCGTCTGGACGGTCTGTTTGACTCCAGCACATTCCAGGAACGCGGACTCTTCGTCCAGCACAGCTGCCACAATTTCGGCATGGAGAAGAAGGAACTTCCCGCCGACGGCGTGGTCACCGGTACCGGTTACGTGTCCGGAACCCCCGTTGCGGCCTTCAGCCAGGACTTCACCGTCGCCGGTGGTTCCCTCGGCAGCATCCACGCCAAGAAGATCGTCAACCTCATGGATCACGCCCTCAAAGCGGGCTTGCCCATCGTCGGCTTCATGGACTCCGGTGGGGCTCGTATTCAGGAAGCGGTCGAATCCCTCTCCGGTTACGGTCAGGTTTTCTTCCACAACGTCCTTGCCTCCGGCGTCATCCCGCAGATCGCGGTCATCGCCGGTCCTTGCGCGGGTGGTGCGGCCTACTCTCCTGCCCTGACTGACTTCCAGATCATGATCAAGAAGCAGGCCAACATGTTCATCTGCGGACCGGACGTCATCAAGGCCGCCACTGGCCAGACCTGCACGATGGAAGAAGTCGGCAGCGCCGCCGTTCACGCGACCACCAGTGGTAACATCCACTTCGTCGCCGAAAACGACGCTCACGCCATCCAGATCGTCAAGCAGCTCCTGACCTACCTCCCGGCCAATAACATGGTCGACCCGCCCCACAAGCTGCCCCCGACCCTCTCGCTGACCAAGCACAAGAGCATGGAAGCCCTCGTCCCGGCCGACTCCAAGTCGCCCCTCGACATGGCTGCCGTCATTGCCAAGCTTTTTGACGCCAATTCATTCCTCGAAGTGCAGCGTGACTGGGCCAAGAACATCATCGTCGGTTTCGCCCGCCTCAAAGGAATGGTTGTCGCTATCATCGCCAACCAGCCGATGGTCAAGGCCGGAACGCTCGACATCGACGCTTCCGACAAGGCCGCGCGGTTCATCCGCTTCGCCAATTGCTTCAACATCCCCATCGTCACCCTGGTCGACGTCCCCGGATTCCTCCCCGGACTGGCCCAGGAACGCGGTGGTATCATCCGCCACGGCGCGAAGATGCTCTTCGCCTATTCCGCCGCGACTGTGCCCAAGATCACCATGATCCTGCGCAAAGCCTACGGTGGTGCCTACCTCGCCATGTGCAGCAAGGATCTCGGAGCCGACTTCGTATTCGCCTGGCCCACGGCTGAAATCGCCGTCATGGGTGCCGAAGGTGCCGTGCGCGTCCTGTTCCGCAAGGAACTCAAGGAAGCCGCCGACCCGAAGGCCCGCGAAGCCGAACTCATTGCCGAATACCGCGAGAAGTTCGCCTCGCCTTATCAAGCCGCCAGCAAGGCCCTTATCGACGACGTCATCGAACCCGCCGATACCCGTGCCGCCCTGGCCATGGCGCTGCGTAACCTCCTGTCCAAACGCGAGACCCGTCCGCCGAAGAAACACGGCAACATCCCGCTCTAACCCGAAAGCCAATACATGACCATTGTCATTATCATCGCCCTGATAGCATTGGTGATCGCGGTTATCTCCGTGGCGCAGGTTGCATCACTGCGCTGCCAGAACCGCGAAGTCCTCGAAGAGCTCAAGGCCCTTCGCAACGCCGTCGACGCATTCGAAGCGCCGGCCCGTGGCGAATCCGCCGACTCCGTGGTTGACGCCACCGCCTCCGCTCCTGCCGAGCAGCCCGCCAAAACGGCTGCCCCGGTCGAAGCCCCTGCGGCGAGTTCGGACATTCCCGAAAACATCCTGGCCGTCATCGCGGCCAGTGTTGCGGCAACCATTCGCGGACAATACCGCATCCTGGCCATCGAGGCCGCCAACCATCCCACGGTTTCCATCAGCACACCGGACATCGACTGGTCGCTGGAAGGACGCCGCGAGATCTACTCCTCGCACAAACTCAGATAAGCGGCCACTAACCATAGAAACACTCATTCCTCACATATCATGAAAAAATTACGGGTCACAGTTGAAGGCAAAGTTTACGAAGTAACGGTTGAAATCCTCGATGCCGGCAAGGAAGGCGCCCCGCTTTTCCCTCCCGCCGTTGGATCAGTTTCCGCCGCGCCGGTAGTTTCCGCCCCCGTGGCATCCGCCAGCGTATCGGCCCCGGTCTCCGCTCCTGCCGCCGCAGCCCCCTCGGTTCCGGCCGGCCCGGGCGCGGTTGCCAGCCAGCTTGCGGGCAAGATCGTTTCGCTCAACGTCAAGGAAGGCGACACCGTCAAGGCGGGCGACGTCCTCTTGGCCGTTGAAGCCATGAAGATGAATACCTACGTCAATGCCCCCAGAGATGGCAAGGTCACCAAGGTGGCCGTCGTTGTTGGCGATGCCGTCAACGAAGGACAGACACTGGTCGTCATCGAGTAAAAATCTGTTTATGAAGGCAAATCCGGTCAGCCCGCTGGAAGTCGAAAGCGGGCCGGGCCGGATTGCCGAACTGGGGTTGCAGCGGGGAAGCCGGATGGGTCGCCGCCTTCACAAAAAAGCGATTAGCCATCCGGGGCGATAAATCATATGAGCTACCAAGTAGTCCACCGCGGGCCACAGCCAATCATCCGGCAAACAGCCGAAGGATGGGCCGTCCATTGCGTCGACGAAGTTTCCTCCACCAACGACCTCTGCCGCGCACTGCCCGAGTGGAACGCCGTCATCGCCACGCGCCAGACCGCGGGCCGTGGACGCACCGGCAAATCCTGGGTTTCCGACGTCGGCGGACTCTGGATGTCCCTGGTTATTCCCGCCGACGGACCCCGTTCCAAATGGGAGCCGCTTCCCCTCACGATGGGTTGGACCCTGCTCGGCGTCCTGCGCGGACTCGGCGTTAAAGATCTCCGCTTGCGCTGGCCCAACGACATCATGGTCGGTGATCGCAAACTCGCCGGGCTCCTCGTCGAACGTTTCAGCGACACCACCGCCGTCATCGGCCTCGGCGTCAACATTTCCAACCAGCCTGACCAGTCCGCTCCCGAACTGGCCGGACAGACTGTTCGCCTCAAAGATCTCCTCCCTCACGCTCCCAAAGCCGACCAACTGGCCGACGCCATTCTCGTTGCCACCCGCCGGATGCAGGAAAAAATGGCGGCCAATGGCTTTACCGCTTTTGTCGATGAAATCAACGCCGCCTGGGGTTCGCCCAGGCAAGTGGCCTGCGAATTAATGGACCATACCCGGCAGGGCACCTTTTGCGGCATCGATCAGGAGGGCAACCTGCTCATGCAGGACGAGTCCGGAGTCAAATCCACACTCCGGGCCATTGAGGTCCGCATCATGAAAGAATTATGAGTCAACTATCATTCCCCAAACTGACGGCCGAAGAAGCCGCTGCCTTCATCCAAAATGGACAGAATGTCGGCTTCTCCGGATTCACCCCTGCAGGAACCCCCAAGGCCATACCCATGGCCATCGCCAAGCGTGCTGAAGCCGAACACGCTGCCGGTCGCCCCTTCAAGATCGGTATCTTCACCGGCGCCTCCACCGGCCCCTCCCTTGACGGAGCTCTCATGAAGGCCGATGCGATCTCTTTCCGCGCTCCCTACCAGACTAACAACGACCTGCGAAAGGGTATCAACGCCGGCAAAGTCAGCTTTGTCGACATGCACCTTTCCCTCATGCCGCAGGTTGTCCGCTACGGCTTCCTCGGCAAAGTCAATGTGGCCGTCATTGAAGCCTCCGACCTCACCAACGACGGCGAAGTCGTCCTGACAGCCGGTGTCGGTGCCACTCCGACCTACGCGATGCTGGCCGACAAAGTTATCATCGAACTCAATAGCAAACACCCCAAGGCCCTGCGCGGTTTCCACGATATTTATCAGCCGCTCGACCCTCCTCATCGCCGCGAAATCCCCATCTACAAACCCTCCGACCGCATCGGCACGGCTTTTGTCAAAATCGATCCCAAGAAGATCGTCGGCTATGTCGAAACCAATCTCGACGACGAAGCCCGCAGCTTTGACGCTCCCGACGATCTCACCAACAAGATCGGCGAAAACGTCGCCGAATTCCTCGCCGGTGAAATCAAGGCCGGACGCATCCCGAAGGAATTCCTTCCCATCCAGTCTGGCGTGGGCAATATCGCCAACGCCGTTCTCGGCGCCCTCGGCAAGAACACCGACATCCCCAAGTTCGAGATGTACACCGAAGTCATCCAGAACTCCGTCATCGGCCTGCTGCGCGACGGCAAGATCAAGTTTGCCAGCGGTTCCTCGCTCACGATCACTCCGGAAACCCTCCAGGGCATCTACAACGACATCGAATTCTTCCGCTCCCGCATCGTTCTGCGTCCGCAGGAAATCAGCAATTCGCCCGAAATCGCCCGCCGTATCGGTATCATCTCGATCAACACCGCGATCGAAGTCGACCTCTTCGGCAACGTTAACAGCACTCACGTCATGGGTAAGCAACTCATGAACGGCATCGGCGGTTCCGGTGACTTCACCCGCAACGCCTACATCTCCATCTTCACCTGTCCCTCGACAGCCAAGGATGGCAAGATCAGCACTCTGGTTCCCTTCGTCAGCCACCAGGATCACAACGAACACTCCGTCCAGGTTGTCATCACCGAAAACGGCGTCGCCGACCTGCGCGGCAAGTCGCCCCGCGAACGCGCCAATCTCCTCGTCGACATTTGCGCTCACGAGAGCTACCGCGACGAATTGCGTGCCTATTTCAGCAACGTCAAGGACGGCCAGACTCCTCAGACCCTGAGCAAGGCCTTCGCCATGCACGAACAGTTCCTCAAGACCGGTTCCATGCACGGCGTCAAGTGGGACTAAAAATCCACTGCTGACTCTAAAAAAGCGCGAGGCTAAAACCTCGCGCTTTTTTTTTTGCAACGGGACGGCAGGCTGAGCCTGCACCCAGTAACGCTAGAGCCCTTTCCATTTAAATCC
>DBTH01000006.1 GCA_002306945.1 Methylacidiphilaceae bacterium UBA1321 | reverse complement strand
TTCAACATCGCCTCCTACGCGCTCCTCACCCACATGGTGGCGCACGTGACGGGGCTGCAGCCGGGCGACTTCGTCCACACCTTCGGCGATCTCCACATTTACAAAAATCATCTCGAACAGGTGCAGTTACAACTCTCCCGCACGCCGCGCCCGTTGCCCAAAATGGAAATCAACACGGAACGCAAAAACATCCACGATTTCCAATTCGAAGATTTCAAACTTGTCGGTTACGATCCCCATCCCGGAATCAAGGCGCCGATTGCGGTCTGAAAAAGTTTCCAGTAAAAGGCGGGAAAGTAGCGAGTTTCCGATGAAATCCGAGATCCTTTACTCTCGTTAATTCCGTTAATCTATTCTACAAGGTTTTCTTATTTGCATAAAAACCTTGTATGGTTTAATCTCGTTGACGTAAGTTTATCTTATAAAGAAGTCTCCTTTTTCATGAACAATTCTCTCTGGAATGATCGTCCTTTTGTCGTGATTTGGGAGGCCACCCGCTGCTGCGCCCTGGCCTGCCGACATTGCCGGGCGACGGCTAATCGCCGTCACCACCCGGACGAATTGCAAACATCTGAAGCCAAAAAGCTTATAGATTCCGTTGCGCGTGCCAATCCAGGCATTTTCATCATCACTGGCGGCGACCCCATGCAGCGCGAAGACCTGCTGGAATTGATCGCGTACGCCAGTGGTAAAGGGCTTCGCGTCGCCCTCAGTCCGAGCGCCACGCCGAAGTTCCTCGAAGCCGACCTCAAGGCGTACCACCAGGCGGGCATTAAACGGATGTCTTTCAGCCTCGACGGAGCCGATCCGATGACCCACGACGCTTTCCGCGGAGTCGATGGCACGGCCGAATTGACCATGCAGGCCATTCAGGCCGCGCAACAGGCCGGCATCGAAATCCAGATCAACACCACGATGACCCGCCAGAACATCGGCGAGTTCGAAGATTTCAAGCACGTCCTCAGCTTCATGAAGCCAGTGGTCTGGACGGTATTTCTCCTCGTGCCGACCGGTCGCGGCAAGGTTCGCGACATGCTCAACGGCGCAGAAGTCGAAGTGCTCTTTCAGGAACTGGCCGACTGGGAGCAACACGCGCCCTACCAAATCAAAACGACCGAGGGCCAGCATTTTCGCCGCGTCGCCCAGCAACGCTGGCAATTGCGCGGAGGCCGCATCGAACCCAAGGGCGTTCCGATCAACGACGGCAAGGGTTTCGTCTTCATCTCGCACACCGGGGAAGTTTGCCCGAGCGGATTCCTTCCGTTGGTCTCCGGGAATGTGCGGCGGGAGGAATTGATCGACGTCTACCGCAACGCCCCCGTCTTCAAACAACTGCGCGATCCCGATCAACTCAAGGGCAAGTGCGGCCGTTGCGAATTCCGTTCCCTCTGCGGCGGATCGCGGGCGCGGGCCTACGCGGTCACGGGCGATTACCTCGCTCAGGAACCGCTCTGCATTTATCAACCCGCCGCACGTTCGGCAAAAAAAATACTCGCGAAATGATCAACCTCACCACCCTCCTCAACGGGACGGCGCAGCCAGCTGATTATCTTCGCTACGGACGCGGACACGGCGCTCCCAAGACTGCCGGCGAGCGGCGTCCGATCGTCGTCTGGAACATCACCCGCACTTGCAACCTGCGCTGTCTCCACTGCTATTCGGATTCGGCCTCGCAGAAGTACACCGGCGAACTCTCCCTCGACGAATGCCACAAGGTCATCGACGATCTCTCGGCCTACGGCGTTCCCGGCCTGCTGCTTTCCGGAGGCGAACCGCTCGTCCATCCCGAGATTTTCGACCTCGCCGCCTACGCCCGCCGCAAGGGTCTGCGCCTGACGCTCTCGACCAACGGCACCCTCATCACGCCCGAGAAAGCCGTTCGCCTCAAGGAAATCGGCTTTGCCTACGTCGGCATTTCCCTCGACGGCATCGGGGCCACTCACGATCATTTCCGCGGAACAGCGGGAGCTTTTGAAAAAACCATCCACGCCTTTCGCCATTGCCGCGACGCGGGACAGCGGGTTGGCTTGCGCCTGACACTGACCAAGCACACCATCGGCGATCTCGAAAAAATCCTCGAATTCATCGAGGCGGAAAACATCGACCGCGTCTGCTTCTACCACCTCGTTGCCAGTGGACGCGGAGCGGAACTGACCAGCGTTTCTCCCAAAGAAACCCGCCACGCCATCGACACAATCATCGACAAGGTTCGCTACTGGCACAAGGCCGGGCAGCAACGCGAAGTCCTCACCGTCGCCCAGCCTGCCGACGGGCCCTATCTTTTGATGAAACTCGCGCGCGAAGGCTCCGATCGCGTGGAAGATGTCCGCAAACTTTTGCAGTGGAATGGCGGTGGAAACGCCGGGCCCGGTATTGGAATTGCCAATATCGATTCCCAGGGCTATGTTCACCCCGATCAATTCTGGCAGGGGGTCAATCTGGGGAATGTACGCGAGAAGCCATTTAGTGAAATTTGGTCCGGCACAACGGATCCACTTTTGCTTGGCTTGAGAAATAGGCGTGCAAAACTCAAAGGTCGCTGTCAGCATTGTGTTTGGCAGGAGATTTGTGGCGGCGGTTTTCGCGTGCGTGCCTGGCAGCAGCATGGCGACCCTTGGCAGG
Source organism: Methylacidiphilaceae bacterium UBA1321 (assembly GCA_002306945.1). Taxonomy (GTDB): domain Bacteria; phylum Verrucomicrobiota; class Verrucomicrobiia; order Methylacidiphilales; family UBA1321; genus UBA1321. The sequence continues at coordinate 5,332 of DBTH01000006.1, read as the reverse complement.
AAGATCCTGGATGTTACTTAACTACGGAGGAAATCGCGCAAACGGCAGCCGTATAGGCTCCTGAGCTAATTTATTTTGTATGGTATTACCCGTTATTATTCAGGGCGGTATGGGAATCGGTGTCTCCAACTGGAGACTGGCCCGAGCCGTTTCAATGTGTGGTCACATGGGTGTCGTTTCCGGCACTTCCATTGACTGTGTCATGACTCGTCGTTTGCAACTCGGAGATCCGGAAGGCCACATGCGCCGCGCGCTTAGCAACTTTCCGATTGCCGAAATGGCCCAGCGCATTCTGGATCGCTATTTCATTCCCGGGGGCAAGAAACCCGAAGCGCCGTTCAAACCCGTCTCGATGCAAACCATCGACGCCAGTGCGGCCCTGACCGAACTGACCGTCATCTCCAATTTCGTCGAAGTCTTCCTCGCCAAGGAAGGCCATTCCGGCCCGGTCGGCGTGAATTTCATGGAGAAGATTCAGCTTCCGACCATTCCCTCGCTTTTCGGAGTGATGATGGCGGGAATCGATTACATCCTCATGGGAGCGGGCATCCCGCGCGCCATTCCCGGCATCCTCGACAAACTCGCCGTCGGCGAAGCGACCGACATGAAAGTCGACGTCGAAGACGTGGCAGCCCCGGTGAACTACTCCACCCATTTCGACCCGAAAGCCTTTTGCGGCAAATACTGGAAGCCGCTCAACCGCCCGCAGTTCCTGGCCATCATTTCCTCATCGACCCTGGCCCTGACCCTCGCCAAGAAAGCCAGCGGCAAGGTGGACGGTTTCATCATCGAAGGCGCTTGCGCCGGTGGTCACAACGCCCCGCCCCGCGGCCAACTCCAGCTCAACGAGCGCGGCGAACCAGTCTACGGCCCACGCGACCAGGTGGATCTCGACAAGATCCGCGAAATCGGCCTGCCGTTCTGGCTGGCGGGCGCTTATGCCGAACCCGAACGGCTCAAGGAAGCGCAGGCCATCGGCGCCACCGGCATCCAGGTCGGAACCGCCTTTGCGTTCTGCGAAGAATCGGCCATCACCCCCGAACTCAAGAAAGCCGTCCTCGAGAAGAGCAAGAACGCTTCCGCTGAAGTTTTCACCGACCCCGTCGCCTCCCCGACCGGGTTCCCCTTCAAGGTGGCCCAACTCGAAGGCAGCCTGTCCGATGAAAAAGTGTACGCCCAGCGCGAACGTCTCTGCGACGTCGGCCTCCTGCGCCACTATTACCAAAAAGAAGACGGCACGCTCGGTTACCGCTGCCCGGCCGAACCGATTGACGACTACGTTCGCAAGGGCGGCAAGGTCGCCGATACTGCGGGCCGCAAGTGCATTTGCAACGGTCTGCTCGCCACGGTCGGTCTTGGACAAGTCCGTGACGACGGCACCAGTTGCGAAGCACCGATCATCACCGCCGGAGACGACATCTCCAACGTCGCGCGCTTCCTCAAGCCCGGCCACGAAACCTACACCGCCAAGGATGTGATCGATTACATCATGAGTCCGGTGCCGGCCACGGCTAACGCCTGATATTGCAATCCGGTTTGAAAACACCTCCGGAGCGGGCCGCCAGTCGTCCCCTCCGGAGTTTTTTTAGTTAGCAAATAAGCGAATCCAGACTCACCCATGCCGCCCTTTAAAGCCATTGCCGCCATGGCGCAGAACCGCGTGATCGGCTTTCAGAACCGCATCCCGTGGCATTTCTCCGACGACTTCAAGTGGTTCAAGCAAACCACCCTCGGCAACACGTTACTCATGGGCCGCAAGACCTACGAATCCATCGGTCGTCCCCTGCCCGGTCGCACGACGCTCGTGCTGAGTCGCGGAGAAATCGACTTTCCCGGCACAACGCGCGTGGCCAACTGGCGCACGATTCCACAGGAATTAGTGACAGGCACCATTTTCGTCGCGGGCGGCGCGGAAGTTTACTCGCAGACACTGCCCTATTGCAGTGACCTCTACCTCACCCACGTCAAACAGACGCCGGAGGGGGACACGTTCTTTCCCAAATTCGAAAACCGTTTTTCACTCGTCGAAACCGTGCGCGAGACCGCCGAGTTCTCCATTCTCCACTATCACAATCCATCGCCGCTGGCGTTGCCGTAATTCCAATTCGCTTTTTTTATGATTATCAAGGCCGAGTGGATCGTTCCGATGAAAGGGGACCCGATTTTCCAGGGAGCCGTCCGCGTCGAGCACGAACACATCGTGCATGCCGCGAAAAGCTCCGAACTGCTTCCCCAACCGGGTGAGGAAGTCCTCGATCTTGGCTCCAGCGTTCTCGCGCCCGGCCTGATCAACGCCCATTGCCATCTCGACTACACCATCCTGCGCGGCTGCATCGACCCGCACAACAGCTTTGCCGGATGGATCAAGAGCATCAACGCCCTCAAGCGCGATTTTACCACCGAGGACTACGTCAAATCGGTCAACGACGGCTTGGAAATGTTGATCGAGAGCGGCACCACCACGGTCGCCAACATCGAATCGTTTCCCGAAATCCTTCCGCTACTCGGGCCGCCTCCGGTGCGCACCTGGTGGTTTCTCGAACTCATCGACGTGCGCAACCGCAATTTCGACGAGACCAGCATCATCGGCATCCTCAGCGTCTTCGACCAACATCCCAATTGGCTCGGCGGCTTCGGTCTCTCCCCGCACGCCCCCTACACCGCTTCACCCGCGCTCTACCGCCTGGCCAAAAGTTGCAGCGAACGGCTCCAGATGCCTTTCACCACGCACGTGGCCGAATCGGTTCAGGAACACGAGATGTTCGTCAACGCCCGCGGCGACTTGTACGACCTGATGAAAAGCCTTGGACGCGACTGCTCCGATTGCGGACAAGGTTCGGCCCTCTCGCACTTGCTCGAATACGGACTGCTCACGCACAATTGCCTCGCCGTCCACATGAATTACCTCCAGGACTACGACTACTCGGCGCTTTCCGAGCTCGGCGTGCACATCGTCTACTGCCCGAAGTGCCATTCCTATTTCGGTCACCGCCCCTTTGAACTCGAACGCCTGCGCCAACACGGCGTCAATATCTGCCTCGGCACCGACAGCCTCGCCAGCAACAACTCCCTCGACATGCGTGCCGAAATGCGCGAGGCCCGGCTCAAACACGCTGGCTTGACCAACCGCCAATGTCTCGAAATGGTCACCCTCAATCCCGCCAAAGCCCTCAACCAGGAAGGCCGCATCGGGGAAATTTCCGACGACGCCCTCGCCGACCTCGTCGCCTTCGACATGGGAATTCACTCCAATCCCTACGAAGCCATCATCGAGTCGCATCAGCGCCCACGACTGTTGATGGTCAATGGCCAAAAAATCGACTCGTCTAATGACTAAATGCTTGTCAACCTATACGTTCAAATGGTTGACAATACCCCTACCGTCCTGATTACCGGGGGACAAGGTGATCTCGCGCGTGCTTTAACAGGTAAATTCACAGCGGCAGGCTGGAACGTCTTGGCTCCTGGCCGTACACAATTGGATGTTGCAGACGCCTCAAGCGTGGATCATTATTTTGCCACGATGAACCGGCTGGATGTACTGATTAACAATGCCGGAATTATCATTGATAAACTGCTTCCGCAAATGAACGCAGACGATTGGGACGAGGTGGTCAACGTCTCTCTGCGCGGAAGTTTCCTCTGCTCGCGCGCGGCGGCCCGGCTCATGACTCCGGCTCGTTCCGGTCACATTCTCTTTATCTCCTCCCGCTCGGCCCGAACCGGCCCCCGCGGCCAGAGCAATTACGCCGCCGCCAAGGCCGGTCTGGTCGCCCTCTGCCAATCCCTCGCCCGCGAACTCGGCCCGGACAACATCCGCTCCAATGTCATTTTTCCCGGATACATGGAAACCAAGATGAACCGGCATCTGCCTCCCGCCGCCGTCGAACGCCACCGCGCCGACAACGCGCTGGGACGGTTCAACACGGTGGACAACGCCGCTCGCTTTCTCTTTTTCCTGGCAACGCTGGATCATGTCTCCGGCCAGGTTTTCACTCTGGATTCAAGAATCGACCGTTGGACGTAAAGAAGTAAATGACTAACCTTAATTTTAACGACGAACTGCTAGCCGAACTCAATGAACTCGATCGGATCAACCTCCGCCGCACCCTGCGCGTGGTCGATTCAAGCCAATCCACCGAAATCCGGCTTCAAAAAAAGAAGTACCTGAACTTTTCCTCGAACGACTACCTCGGTCTCGCCTCCCATCCGGCCCTGGCCGAAGCTGCCCAGGCCGCCCTCAAACATTACGGAACCGGGGCCGGAGCCGCGCGTCTGATCTGCGGCAACATGGCGATTCATTCCGCACTCGACAATGCCATCGCGCAATTCAAGGACACCGAAGCTGCCCTCGTCTTCAGCACCGGCTTTGCCACCGCGCTGGGAACCATTCCCGCCCTCGTGGGTCGCGGCGACACAGTCATCCTCGACAAGCTGGCCCACGCCTGCCTCATCGACGCCGCCCGCATCAGCGGCGCTCGACTGCGCGCCTTTCCCCACAACAACATCGCCTACCTGAAAAAAGTCCTCAAGCAGGAGAAAAGCTCCAAGCGCGTCCTCATTGTCACCGAATCGATCTTCTCCATGGACGGCGACGCCGGGAAGCTCGAAGAAATCGTTGAAGTGAAGGAAAAACTCGGCGGCTGGCTCATGGTCGACGAAGCCCATGGCACAGGCGTTTTCGGCCGCAACCGCCGCGGTCTGGTCGAACAACTCGGCCTCAGTTCCAAGGTGGAAGTCCAGATGGGCACCCTCAGCAAAGCCTTCGGCAGCTCAGGTGGCTACATTGCCGGTTCCCGCACCCTCATCGATCTCCTCATCAACAAGGCCCGCAGCTTCATCTTCTCCACAGCCCCCTCGCCTGCGGTTGCCGCCGCCAGTCTGGCCTCGATCCAACTCGTCAGCGGTGCCGAAGGCGAACGCCGACAAAAGGCGCTTTGGGATAATGTCAGCTACTTCGCGCAAAATCTTCCCGCACCCTGGCACCAGGACGAGGAACCCCAAAGCCAGATTTTCCCACTGCTCATCGGCGACGAAGCCGAAGCCCTCGCCAAATCCAAACAACTCGAACGCGCCGGATTCCTCGTTCCCGCCATTCGCTGCCCAACCGTGCCGTTGCATCAGGCGCGCCTGCGCGTGACGTTGTCAGCCTCGCATACGCGCAAACAAATCGACGAATTGATCCGCCATCTCAAATAAACAGCAGAATGAGTCAGGTGGAACGGTTCGATGCCGCTTTTCGGAAGTCGATTGAACGCGAACAATCCTGAAGCTTTCAAACCGATCCTTCGATTACCCTGCGCTCCACTCAGGATGACGCGAAGAGAGAGTC
>DBTH01000252.1:760-10565 GCA_002306945.1 Methylacidiphilaceae bacterium UBA1321 | reverse complement strand
AATTCAAAAGACAAGGGGTGTCACGAAGTGACGGGGTGTGTCAATCTCCATCCAAGGTCTAGCGGCCACGGTTTTACTTAAAACGGCTATCGTTGAAATGCTAAAAAGTTGTGGTTGCTCAAGCGCATATCCCAAAAGACGCTTATCTTATCATGCCTGCCCCCTATATTCTCATGGGGCCAGGGCTGTTTGGCCATGGCTATTCGGGAAGGAGAAGACGCAGACTGTTGAGTACGACGAGGACAGTGCTGCCTTCGTGGCCGAAAACTCCGAGCGTCAGCGGCAGGAACGCGCCGATGGCGCTGAAGACCAGCAGGACGACCACGCCGAGCGCGATGAAAAGATTCTGGTAGATAATGCGGCGCGCGCGATGGCTGAGCCTGAAGGCGTAATAGAAGTTTTCCAGTCGATCTTGCATCAGGACAACATCGGCCTGTTCGAGCGCGGCGTCGGAACCGCGAATGCCCATGCCCACGCCGACGTAGGCGGCCGCAAGACTCGGCGCGTCGTTGACGCCGTCGCCGATCATCGCCACTTTCTCGCCTTGCGCGTTCCATTCCTCGATGGCGGCCACTTTTTGTTCCGGATTCAAACCGGCGCGAAAATCTTTCAATCCGACTTGTTCGGCCACGGCCCGGGCGGCTTCGTGGCGGTCGCCTGTCAACATCGTCACATGGAGTCCGTTTTCTGCGAGTTTTTCCAGCAGCGCCTTGCTTGAGAAGCGCACGCGGTCGCGCAATAAAATCCGTCCGCGAACCGGCCCCGCTTCGAGAAACGATTCGGTCACCCCCACCGCCGCCTCGGGAATCGCCTGAACCCAATCGCCATGAACACTGCGGCGTCCCAGAATGATGTCGGTGTATGGATTGCAGTCCGCGAAAGCGGCCTTGAGGGTTCCGGCAATTCCCTGGCCCGTGATGGAGTGAAATCCCTCGACTTCCAGCGGCGTAATGGCGCGTTCCTTTGCTACGATGGAAACGGCTCGTGAAACGGGGTGATTGGAATTCGCCGCCAGCGACAATGCCAGCCGGAGCACTTCGTCCTCGCGTCCGGGCGGGAATGATTCGATCCGTTCGAGGGAAAGTTCTCCCGTCGTCAGCGTTCCGGTTTTGTCGAACGCCACGCGCTTGATCTCGGCGAGTTTCTCGATGGCCGATCCGCCCCGGAACAAAACCCCGCGCCGCGCCCCGGCCGCAATGCCAGCCAAAATCGCCGACGGGATCGAGAGCACCAACGCGCAAGGCGAGCCGACCACCAGCAATGTCATGGCGTTGTAGAAAGCGGAGCGTTGACCCTCGGGCGCGTCAAAGGCGGGCAGTCCCGCCAGCAGCCACCAGATGAAAAACATGACCGTGCTCAAGCCGAGTATCGCATAGGTGTACTGTGTGCCGAACTTGTCGGTGAAGCGTTGCGCCGGGGCCTTCGACGCCTGCGCGTCCTTGATGAGTGTGATGATCTTGTTGAGTGCGCTCTCGGAGGCGGGCCGCAGGACGCGGCAATCGATCCGGCCCCAAGTGTTCAACGTCCCGCTCAAAACCGTATCGCCGGGGTGTTTGTCGACCGGCATGGCCTCTCCGGTGAGATTGGATTCGTCCGCCGCCGTTGCGCCCGAGGTGATAACCGCATCGACGGGGAATTGTTCGCCGGGCCGGATGCGCAGGGTCAGGCCGGGGGCGATGTGCGATACCGGAATGGATTCTTCCGAACCATCCCGCCGCACGACCATCGCTTCCTTCGGCGCTTCGTGAAACAGGCTCGAAATCGCCCGCTGGGTGCGGTGCATCGCGTAACTTTCCAGCGCTCCGCTGAAGGAAAACAGGAAGAGCAGGATCGCTCCTTCGCTCCAGTGCCCGATGAACGCCGCACCCACCGCCACGGCCAGCATCAGAAAGTGGACGTCGAGAATGCGTTTTCTGAACAGGTCGAAAACTTCCTCCGCCGGATGCCACGCCCCGGAGACATAGGCGGACAGAAACGCCACGATGCTGAGATTCGCCAGCCCATGTGCTTTCAATACGAACCCCGCAATTGTGGCCACCAGGCACACCAGCGCCAAGACCATCGCGTGACGCCAATCCTCGTGCTCGGCCTCATTGAGGTCGGCCGCGCGAACCTGGAATTTCAGCCACGGAATTTGCGTCCATTTCCAGAATAGTGGCGCGGTGACGCAACTGTCTTTTTGCAAGAGCACCGCTCCCGGCATGGGCATGATGCGAATGCCCGAAGGGAGCTTGAGGGTGTGTTTATGCTGGCAGACTTCGCAGGCGACATACCCCTGACGTTCGACGCAGGCGGGGATCTTGTCAGCGGCGTACTCGTTGACCAGCGCCTGCAATTCCCGCAAGGTCGCATCGTCTTCAGTCGTATTGTAAACGCGGCCTCCGACCTGGAGGGCATAGGATACCCGCTTGCGCTCGGAGTCGAGCGTAATGGCTTTGAGCGCAGGGTCTTCCTGCATCACCCGCGCCATTTCTTCAATCAGGCACCCCTCGTTTTTCATACCGGTGTCCGGGTTAAGTTCGGAAACATCAGAACTAATCGCTAAAATAACCTCAACTCATAGCCGAAGCGAGCGCTAATGATGCGATTGAAACTCAATCGCATAGATTTTTCTACGGCAAAGCGGACATAGACAACCCCGAACGTCATCCGCTTCATCTCCAGCCGCAACGGCTCTTTGCCGACTTGACCGGCGGAATGCCAACGCGATTGACGCTGTAGCTATTCTGAGGGAGGTAGGAACCTTTTGAGAGGGAAATAAGGAGTCCGCTTCGGGCAGACCATGCCGACTCTATCAAAGGAAGAACGAGTGGAGCGAACCTAAAAAATCCCGCCCTTTATCCGTCGACGGTAACCCAGAAGCATCAGTCCACCGACCAGGAGCATCGCCCAGGTAGATGGTTCGGGGACAATGTAGGAGGTGGATAGGATGCTTTCGATCTGGGTGTAATAGGTGCTCAGGTCTACGAAAAAGGAAACTGTCTCGCTAGACCCATTTACAGTTGCGCTTCCGGTCGCTTCGTTAAGACCAACCAGTTTCCAACTGCCGTTTACATAGGCAAACACGCCACCACCAGAGTCTCCACTGACGACTTGAAAGCTGTTACTATTGTAATTATCAATTACATAAAAATCGTTCGAGACATAAGACGAAACAGTTGTCGTGTAATTGGAACCAGTGACCGTAGCTGTACCCCAGGTTTCGGTGTCTTTGGCATTGGTGCCATCTCCATAGCCAATCGATACGATCTTCGTATTGGCCGTTACCGCTGTGGAACTCACCGTTAGCGTGGACAAACTGATATTTTCATAGCCGGAGATCTGGAACATGCAGACATCAGAAGTGTAGGTGTTACCGTTCAAGGTATATGTGAGATATTTAGTAGAACCTGAAACCACTGAATAACTCGAGTCTCCCAAAGTATAGGTTCCCGAACCGACGTGCGCGCAGGTAATGACCCAGCCATTGCCCAAATAGACGCCGCTGGCAGAATTGACATTGCCGACATAGCTCCAACCAGTCGTCGAACCCCATTTGCTCCAGTTACTCACCGAGGTCGTGATAGAACTTGTGCTTGTGTAATAAGCATCTTTATAAAGCACCGCATGTACTTGCAATATAGTTGCAAGCAAAAGAATGACGGGACAAATATATCGGGATTTACGTAAAAAGGTATTCATCTTCTCCATAGCCAGACGATTGCTTTTTATAAAAGTTTCGTCGTTTTTTATTTTCCCTTTATCCCCAAGTTGAGACTCATTTTATCAAACCACTTGTTTTTGGCAAATAAGACGGGTAATTATTAATCAGACGTTATAAATCAGGTGGCATGGCTTAAAACGTTTATTTGAACCTTTTACAGGGTTCAGTAAATACGTATGTATTTGATGTTAAATATTCTGCGTTTATCGCTATTTCTGGTGACACTCTCATTCTTCATGGGGGGAATAGCTGGTTGTGCCTCCTCGGGTAAGGATGGGCTTTCGGCGATGGATGTTTCGGAACGTCAATCGGCCAATTATGGTTCGGGTAATTCGTCAACCGAACGCGAAGCCGATGCCAACAACGTCAATTTGTTGAAGTTCAAGAATTCGTTCTAATCCGCACCAACTGATCCTGGCGGGCGAGGTATTTGCTTCACCTGGCGCGACAGATTTGTGCGTTACGCTACGCCCTTTGACGTAGCGTGTGCGGCAGAGGCGATGGCTCCCGGCTACTTGGCGGCGGGAGCCGGGAGAGCTTTCAAGCGGTCGGCGGCTTTGCTGGCGAAAGAGGTTTTGCCGTATTTCTTGGCGAGATCCTCGTATTGTTTGCGCGCTTCGGCGGGTTGACCGGCCTGTTCGTAGGCCTGGCCCGCTTTCCAGAGCGCTTCGCCGCCGATTTCCGGTTGCGCGTCGCCGTAGTAGGTGTCGGCCTTGAAATAATAACCGACGGCGCACTCGTCAGACTTTCCGGTGGGAGTGGCGGGCACGAGCTTGGTCTTGTCCAGGGCGAGCATGTCGCCGTAAACGATGAGGGCGCGGCCCTTCAATTCGGCGGAGGAGCGTGGGCTGCGGATAATCAACACCAGATAGCTTCCGGCGGCTTTGAGATCTTTTTGTTCAATGGCGATCTGGGCCAGCATCAATTGTCCATCGGCGGATTTCGGATGCCAGCCGTATTCCTTGATGAGGCGTTGGAGATAGGTCTTGGCCTTGTCATACTCTTTTTTCGCATAAGAAGCAGCGCCGATGCCGTAGCAGACTTCGGCCTGGGCGAGCTTGTCTTTCGGGTCGGAATTCTTTTCCAGCTTGGCGAAGAGGTTCAACGCTTCGTCGGGCAGGTTGTTTTGCAGAAGCAATTCACCGTAGCGGCGCGCATCGCCGGGAGTGAAGGGGATGTCGGGGTTGGACTGGAGTACCTTCTTGTAGGCGGCGAAGGCGGCGTCGCGTTTGCCTTCCTCGTAGGGCAGAGCGGCTTCGAGCAACTGGATGCGGGCCTTGGTGACGAGGTCGCTCATTTGCGCGCTGATGTCGGCGAAATATTTGCCGGTTTGCTCGTCGGTGAGCAATGTGTACTCGACTCGCAGGAGGGCGAGATCGAGGAGGCTTTGGAGGGCGCGGGCCGATTCGTTGGCCTGCGGATATTTCTTCAAGAGTGTGACGTAGGCTTTTTCGGAGGCATCGATCCGCTCGCGGATTTGCTTTTGCTCGTCGGGAGTGACGCGGGTGTAGGCGCCGAATTTCTTGGCGGCGCGGTACCACATGTCGCCGTCCGACCAGGCGGCGAAGGCGGCGGCCGGTTCGTTTTTGTCATTGATGAGTTCCCAGTAAATCTTGTCGGCTTCAGGGAATTTCTCGATGCGGTTGTAGTAGCCGGCGACCTCGTTTTTCGCGGTGTAGGCTTCCTTGCTTTCGGGGAAGGTCTTGTAGACTTTCTCGAAGGCGGCCACCATTTGTTCCGGTTTGTTCTCGCGTTTGTAGATGATGGCGACGTAATTGAGCGCGTAGGAGGCGAGGGGATCCTTGGGATACTTCTTCGACATGTCTTCGAAGGCGGCCATGGCGCCGGGATCTTTCTTCTGGTCGAGGATCAAGGCGACGTAAAGCGCGGCGGTGGAGGCGGTGGGATCGTTGGGATATTTTTGCAGGTAGGAGCGGAATTCGGTCAACGCCTCGTCGAGTTTCTGTGCGGAGAAGAGACTGAAGGCGAGTTGGAAATGGGCGCTGGGGATGAGGGTGTCGGCGGCGGGATTGTCGCGCACCTGGCGGAAGCTCTTGGCGGCATCCTCGTATTTTTTCATGGCCGATTGTGTGGCGCCCATGGTGAAGAGGGCTCGCGGCATGTTGGGGCTCTTGGGATTTTTGGCGATGAAATCGCTGAGGATGGCGACGGCTTTGTCGGAGTCGCCGAGGCTGACCATGGCGGCGGCTTTTTGGAGGGTGGCCTGTTCGACGTAGCGGCCTTGTGGGAAGTCCTTGAGGCTGCGCTCGAATTGTTCGAAGGCTTCCTGGTACTGTTTGCGTTCCATCAGGGCGTTGCCGATGGTGAGGCTGACGTTGTCGGCTTCCTTGTCGCTGGGAAAGGCCTTCATGTAATCGTCGAGGCTGGCGTTGGCCTGCGGGACGAGCTTCTGATAAGCTAGGGACATGACCGTCTGGAGGGCCACGCCTTTTTTGTCGTCGTCGTCGGTGGCGTAGGGTTTGAGGCGGCGCAGGAGGACCCGGGCTTCGTCGTATTGTTCCAGCATGATGTAACACTGGGCCTTGTGGATGGCGGCCTTGATGACGGGATCAATACGATTCTGGAGATCGTTCATGCGGCTCTGCTCGCGCGAACGCAAGCGGTCGAGCTTGTTCATGAGATCCTTGTTTTGCGCACGGGCGGCGTCGGCGTATTGGGCGCGGATGCCGTTGATCTTGGCTTCCTGGTCGGGGATGAGGTCGGCCTTGCGGCGCACCTTGTTGAATTCCTCGATGACCTGGGGATACTGTTCCTTGTCGAGCAGGTAGAAGTCGAGATCGGCGGCTTCCATGTTGGTGTCGTTGTCGACGATGGGGCTGTCGGCCGCGGTGATGCTGTTGAAAACGTCCTTGGCTTTCTTGGCCCAGGTGGCGGCTTCCTCCTTGGCTTTTTTGGCGTCAGCCTTGTAGGCGCGTGAGGCGTAGGTGCGGCCTTTCCAGAAAACGTAATCGGCCTTGTTCGGGCTGGAGGAAAATTCGCCGATGAGGGTTTCAAAGTCCTTCTCGGAATCCTCATATTTTTCGAGGAAGAAATTCGAGAGGGCGCGGTTGTAGAGGGAGTCTTCGCGCGCGGCCGATTTCGGGAACGACTTGAGTTGTTCGCTGAAGCTGGCCACCGCATCCGCAAGTTTCTTGGAACGCTCCGCGGGCGCAAGTGCTCCGGCCTGGCTCAATTGCGCCTGGCCGAGGTAGAAGTAGGCCGCCTCGCGGATGTCGTCCGGTACGCCCTTGGCAATGGCTTTGGTGAGAATGTCGACGGCCTTGTCGTACTTGCCGCTGTAGAGATAGCAACGGCCCAGGTTGAGACGGGTGGCGTCGATGATGGTCGAACTGGCGTACTTGGTGACGATCTCCTCGTAACCTTCGATCGCCTTGTCGTATTCCTCGCGGTTATACGATTCTGTTGCCTTGTTGTACAATTCATCCGCTTGGCCGGCGCGGGCCACCGCGGGAATTGCCAGGGCGAGAAACAACACCAGAGAGATTTGTCGGGTCAGCACAACTTTTAGAATGCCCGACTTCGTCAACGAAAATAAAGGAAAAATCGACGCTAAAACGCATAAAAATGCATTTATTGCGTTTTCGATGGCCGTCTTGCCGGTTTTCCTCCTGAAAAGGAGGGAATATTTGCGAGAAACTTCCTTTCGGCTCCGAGGTTTAATCCGGTAATGAACACGCTGGACGCCAGCCAAAACTTGTGCTCTAATCGGGTCACGCTCAAAGTACTCTCAACGCGAGCCAAAAGGGGACTTATTCCAAGTCAGGGGAACGTGTTATTCCATCACCTCACTTACCATTACTCAATAACTCTGCCTATGCTCTGACTTTGTACTCCCATCGAACCTCAACCCGGAAAGGATATACCCTGTGAACAAGATCATCGAAATGATCCTCCACCGGTCTGCTAAAACCCCAGGTCTGACAACTCCCTACCCGGTAGCCGAGCCACTTCGCGGCATGCCCGGATCTGTCCCCAAGTTGAGTGTTCCCCGAGTACGTCCTTCCAACGGCTTGCCGCAGATCAATGTCATGCTGCGCGAAGATTTGCGCTTCCGCTATCCCTTCCCGCCGCCGACCACCCGGCTCATCCTCAAGAAGGCGGAGTGATCCGGTAACCCGCATGAGCACGTTAAAGTATTGTGCACAGTCCGGTGTCGTGCACTAAAGTCAAAATTCAAAAGTGAACAGCTCTTGCTTACGAGTAAATTGATGAGCTGAAAACTACAGTTGCTGACACTTTTGAGTTTTGACTTATTTTACCTCTGCCGCATTTCAGAGCGCCATCAAGACAGCGCCGCCCGTGATGAACGCCGCGCCAAGCCATTGCACCCAGCTCAATTTCTCTCCCAGCAAGAGTACCGCCGCCAACACCGCGAAGACCACGCTTAATTTATCCACCGGCGCAACGCGCGAGGCCGGGCCCAGTTGCAACGCGCGGAAATAGCAGAGCCACGACAGACCCGTTGCCATGCCGGAGAGAATCAAAAACGTCCAGTTCAAACCCGACAATTGCCGCAGGCTGCCGGTGGTCACGCCCGTTCCGTAGGCGATGGCGAGGGTGAAAAACACGACGACTACCGTGCGAATGGCCGTGGCCAGGTTGCTATTGATCCCGGCCACACCGATCTTGGCCAGAATCGCCGTTGCCGCAGCGAACAGCGCTGAGAGCATCGCCCATGCGAGCCAGTTTCCGAGCAGGGTTTTCATTGCGTGCGGCCAGTCTGCCCCAAACCTGGCCCCGATGCAATCGCACGGGAGCAAATACACTATTGCCTTTTGACCGCCGCTCCGCAGACTTGCCTTCACACCATAGGGGAAATTTATGGGATGGCCAATCACAAGGGTGTTGCTTTTACGGAGACCGACAGGCATCGGTTTTTCCTCTCCATCGACATTTCGGATTCACCCGTGTCCGGGTAGTAATTACTCTTCTATCAATCAGGACTAATGAAATCCTTTTTGCCATCCGGCCATTTCGTGATACCTGTATAAAACCCGCAAATAAAGGACCCAAGCATGACTGATATTTCTCCTGCCAATTGCATCCTCAATCCCAAGCGAGTCCCTCCCGCCGCCGCTGTCATCTTTGGAGCCACCGGGGATCTCACTCACCGCAAGGTTGTCCCCGCGTTTTATCACCTGGCCAAGAATTGTCTCCTGCCCGACGACTTCGTCATTGTCGGCTTTGCCCGCCGCCCGAAGACCGACGAGGAATTCCGCGCCGACCTGAAACAGGCCCTCGACAAATTTTCCCACACCAAACCCATCGATGAGGCCGTCTGGAACAACCTGGCCAAACACATCTACTATTTCCAGGGCGACCTCCCCGATCTCGAATCGTACCGCCGCCTCAGTGAATACCTCAAGGGCTTACCCGAAGCCGCTGCCCTTCAGGGCAATTACCTCTTCTACCTCGCCACCGCGCCGAACTTCTTCAACGTCGTCGCGCAGAACCTCGCGCAGGTCGGGCTCGGCACCGGGCAACCGGATCAGATGCGCCGCCTCATCGTCGAGAAACCGTTCGGCGAAGATCTCGCCAGCGCACGTACGCTCAACAAATCCCTTCAGTCCGCCTTCCCGGAAAAGAATATCTTCCGCATCGATCACTACCTCGGCAAGGAGACGGTGCAAAATCTCCTCTATTTTCGTTTTGCCAATTCAATCTACGAGCCCCTCTGGAACCGCCGTTATATCGACCACGTGCAGATCACTGTGGCGGAAAAAGTCGGTGTGGAAGGTCGCGGCGGTTACTACGACACGGCGGGCGCTTCGCGCGACATGCTCCAGAATCACCTCTTCCAACTCCTGACCATCACCGCGATGGAACCCCCGGCCTCGCTTGATGCCGAGTCGATCCGCGATGAAAAAGTCAAGGTGCTCAAATCCATCGCCACGCCGAAGCCGCAGGATCTCGTCAAGAACGCCATCCGTGCCCAATACGGCGGTGGCTTCATCGATGGCAAACCGATCCACGCCTATCGCCAGGAAGAACGCGTCAGCCCCACTTCGCTCACGGAAACTTACGTCGCCGTCCGGCTCGAAGTCGATAACTGGCGTTGGGCGGGCGTGCCGTTCTACCTGC
>DBTH01000252.1:0-503 GCA_002306945.1 Methylacidiphilaceae bacterium UBA1321 | reverse complement strand
CGTTCTACCTGCGCACCGGCAAGGCTCTCACGCAACAGTTCACCGAGATCAATATCGTCTTCAACCGTCCGCCCAGCGTGCTCTTTGCCGCCGTGGGCGAAGATCGCCTGCACCGGAATTCGCTGCGCATCCGCATCCAGCCCAACGAAGGCATCACGGTCAATTTCAACGCCAAGGTGCCGTCACGGTCGATCGCGCAACTGGTCGATATGAAGTTCACCTACAAGGGCGGCTTCACCGATTATCTGCCCGAGGCTTACGAACGCCTCATCATCGACGCGCTGGTCGGGGAATCGACCCTGTTCACGCGATCCGACGAAACCGAGGAGGCCTGGCGCCTGGTCGATGCGGTTCATGAAGCCTGGAAATTGCAGACCACGGCCAATCTGCCGCTCTATTCGTGCGGTTCGATGGGGCCGGTGGAAGCCGATCTCCTGCTCGAACGCGACGGTCGCCATTGGGTTTCCCCCCGCGAAGACTAGCAGGGGCAATCGCCCCTGCAC
>DBTH01000217.1:30315-30622 GCA_002306945.1 Methylacidiphilaceae bacterium UBA1321 | reverse complement strand
CAGGCCGGAACTCATCAGAAACATCTCCATCGCGCGGGAAATGTTCTGCATGGTCTGGTAGCTGGTGAAGAGGACGAACGCCTTCCCGTGGGTCAACTGGACGAAATGTTTGATCCAGCGGGTGAGTGCTTCCTCGTAGGGCTGCTTGGCGGAAGGCTCCGGCATTTTGCGCGGAATGTAGACTTTCATCTGCCGCGGATAGTCGAACGGCGAATCGACCTGCAACGTCTCCGCCGCGTCGCCCCCGATGCGTTTCTGGAAATAGCCAAGACCGCGCCCAACCGAAAGCGTGGCACTGGTCATGATG
>DBTH01000217.1:25757-30078 GCA_002306945.1 Methylacidiphilaceae bacterium UBA1321 | reverse complement strand
CGAAAGCGTGGCACTGGTCATGATGACGCTCTGACCTTCGCGGAAAAGAAGGGTGCGCAGTTGATTGGCCACTTCGATGGGAGCCGAGCACATTTGCAGCGAAGTGGTCGCGCTGCGGTCGTTGCGTTCGACCCAGTAGACATGGTCTTCGCACGTCTGGCTCAGGAATTGGCCCAGGCCGACGCGGAAACTCTCGACGCGGCGGGCACTGTCCTGGATTTCCGCCTTGAGATAATCGTCCTTTGTCTCGCGCGCCAGATCGGCCAGCGCACGGTGGAGCTGCGACAGCGGAGGATGGAGCGTGTTCTCGACGGGATCGGGACGGGTCAGGCGCAATTCCTTGCCCCGGCCAAAAGTCAGGCGTGCTTCGAATCCGGCGAAAAACGCCTCGCACTCGCCTTCGACGGCGGTGACCTGCTTGATGAGGTCGCCCTTGCGCAGGAGTTGAAGCAGTCCCTTCCCGGAGCGCGGATTGTAGAGCCGGTGCAGAAGCCGGCGAGCGGCGCCGTTGGAAACCTCAAGTCCGAGATGGCGTGCCGCGACGTTTTCGAGCGTGTGCGCTTCGTCGAAGATGACGAAGTCGTTGGCGTAGATGAAGCCCTTTTCGTTCTCCAGATCGTCGTCTTCGGAACCCGCGAGGAAATTAAAAAAGAGCGAGTGGTTGACCACGACAACGCGGGCCTCCTCGGCTTGCTTGCGGGCCTGTTGATAGAAACAACGCGGGTCGTTGCCGCAGGTGCGCGGGGTGCACTGGTGCGGCTCGCTGCACACCTGGCTCCAGACCTTGAAATCGGGTGGCGTGTCGAAATCCGAAAGCGTGCCGTCCTTGGTCGTCTGGCTCCATTCCCAGATGCGCTTGAGTTCGTCAACCTCGGCATTGACGAAGAGATCACCCGGCTGCTGCATGGCCCGTTCGAGCCGGTGCGGGCAGAGGTAATTCTGCCGCCCTTTGAGCAAGACGCAGGAGAATTCCTGCGGGACGAGCTTCTGGACAATCGGCAGATCCTTGTAAAAGAGCTGCTCCTGAAGATTGATCGTGTGGGTGGAGACGATGGCCTTGCGGTTGTGCTCCAACGCAAAAAGCACCGCCGGGATGAGGTAAGCGAGACTCTTGCCAACGCCGGTGCCCGCTTCGACCAGAAGATGCGATTCGCCATCCAGTGCGTGCGCCACGGCGGCGGCCATCTGTTGCTGCTGGGGGCGGTATTCGAAATTCTTCGCGCTGGCCATGACCCCGCTGGGCGAAAACATTTCGTTTACGGTCTGTTCGAGCGTGGAGGGGAAACGGTCAAGCGGGGCGATCATCTGGAGGGAAAACAATAACCTTTCATCCGGCAGAATCCATTGAAATTTACAGGATCATCAACCGACCTCCCGCAACCGCCTGTACCGCGAAGGAATAAGCGACACCTCAACGGCATTCAGTCTTCCTAATGCCTTGGAGTAGCTTTTTTCCGATTTGGGGCTATACTGGCTCTTACTATGTCTCCCACGACGACAACCCCGACGGCAGCAACTCCTTTGGCCGACTGCCAAAACCAGCAGGATCACAGACACTTGAAGATCGACAAAGTGGGCGTGCGCGGCCTGCGTTATCCCATCGAAGTGTTGGATAAGGCGTGCGTCAAACAGCACACCATTGCGACCTTCGACATCACCGTCGACCTGCCCCACAATTTCAAGGGCACCCACATGAGCCGGTTCGTCGAGGTTCTCAACGCCCACGGTCGCTTGCTCCACGTCGATAATCTCCCCTCCATGCTGCGCGCGCTACAGAAAAAGCTCCACGCCCACTCTGCCCATATCCGCACCGAATTCCCCTATTTCATCGAAAAGGAAGCGCCAGTGACAAAGTCGAAGGGCCTCGTCGATTACGTCGCACGGTTCGACGCGGAAGCCTACGGAGATGAGGTTTCCTACACCGTGACCGTCATTGTCCCGGTGACGACGCTCTGCCCGTGCTCGAAGGCAATCAGCGATTACGGCGCGCACAATCAACGCGGCTATGTCACGCTCTCGATCCGTTCGTCAAAAACAATCTGGATCGAGGATATGATCGCCCTGATTGAAGCCAGCGCCAGCAGCGAAATTTTCTCCCTGCTCAAACGGCCCGACGAAAAGAACGTGACCGAACGCGCTTACGATAACCCTGTGTTCGTCGAAGATCTCGTCCGCAATGTCGCGACGCGCTGCAACGCGCACCCGGACATCCTCTGGTACAAGGTCGAAGCCGAGAATATGGAGAGCATCCATAATCACGCCGCTTACGCTTCCATCGAAAATCAACGCGACGCTGTCCCCCCGCTAACCCAGTAATTCTTTGGGGGGCTCTGCCCATATCCCCAGCCAGCAGGGGTAAACTCCCCTGCCTATTTCAACTGTTTGCCGAATTGCGTCGGATCGTTCGTCGGAGCCTGGCAGACGAAATCGGCGCAGAGGTAAGCCGTCGGTTTGTCGTCGATCCGCGCGGCGTTCTGCAAAACCTGCGTATCCCGGGCGAGCATCACGATTTTGCGCGGCAGGAACCGGCTGCGAACTTCCTTGAGGAAAGGCGCAAGGCCCGCTTCATCCGCATTGGCGGCGAAGACGATCTGGCTCGGTTTCGAGAGCGAATAATCGAGCGAGGCCATCATCTGCGGCACGGCAATGGGCGCTTCGTGAAGTTGCGTGTGGAAGGTGCGGAAAAGTCGTTCGGCTTTTTCCCGCCACGCCTTGCGTCCGGTCATTTCGGACAGGCGCAAGAGATTCATCGGGGCGATGGAATTGGGCGACGGCTCGGCTCCGTCGTAATCTTCCTTGAGCCGGAGTACAAGGGAGGAATCGTTGCCGCTGCTGGTGAAGTAACCGCCGAATTTTTCGTCCCAGAAAAGGGCGTCCATCTTTTCCTGCAACGCCACGGCCCAGTCGAGCCAGCGAGCATCGAAATCGGATTCGTAGAGATCGAGCAACGCCTGGATGAGGAAGGTGTAGTCGTCGGCGAATCCGGTGACGGTGCCGGGGCCTTTGCGATAACTGCGGAGGAGTTCGCCGCCCGGAGTTGTAAGCTGTTCGCGGATGAACTGCGCGGCCTTGCGGGCGGCTTCGAGATATTCCGGCTTGCCGAACGCCTGATAGGCACGGGCGAAAGCGGAGATCGCCAGCCCGTTCCACGCGGTGATGATCTTGTCGTCAAGGTGCGGACGCGGGCGTTGGTTGCGCGCAGCGAGGAGTTTCTCGCGGCATTCTCTGAGTCGTTGAGCGACGGCATCGGCGGTGAGCTGGAATTTCACACCGACGTCGGCGAAGCTGTGACGCTGGATGAGGATGTTCTTTCCGGTGAATTCCTTTTGCGGATCGGAAGCTTCGGAAGCGTTACCGTTTTCTTCAACACCATAGGTATAGGCGAAAAGCGCCGCGTCTTGCACTCCGAGAACGGCGACGATTTGCGACCGGGTCCAGATGTAGAAAGCGCCTTCGGCGTGTTCCGGCTTGCCCGCTTCAAGGAGGCTATCGGCGTCTTCGGCGGAGTAGAAACCGCCGAGCGCGTCGGTCAGGTCGCGGCGAACGTAATCGAGAATGGAGGCGGCGATTTCGCCGTAGCCCGGTTCGCGGGTGATCTGGAACGCTTCGGTGTAGGAGATGGCGAGTTGCGCTTGATCGTAGAGCATCTTTTCGAAATGCGGCACATGCCAGAATTCGTCGACCGAATAGCGGTGGAAGCCGCCGCCGAGGTGATCGTTAATGCCGCCGGTGGCCATTTTGCGCAGGGTGAAGAGGGCCATTTCGGACGCCTGCCGCCCTTCGGTGGTGTGCGCGCCGCGGCGGTAGTATTCGCGGAAGAGGAATGAGAAAACGGTGGGACGCGGGAATTTCGGTGCGCCGCCCCAACCGCCTTCTTCGGAGTCGAAGAGGTGCGCGAAGGCCTGATAGCCGCGGTGCAACAGGGAGGCATCGGGGCTGCCAGGAATTTGCTGTTCAAAGGGAAGTTCGTGGGTGTTCTCGCTCATCGCGTCGAGGACTTTGTCGCTCTGGGCGATGACTTCGTCGCGTTGCGCGGCCCAGGCTTCGTGGATTTTCTGGAGGATGGAGGCGAATCCGGGCCGGTCGAATTTGTCGACGGGCGGGAAGTAGGTGCCGCCGACGAACGGCTTCAGATCCGGCGTGAGCCACACGCTCATCGGCCAGCCACCCTGCCCGGTCATCGCCTGAACGAATGTCATATAGAGGCGGTCGACGTCGGGGCGTTCCTCGCGGTCGACCTTGATGCTGACGAAGTGCTCGTTGAGGAGACGCGCGGTCTCGGAATTCTCGAACGATTCGTGCGCCATGACGTGGCACCAGT
>DBTH01000217.1:2475-25500 GCA_002306945.1 Methylacidiphilaceae bacterium UBA1321 | reverse complement strand
CCATGACGTGGCACCAGTGGCAGGTGGAGTAGCCGATGGAGAGGAAAATGGGTTTGTTCTCGGCTTTGGCGCGCGCAAAGGCTTCTTCGCCCCATGGATACCAGGCGACGGGATTGGTCGCGTGCTGGAGGAGGTAGGGGGATTTTTCTCCGGCGAGCCGGTTGGTGGGGGCGGAGGGTGGGGTGCTCATGGGAAAGCCTTTTTAGACAGAATTAACGCAAACAGGAAGGGGAAAGGCGGGGGATTTTTGGACGGGAATTAACGAAAGACAGACGAAATTAGCGGGGATGGAGAGGGGAAAGGCAAAGGCATTTTAGACGGAATTAACGGAATTTATGGAATTAAAAGGCAACGGATTTTATCAGGGACTCAGAAAATCAGAAAGGGAGGGATGAGCAACTTCGATACGAGGTGTCGAATGCGAAAACTTCGTACCTAGAACTTAGAACTTCGTACTTCCTTGCCTTATCAATTCCTTAAATTCCGTTAAAAAGTTTTTATGACGTCGGATTTTGCCAGGAAGCCGCAACGGAGGTGAAGAGGACTTCGACGAGGTAATCGGCTGCGACCTTGTCCTTGATGAGCGAACCGGCCGTGACGCTGGACTCGTCCTTGCGTTCGATTTCGATGTCGTAATATTTCGTTTCGCCGGAGGTGAGATTGAATTTGGCGGTGATGTTGTTGATGTCGGTGAAGGGGATGGTGACTTCCTTGCCGACGCCAAAGAATTTCTTGGAGATGCGAACGGAATCGGAGCCGAGCACAGTCCGGTAGGAGCCGAAGAGAATCCGGAATACCGAGTAGAAGAGGATGAGGCCTACCAGAAGGAACACCGGTCCCATGAATATCTTGGGGAGGAGATCGTCCCGGTAGAATTCGATAGCAATGCCACCGCCAGTTGCGGCGAGGGCGAATACGAGAAGTACGAGGGCCATAACGGGATAGCGATTGGCGGCGAAGTGGAGGATGATTTCGCCGGTGGGAGATTGGTCAAGGGTGATGCCGCAATGGGGCGGAAGTTGGTAGTGGGCGACTTCCTCCTCGTATTCCTTTTTCTCCTCGGCGGCGACGGCTTCGGCGTGATGTTCCTGCTCAGGAGTGAGTGCGGTTTTGTAGATGGGGACTTCGTATTGCTCGAAGAAATCGACTCCTTCGGTACGAGACTTGACTTCGAGTTTCCAGAAGACACCGTCAGTTTCGGCGGGGTTGGGGCGGGTGGAGGAGGCGTCGAGGGGGATGTCGAATTGAATCGGGATGGAGCCGTCCGGTTCGGTGGAGACCCGTTTGGCTTCTTTCCAGATGAATGTTTCGTTAGCGGAATCGGAGCCGTGACGGATTCCGATGCAGGTGAGTTTCAGATCGAATTCCTGCATGAATCCGATAGTGCCCTGAGGGAGTTGGAGCCGGGCGATGAGTGATCCACCGATAGGGATGGGAACAGCGCTGAGTTGCAACTCGGGCTGGCCATACTTGAATCGGCGGCGAAGGAGTTTGA
The DNA here is from genome assembly GCA_002306945.1 of Methylacidiphilaceae bacterium UBA1321. Taxonomy (GTDB): domain Bacteria; phylum Verrucomicrobiota; class Verrucomicrobiia; order Methylacidiphilales; family UBA1321; genus UBA1321. The sequence continues at coordinate 24,005 of DBTH01000217.1, read as the reverse complement.
AGGTGTAGATCAGCAGGCCGAGACCGATGAGGGGAAAGAGGAAAACGAAGAGGACTTTATAATCGCCATGGGTGAATTCGCGGTGAAATTGCTTCCAGTCTTTGATGAGAACTGTCCAGGAGATGGCGTTCCAGAAGAGGGTGAAAAGTCCGAAGAAACGGATCGATGTTTTGCCTTCACCGACAGCCTTGCCAGCGGCCCAGTCTTCGCGGACGAGCCAAGGTTGGTCGGGGCATTTTTCGAGCTTTTTCTGGGCGTTGGTTTTTATGTCACCGACGAACAGGGTGAAATAGATGATGCCGAAACCTGCCGCGCAGAAGACCAGACCGAAGACAACCAGGAAGGCGGCTTCACCGTATTTTCCGGCCAAGGCGGATTTGACGGCCTGGTAGAGGGCGAAGCAGCCGAATCCGGCAAACGGCAACATGAAAAGGACGGTGAAAATTTTCGATATCCACGAACCCGTATTCTTCATTTTTGAAATTCCTTCCCCTGGGAAATTGGTAATTTCCAATTCAAGGGAGCGGAACGAGGGATGTCAAACGGGGAGTGCGGACAAAAAAAGAACGCCCCTTCATTCCCTTATTGGAGAGGGAAGAAGAGTGTCTGCTGAAACGGAATCGGAAGTATCCTATGCGGAGGGAATGGGCGGTTTCTGCTCGATGAGCTCGGTGATTTTGATACCGAGTGCGTCATCGACGACGACGACTTCGCCGCGTCCGATGAGGCAGCCGTTGACGTAGAGATCAACGGGCTCTTCTACTTGCTTATCGAGTTCGATGACCGTGCCGGGAGCGAGATTCATGACGTCGCGGACAGCCATTTGCGTTCTGCCCAACTCCACGCTGAGTCCGACCGGAATATCCATGATGAGATCCGGCTTATCGTTTTGTGTCGTTGAGTCTGCCATAGTTTTTTAGGAGAGTTTGGAGTTGAGGACGAGTGAGATCCGACGTTGGTCTCGTTTGACTGTGGCGTTGAATTTCGGAATGGCACCCAGTTGGACGATGGCGTTTTCGACCTTGTCGCTTTCCATCCAGAGGGTGTCTCCCACGCCGAGGTGACGCAAGTCTCTGAGCGAAATGGTGAATCCTTTCCAGTGGGCGGAAAGGGGGACGGGAATGTTGTAGAAAGGGGCGGCATGGTCGCTGGGTCCGGAGGTCTTGAGAGCGCTCTTGGGGTGGTCAGCGCTGATCTCGCTCATGAGTTTTTCGACCATGTGTTCGATGGTGATATAGGGGATGATGAGGCGCATGGAGGAGACGCAATCGCCGAAGCGGGCCTCCATTTCGAGAAAGAGCATGACTTCGTCCGGTTCGACGATTTTGAGGAAGCGGGCGGTGTTTTCGTGTTCGATGATCTCGAAGTCAAGTTTCTGGTAGCGCAGCCAGCTACCGGCGTATTCCTTGAGAATGAGACCGATGATGTTCTGGAGGATTTCCTTTTCGATGTCGGTGAATTCGCGTTCGTTTTTGACGGAGTGGCCGGGCCCGCCGAGCATGCGGTCGATCATGGTCAGGCCGAGGCGGGGAGAGAGGTCGAAGAGGCAGATGCCGTTGAGCGGGGGAAGGCGGAAGAGGGTCAGGTGGCTCGGTACGGGAAGCGATTCGAGCATGTTCCGGTAGGAGATGGTCTCCAGCTTGGACATCTGGAGGAGAAACTCCATGCGCAGGTAGAGGGAGATGCTGGAGCTGAGGCCGCGGACGAATTCCTCGTGGCGGATACGCAGGCGGCGCAATTCGCCCGGCGTGAGGAAGACGGGGCTGCGGAAATCGTAAGCCTGGACCGAATGGTTGCCGTCGCCTTTTTTCTTGGCACCAAGTATGGGTGCATTGGCTTCAGGCTGGGTGGTGACGGAAGCCAATATGGCTTCGACTTCAGACTGGCTCAGTACGTTTGAGGCTGTTTCTGCGGATTGATCCATGTCCGGTTTCGTGTGAAGGTTTCTAAAAACACTCTACTGGATAAGGAAATCGACAAAATAGAGGTTATTTATTTGACCTTTTTTCAACAATCCGTTGCAGGTCGCTATAAGTTCTTCTCGCAGATTGCCTCGCGCATTGGGAGAGGTGAGTTCGTCCATGGTCTTGCTGCCGATTGCGGAGGAGACCAGGTCGATGACGCGCGCGCGCTGGGTTTCGAGTTCTTCGAGGACGTCGGCGGAGGCGTCGAAGTAGACGGAGACCTTGATGTAGCGGGCACCGCGGGAACCGGCGATATTGACAATGATTTCGCTGAGGACGAATTCCTTGGATTTGACTTTTTCCGCACCGCCACTGGCGCCTTCTCCCTCGACCTTGGTGGCTTCAGCGCCTTCTTTCTTGGCGGTTTCGCCGTGCCCCTTTTCTTCTTTTTTGCCTTCGGTCTTGGCGTCGGCCTTGGATTTCTCCTTGCCCTTATCCTTGGATTTTTCTTCAGACTTGGCTTCGCCTTTTTCTTCGGACTTGGCCTTGCCTTCGGCGGTTTTCTTGCCGTCGGCTCCCTTGTCCTTGTTGTCGCCTTCCTCGGTGGCGCTGGCGGGAGGCTTGATGGCCGAGGCGAGTTTTGCGGGGAGAACGAATTGGACGAGGGCGAAGCCGCCGCCGAGCATGACGACCCAACTCAGTCCCATGGCGATGAAAAACACCATGGGGGACATGCCGCCACCACCGGCAGCACCGGCGGGGGCCGGGGTTTCGGGGGCGCGGATCGGTTCCTTGGGTTGTTCTGTTTCGGCGGCCATAGGAGATGAAGGGTTAACGGATCATGTTGGTGACGGTCTGCATCATGTCGCTGGAGGCGCTAATGGTCTTGGAGTTGGCCTCGAAGGCGCGCTGGGTGACGATCATGTTGGCGAACTCGGTGGAGAGGTCGACGTTGGACAATTCCAGGGAGCCTTGTTTGATGGAGCCTGCGGCTCCGGTGCCGGGGGTGATGACACAACCGGTGGACGTACCAGCGCCGGCATTGTAGGAGTAGAGGTTGTTGCCGAGATTGGTCAGGGCGTTTGGGTTGGAAAAGACGGCCACGCCGAGGTAGGCGACGACCTCAGTGGTGCCGGATTCGCCGACGGCGGTAACGGTTCCATCCGAGGCCACATTGAAGGAGGAGACCAGCTCACCGGTGGAGGTGATGGTGCTGGGGATCTGGATGGCCGTCAGGGTGTTAAGGTCGGTTCCGGTGGAGGCGATGGCAGTGGCGCTGCCCATGACGTAAGAGCCATCCTGGGTGACGAGGTAGCCGCTGCTGTCGAGTGTGAAGTCTCCGGCCCGCGTGAAGGAGACGGCCGATCCGCTGGTGCTGGAGTCAGTGGTGTTGCAGATGACGAAGAATCCGCCGCCGTTGACCAGGCCGCTGCCGTTGATGGAGAGGTCGGTCTGAACGCCGGTGGATTGGAAGGAGCCCTGGGTGAAGTTGGTGGTGGTGGAGGTAACGTCAACACCCAGACCGACGGCAGTCCCGACTGGAACGCTGCTGCTGGCGGAGGAGTATTCCTGATAGAAGGCGTCCGAGAAATTGGCGGTACTGCTCTTGAATCCGGTGGTATTGGCGTTGGCAATGTTGTTGCCGATGACGTCCATGGCTGTTTGAGTGGATTTGAGTCCACTGACTGCGGAGTAGAGTGCGCTGGACATAGTTATTCCTTTGTTGGTGGGTTACTCTGAAGAGGTGGAGCTGGAGGTGCTGGTTGTGGATGTGGCAGCGACGCTGGTGACTTCCCCCAGAGTGTAGGAAGCATCGTTAACGGTGATCGACCAACTAGTGCCGTCGAAGGTGGCCGCATCGACAGTGCCGGAATCAGAGTTGCCGCTGGAATCGGTGACGCTGACGGTTTTGCCGATGAGTTGCTGGGCGCTGAGTCCGCCAACCTTGATGGAGGTGTCCTGAATGGCGGTGTAATTGCTCAGGTTCATCAGGTCAGTGTAGAACTGGTTGTAATCCTGGGAATCGGTCGGAATCTGGTTGGAGTATTGAGCGACCAGAACTTTCAGGAAGTCAGCCTGGGTCATCGAGGACGTCGAAGACGTGGTCGATGATGTTGAGGAAGTGGTGCTCATCGGGCACCTCCCTGAGTGGAAGTGGTCGGGGTGAATGTGGCAGTAGGATTCTGGTAGACGGCGCGCAGGTCGTTGATGCCGTAAGTCTGGCCGTTGATCTGCATGTGGAGCTGGTTGTCGTCCATCCAGACTTTTTCGACCTGGCCGGAGAACAATTGCCCCTTGGTGTCCATGACCTGAACGGTTTTACCCTGGATGGCGCGACCGAAATCCTGCTGGCGTTCGGGACGGCAGGCGGCGAGTAATTCGTGGTCGATGGGAATGGCTATCTCGCCGGAACGTCCAGTTCCACTGCGGATCAATTCTTTTTGAAATCCGGCAGTATCGGATGCGCTAATCGGCGGGTTGGTATCGAGTATTTTCCCGGCGATGTTGAGGAGGGGGTCGGTAACGACCTTGGCGCCAATAGCGGCAGCAATCGGTGTGATCATTTAACCTTTCGTCGCGGTTACGGCCTCGAAGAGGGATTCGCCGCTGGTTAGTGCATCCGTGCCGGTTTGATTTTTGCGCCGCTCGCCGTCCCGGCGTTGCGGTTCCTGGCGCTCGCGTCCAAGTGCGGAGTCATCCTGTTGCGAAGACAACTGGGGTGGCGACCATTGGACCGTGAGACCGAAGCTTGTGTTTTGCAAGGTGGGGATTTCGCTGTTGAGCCAGCGAAGGGATTCGGCATTGCTGGCGGTGAACTGGGCGCGCAGTTCGCCGTTGGCGCGAGTGAGGGAAAGGGTGACGGTGGAACCGGGAGGGGTCTGCAATTCGATTTCGACGCGGCGCGGGTTGACGGCAGTCGAGGTGTTGATTGTCTTTTCGATGATCGAGGCGAACGATTCGTTGCCGAGGGAAATTCTTTCCGTGGTGGCGCTGCTGTTATTGTTGCCGCCGGAATTTCCGGTGGTTTGGGATACGGTGTTTGCTGCGCTTTCGCCAAAGGTGAGCGCGTGGGAAACCGTGTCAGGCCATAGATCTCGGAGGCTTTGCATCGAGTCAACTGTTGCACGGTCTGTGCCAGCCGTGGTTTTGTCCGTGGTAGAAGATGTAGTGGAGAAATTTTTCACGTCCGAAGAGGTGATTGTATTCGCCTCGGAATGAGTGACTTGCGATTGCTGATTAGAAGAGGGAGTCGACTTATTATCCGATTTTTTTTGTGATGCATCCTTGATGCCGGAAGTCACGATCGGAATTTTTGTGCCATTATCGCTGGAGACGGTGGTGTTTTTTTCCGTTTGTGAAGCGCTAGAAGTATCCTGAGATGAAGGGGAAGCTTCGTCGTTTTCAGACGCCGGGTTGGCGGCGGCGTTTTGCGTCCGGGTCTGGGACGCGGTCAGGGTCGAGATCGTCGCGGCGACTATTGCTGTCGTGGCGATGGCAGTGGCTGACGCACTGGTTTGAAGCGAGGACGCATTGGCTGAAGTTTGTTCCAGATTGGCATTGTCGGGAGAGAGGGAAGGAAACGTATCCGACGATGAGGCCGTGTCGTTGTTGTTCTTGTTGTCCCCACCGTCGTCTTGTCCTGCGGGAATGGGGGCTGGTGTGGAAACGGTGTCCGGCAGAAGTGTGGGCATGGCACCGATGAGCCTGGACGCGGCACTGTCGGAAGTGCTGGAACCGGTCGTTGTAGAGGTAGAAGCTCCAGTGGAGACAGCGGCGCTGGAGCTATCCGAAATATTGGAATCGGTGGCCGTGGCGTCCGGGTTGGCAGGAGCGGGGGTCGGTGTTGTGGCGGCGGGATTGACGACGGGGGGCGCGATGGCGGGAAGGATTTGAGAGGAAAGAGCGGTCTGGAGGCTTGCAGCGGTTGGCGCGGCAGCGGTGTCTGCGGCAGTGGAGGAATTGTCCGTGCCGGTCGAAGCCCAGAAGTCGTTCGCGTTGGCATCCGTGGCGGCGTTGGTAGTGGAGTCGGTCGAAGAAGAGCCGGAGGGGCCGGATTGGGTTTTCGATTTTCCGTTTTGCGAATCAAGCGCATTGCGGATGAGGTCGTCGAAATCGGAAGGGGCGTTGCCCTGGGCCGAAGCGGAAGACGAAGTCTTCCCGGACGCGGAAACCGAATCGGATACGGCGGAATTGGGCTGTGCGAAAACGGGTAAGGCGTTCATGCGCGGAGAGTCAGGGAGTATTGATAGTGACCTTGGGCTGGTCGTTTTCCTTAACAATGGTGCCCATCTGGTCGGAGATGCGGGCGAGGCGTTCGCGGTCGTCGGGGAAGGTGCGGCTCCAGGTCTCAAGGATTTTTGCCGACTTGGTCGGTTTCATGACGGCGAGCAGACGAGCGACCTGGGGGTCGGTGAGCTGACGCATGATGCCGCAGGCTTCGACGGGTTTCATTCCGCTGTAGAGCTGGGAGATTTGCTCGGAGTTGGCGACCTCGGTCTGGGTGACTTCGAGGAGACGGGATTCGATTTCCTTTTGCATGGAGGTGAGTTTTTCGCGCTCGGTGCGCAAGGCGTCGCGTTCGGCGTTGATGAGGTTGTTGCGACGCAGAATGTCGGCGTCCATGGAGAGGAGTTTTTTCTCGCGTTCGGAAAGCTCTTTGCGCCAGCCGTCGAGTTCCTCGGCGACTTTCTGGGGCGTGACGAGTTTTTTATCGGGGGACGGTTCAGGCGGGGCGGCGGATTTGCTGTCCTCCGGGACCGCTTCAGCAACAGGCTTGGATTCCTGGGCGGCTTTTTCTTCCTCGACGGCTGCGGCGGCACGGGCGGCGGCAAGTGTTTTTTGGAGACCGAGGTAGAAGCTTCCGGCAAAGCAGAAGGCGCTTCCGAGGATGAGAATGAGGAGGTGAAGAATGCCAATACGTTTCATATCAGGTTCCTTGATTGAGGAGTTCCCTTTCGCTGCGATAGGCGCGGGAAGTGGCGAGATCGTCGAGGAGTTTGCGCTCGGTCATGTCGTGTTCGGCCTTGCGGGCGGCATTGTCGCGTTCGAGGAGGCGTTCGACGATTTCAAGTTGGCGCTTGGCTTCGAGAACGACCTGTATCTGGTCGTTGCGGGCTTTTTGAGCGAGGCGCAGGTGGCGGTTTTTTTGTTCGAGCCGGTTGCTAAGTTCGCGAACCGCCTCGGCGCGGAGTTTCCAGTGGAAGGGATGAGTGCCGACTTCGCGGTTCATTTCGGTGTCGAGCAGGGCGCGGGCCTCGGTGCAGGCGGCGGCTTTTTCGAGTTCGTCGCGCTGGCGTTCCTGAAGGATCCACTCTTCTTTCTCGAGTTGGAACTGGCGCAGACGTTGAAGGGCGGTGATGGCGGAGCGGTTCATGGGGTGGCGAGAGCTTTTTGAAGAGTGGTGAAGGAGTTTTTGACTTCACTGCGCTCGGCGATGGGTTGGCGGAGAACCTTGACGATTTCGGGGTAGATGCGCAGAGCGCGGTCGAGATTGGGATTGCTGCCGGGAGTATAAGCGCCGATCTCGATGATTTCGCGGTATTGGCGCTGAACGGCGAGAACCTGGCGGGCCTGGGAGATGAGTTGCTTTTGTTCAGCGGCGATGATGTCGGATTGCAAGCGGCTCAAGCTGTCGAGGACTTCGATGGAGGGGTAGTGATTTTCCGAGGCAAGGCGGCGGCTGAGCAGGAGATGGCCGTCAAGGATGGAACGGGCGCAGTCGCTGACAGGATCGTTCCAGTCGTCGCCTTCGGTCAGGACGGTGTAGAAGCCGGTGATGGCACCTTCACCGACGCAACCGGCTTGTTCGAGAACGACGGGCATGAGACCGAAAACGGAGGGCGGGTAGCCACGCGTGGCGGGAGGTTCGCCGACAGCGAGGCCGAGTTCGCGTTGGGCCATGGCCAGCCGGGTCAGGGAATCCATGAGAAGGAGTACGTGCTTGCCCTGGGCGCGGAAATGGTTGGCGATGCTGTTGGCAGCGAAGGCGGCCTTGATGCGAACGAGAGCGGGTTGGTCGGAGGTGGCGACAATGAGAACGCTGCGCTTGAGGGCTTCCTCGCCGAGATCTTTCTCGACGAATTCGAGGACTTCACGGCCACGTTCACCGATGAGAGCGACGACGACGATGTCGGCTTCGGAGTGTCGGCTGATCATGCCCAGAAGGCTGCTTTTACCGACGCCGCTTCCGGCAAAGATGCCGAGGCGTTGACCCTTGCCGCAGGTGGCGAAGGTGTCAATGGCGCGTACTCCGGTCTGGAAAACGTCGCGAATGCGCGGGCGGCGGGAAGGCGGGGGAACTTCGCGCAGGAGCGGAATGAGTTTGCCGTCGCCAGAGAGCGCTCCCTTACCGTCAATGGGGCGACCGAGAGGGTCGATGATTCGACCGAGAACGCAGGAACCAGTGGGAATCTGTGGGGGCGATCCGGTCGGTTCGACCATGTCGCCGGCGGCGACGCCTTCAAGACCTTCCCAAGGCATGAGGAGGATGCGACCGTCGCGGAAGCCGACGACTTCGGCCAGTTTGCGGTGGCGACCACCCTGGGTGGAAATCCAGCAGGCTTCGCCAAGGGAGGCGGGCGGCCCCTGGGATTCGACGGTGAGGCCGATGACCTTGGTGACGCGGCCGGTGACGCAAAGGGGCCGGACGGAATTAAGGTTGTGACGGAGGAGTCCGAGATTTTGTGCGGTCACGATTGTTGCCCCTCCAGGGCTTCACGGATGTGGCGCAGGCGGGTCATGCGGCGGCCGTCGACGGTGCCGAGGTCGCTTTCGATGGTGTATTCGCCCTGTTTCAAATTGGCTCCGGCTCGCCATTCAATCTGTCCCTGTCCGAGAGCGATGCCGAGGGCTTCGACGCCGCCACGAATGTCGCCGAGGTCGCCCTCGTTGCATTCGATGACGACCTGGTGAGCCTGGTTGAGTTCTTCAATGAGGAGTTTGATTTCCTCGATGAGTCCCTCCTTGGGGATGCTATGTTTGTTGAGGACGCGGGCGAGAGCGGTGAGAGTGATTTCGGGGAGATGCTCGGCGGCAACAGCGAGCATTTCCTCGTGAATGACCTTGATTTTATTGAGGATGACGTCGGTTTTGGCAGAGAGTTTTTCGCGTTCGATCTGGCCGTCGAGCTTGGCCAGCCATTGACCGGCACGGTAACCGGCGTCGAATCCGGCCTGGTAGCCGGGGGAGTTCTCCGGCGAGTCGGAAGCGACGGGACTGGCGGGGCGAGGTTCGATCTTTTGGAGGCGACCGGGAAGGGCTATTCTAAACAACGACGTCATTGCGTTCTCCTTTCCTGTTGAGAGTGATTTCACCGCTGGCTTCGAGGTTGCGGAGGACTTCGATGACTTGTTCCTGCGCGGCTTCGACTTCGCTCAATTTGACAGGAGGCATGAACTGGATTTCTTCGCTGATGGTTTCGGCAGCGCGCTTGGACAGGGCGCCGAGGATCGTGGCCTTGAGTTTGTCGCTGGCGGTCTTGAGCGCAACGGCCAGAACGTGGAAATCGACTTCGCGCAGCAGGCGGGCGATGGCGGTGCGGTCGAGGTCGCCGATGTCTTCGAAGACGAAGAGGAGTTTCTTGACCGAGCGGGAAAGCTCGGGGTTGCGTTCCTCCAGGCCGGTGAGAACTTGCTTCGAGGTAGAGTCGTCGAGTGTGTTGAGAATTTCGGCGAGGATCTTGGTGCCGCCAGAACTGATGACATCCATTTGAGAGCGGGCACTGATGCGGTTTTTCAGGTGAGTGAGAACCTGCTGGACGACTTCGGAGGGCGCTGGCTCCATGGTGGCGATGCGTTCGACGATGTCGGTGCGCAGATCGGCGGAGACCAGGGCGAGAACTTCGGCGCAACGGGCCGGTTCGAGATAAGAAAGAACCATGGCCCAGGTCTGGATCTGTTCCTTGCGCAGGAGATTGACGAGTTGCCGGGGCTGAATTTCGCGCAGGACGGAGGTGTCGATGGTGCGGGAACGCATCGGAGCGATGCGGCTGATGAGTTCATTGGCCTTGAAACCGCCGAGGGATTTTTCCAGGACATCGCGGGCGTATTGAGGGCCGCCGACGGCGGAGGTGACGGCCTGCATGGTGACGCTGGAGAATTCCTTGAGGAGAAGGTGCTGGAGGGGGATGGAGACGAAGGTGATCTTGGTCATCTCCGTGCTGATGGATTCGACTTCGCGTTCGTCGAATTCGTTGAGGATCTGTGCGGCAATCTCCTGCCCCAGCACGACGAGCAAAGCGGCCAGCTTCTGAAGCTTGCTCATCGAAGCAAGGGTTTCCTGGGCAACCAACTCCTGGCTTTTTTTGCCAGCAGTGATGATGACCTTGTCTTTTTTGTCTTTGCCCGCTGGGGCGTTGGAGGCGGCTTCGGCCATAGAGAGTCCTCAGGAGTTCAATTTTCCGAGAGCCATTCCTTGATGGCCTGTGCAGTGCTGGCCGGGTGTTCGCGGACAAGCTTGGTCATTTCATCGGCTCCGAGATAACCGGGAGACTTCGGGGAGGCGCCGCCTTCTTCCTTGGTAGTCGGCTTTTGCTCGCGTTCGATGCGGTCGAGCAGGGCGGTAAATTCGGATTCGACCTCGGAGGTGGTGTCGTTGGCGTCGCGGATGATGCTGCGGAAGTAGAGGAAGATGGCGATGGCCAACACGACGAGGAATGCCTGGCTGGCATAGGGGAGCCAGCGATCCATTTCCTTGACGACGGTCGCGGAGGTGGAGACGGGAGCAGGCTGACCGAAAAGATCGGCAAACTGGGTTTCCTGCACCTTGATGGAATCCTGCCGGGTGGCGTTGAAACCGACGGCTTCCTTGACGATGTCTTCGAGGGCTTTCATTTCCTGCGCAGTGCGAACCTGGGGTTGGGCTCCGGCGGCAGCGGCGGGGCGCATGTTGACGAAGACCGCGAGGCTGAGGCGGCGGATGTCGCCAACGGCCTGTTGGCGGGTTTCGACGGTGCGGTTGATTTCGTACTGGTTGGTGGTGTTTTCCTTTTCCTGTTTGGTGGAAGAGGCGTTGCCACCCGCTGAGGAAGGATTCTGGGTGTTGGAAGTGACCCCAACGGTGGTGTTGTTACCCTGGGTGGTGCTGCTGTTGTTTTCGTTAGCGATGGTTTCAGTGCGGACGACGGCGCTCTTGGGATCGAACTTCTCGGAGGTTTGCGAGATGGCGTCGAAATTGATGTCGGCGGTGATGCGAACGACGGCCTGGCCGGGACCGAGGACGGCGTCGAGCATGGACTGGGCCTTGTCGCGGAGTTGATCCTCGGTGGCCTTGACGAGGCTGCGTTGGTGGACGGTGAGATTGAGGGAATTGACTTCGTCGTCTTCGGCCAGGGCGCGCCCGGAACTGTCAACGACGGCGACGCGGTTGGGCTGGAGTCCTTCGACGCCGTTGGCGACGAGGAAGCGGATGGCGTAAACCTGTGTGGGCGAAAGAATGCGACCGGATTTGAGTTGGACAAATACGGAAGCCTTGGACTCGCGTTTTTCGCGGGAGAAGAGCCGTTCCTCGGGGACGACGATCATGACGCGCGCTTCGTTGATTTCCTCCATCTGTTTGATGGTGCGGGCCAGTTCGCCCTGGAGTGCGCGGTAGTAATTGGCCTTTTGCATGAAATCGGACATGCCGAAGGAGGGTTTGTCGAAGAGTTCGAAACCGACGCCGCCGGCAGTGTCCGAGGTGCGGGGAATGCCTTGTCCGGCCAGGGCCAGACGGGTGGAATAAACTTGTGTGGAGGGAACGAGGATGGTGGCCCCGCCGTCGTTGAGTTCGTATTTTATTTTTTTGCTGTCGAGGTATTCGACGATCTTGGCGGCTTCGCCCGAAGAAAGCCCGGAGTAGAGAAGAGTGAGCTTGGGTTTGCTGCTGAAGTAGATCATCCCGACCAGTACGGCGATGACAACGACGGCGCTGGCCACGAGCGAAACTTTCCGCGCGGTGGGAATGGTCTGCCACAACTGGACGAAGGATGTCTTGAGATCGTTCATGGTCTATTAATGGAATCGGCCAAGGCCAGGGTTGATATGAGGTTTCGGTGAGGTGGGTAAATTTTGCCTGCCGGTCAGGGGCCCGTTATACGGACATCCGCATGACCTCCTGATAGGCGTCGATGACTTTGTTGCGGACTTCGGCCAGCACCTGGAAGGAGACGCTGGCTTCTTCGGTGGCGATCAACGCCTCGTGCACAGGGGTCGGGCCTCCGGCGAGGACGTCGCGGACTTTGGCTCCGGCGGTTTGCTGGGCCTGGTTGACGTCCTGAACCATCTGGTGAACCATTTGCCCCCAACTGGTCGGCTCGCCGATGGTCTGGGCCTGAAAGGAACTCGCTGCGGCGGTGTTGCCGACCGGTTGGAGATTGGAAACCCCGCTGCCAGTGAGTGGAATCGGTGCGGTGCCTTCGGCCGCCGAGGAGAGTTGAGAGGTAAACTGGGACGTGAGCGCTCCGCCGACGCTGCCGGTCTGCGCCTGCACCGACTGCGCGGTGTAGGTGCCCGCGACGTTGGCCGCAATGGAGGAGAGATTGACGGGGAGCATGGGTTAAGAGGTTTCGGGTTAACTTCCGCTGGTGATCTTGAGCGAACTGTTGAAAAGCTGGCGCGAAGTCTGGAGGGCCTGGAGGTTGGCTTCGTAAGAACGGCTGGCGGTCATCATGTCGACCATTTCCTCGGTGACATTGACATTGGGCAGCGTGACGTTGCCGTTGGCGTCGGCGTGGGGATGGCCGGGCATGTGGACAACTTGAAGCGGGCTGGGGTCGTCGACGATTTTGGCGACGCGAACGGCTCCGGTGGGGGCTGAACCGTTGGCGGTGTTGGCGCCGGAGGTGTTAATCATGCTTTCAAAGACGACCTGTTTGCGGCGGTAGACCTGTCCGTTGACGTCTCGGGTGTTCTGGGCATTGGCCAGATTGGTCGCGATGACTTCCAGGCGCGTGCGTTCGGCCTGGAGGGCGCTGGTCGTGGTGTCAACGGCGGGGAGTATGCTGCTCATGGCGTGTTAAGGGGTTTTATCAAGCCGATTTTCCGGTGATCGACGTGCGGATCATGCGCAGGTTCTTGGCGGTCATCTGGGCGGCGAAGTCAAAGGTGGACTGGTTCTGTAACAGGTTGACCATTTCCTTTTCGAGATTGACCGTGTTGCCGTCCATGCGGGGAATATCTTGTTGGGGCGAAATCGAGACGCTCGGGGTCGGTAATGCGGCGTTGGCAGTGGTGCCTTTTTGGTCGAGGTCGCGCAAAGCCTGTTTCATGGCGGTCTGGAAAGTGGGGTCGAGGTCGACGCGTTGGTAACCGGGGGTGTTAATGTTGGCAATATTGCTGGCAATGGCCGCATGCCGCTTGGCGGTGGCGTCAAGGGACAGTTCGAGACTGCGATAGGTCGAGTCGTTGAACAGGGCTCCTACGGGACTGGTTGCCATGCCCTCCTTTTAGCAACGCATATGCCATCGCGCCGGATGGCGATACAACACACTTTAGTGCAAAGTGTTGTAAATTTTTGTCCCGCCGCAGAAAAAGCTTAAAGCGGAACTTTTGTCCACTACGGAAAAAGCGATGGTAAAAATTTTCCCCTATCCGTGAACTTTAGAAAAGGAAGTGAGCTCACTTCCTCAAAACGATGGTAATTTTGGGCGCTCCGGTTTGGGATGTGAACGCCTATACTATCTCCAAATAAACAGACACCTGCCGCGAAGGCATTTTTCTTTGTACGCGTTTGGAACGGCGCGGGAGCGGTCTTCCGGAAAAGGAAGAAATATCACTCGGTAAGTTCGACGTTCCAATAGGCGAGATCGAGGAAATGTTTCCACGAGTCGTCGGCGGTCTGGGAAAATTGAACCTGGAGCAACGGTCGCCACTTGGGGCGCTTGGCTTTTTTGAGCAGGCGCATGCCAACTTCCGGGGGCGTGTGATTGCCCTTCTTGCTGTTGCAAGGGATGCAGGAGCAGACAATGTTTTCCCAACTGGTCTCGCCGCCCCGGTCACGTGGAACAATATGGTCGAGGTTGAGATCCTTGCGGTCAAATTTCTTCCCGCAATATTGGCAGGTGTTGTTGTCCCGCTCGAAGATGTTATGCCGGGTGAACTTGACTTCCTTTTTCGGCATGCGCTCGAAGAAGAGAAGCAGGATGACCTTGGGAATCCGGATGCTGAAGGAGATGGTGCGGACGACGTCGGCACCCTTATAATTGCGGGAAACGTCGTGCCATTGGTCGAAGGTGAGGGTCTGGAAGTTTCCGCTGGACGCGTCGACGACCTGTGCGTGACCTTGGTAGAGCAGCATAAAAGCTCTTTTGACGGAGCAAATATTAACCGCTTGCCAGAGCCGGTTCAGGACCAGGACATTCTGACCGAGAGTTTCCTCCATAATTCTCCCCAATTTGGGTATGAACTCGTCAAGCACATATCATACACGCCGAGGCTTGTCAACAAACAGAGCGAGTGTCGCTGATGGTCAAACGTGCCGATTTGTACAGGGAACGCGGCAAATCTTACCGACCCCGTCAGTCGAATTTGTGACAGCCCCGTGAAATTGAGGCGTCTAAGCCGTAAAGACAAGCATTATAAAGTGATACTGCAGAATAGTCGTGTTTGACTTTTTACCACTAACACCGTTAATTTTTACTATCGCATGTCTAAATACCTGTTCATGCCGCTTTTAGCCTGCATCCTGGCGATGGGGGTGTTGGCGCCTATCGTCGTTCACGCGGACCCGCAACAAGACTTCCTTCAGATTTATCTTCTGATCCAGGAAGGTGATAAACTGGAATCCGACGGCCAGGCCGCTTCGGCCCGCACCCGCTACGAGGATGCCCTGAAACGCTTGCAGCAATTGCCCGAAGGATGGGAAGCAGGCATCGTCTCGTACCGCATTAAATATTGCCGCGAGAAAATTGCCAAACTTAAGGACTCCAGGGACGCCAATCCTTCGGCTTCTTCCAATAACACCACCACCGCGACTTCGAGCGAACCCTCGACTGGCTCTCCCGCCCCAACCCCGCCCAGCAACGACGAAATCAACAAGCTCAACGAACGCATCCACGCGCTCGAAAAAGAGGTCAAGCAAACCAAAATACTCCTGAGCGCCGCCCAGGAAGAAGCCAAGGATTTGCGCACCAAGCTCAGTTCCGCGCAGGAACAACTCGCTTCCTACAAGAACGCCAACACCGATCAGAAGATGGCCGACCTCCTCAATGAGAACGCCTCATTGAAGGACAAACTCACCAAGGCCGAGGATCAGATCAAGAACTTGCAGGAAACCGGTGGCAAGAACGCCGCCAGCGTCCCCGCGTTGCAGGCGCAGCTGAAAAAGGTGCAGGAACAACTCGCCGCCCAACAGGCTGCCAATGTCGCTTTCGAACAAACCAACGCCGACCTGAAACGCCAGTTGGAAGACGCCCAGAAAAATCTCGCCGAAGCCCGCCAGCAAATCTCTTCCGCCCAGAACCCCGATGCCTACAAGCGTGAGAACGACGTCCTGCGCGGCATCATCAACCGCCAGATGCAGGAACAGGCCCGCCGCGATGTCGCCAAAAAAATCGCCCAGGAACAACTCGACGGCCTCAAGATCAATTCCGAAACCCTCCGCCAGCAGATTGACATCCTCGGTTCGCCGGTCATGGTGTTGAGCGAAGAAGAACGCTCCCTCCTGCTCAAGCCCACCGTGCAAATCAACGGTGCCGGCAGCAACAACGTCTCCGTCCCCCTCGTCACAACCGTCAATACCGCCTCCACGACGACTTCCGCCACGACCGGCGAAACCGCGTCCCACGGAACCGTGACCGCCACCGCATCGACTCCGGCGGCGACCACGACGGCCACAACAACAACGGCGACTGCCGAACCCGTCACCCCGACAACGGCCATTGTTCCCAACGCCTCACAGCAGTTCACCAACCCGGAAACCACGGCCAGCAATTCCACCTTGCCGCCCCCCACCGCTGCCAGCGAAACCGACTTCCGCACCAAACCGCGCATCCCCAACGATGTCCGCCAACTGGCACAGGAAGCCAGCGATCTCTTCGCACAAAAACGTTATGACGAAGCCGCCGCGGTTTATCAAAAGATGATCGATAAATACCCCGAGAGCCTCTACGCCTGGTCCAATCTCGGTGTCGTCCGCTTCCAGCAACAGAATTTCCCCGAAGCGCAAAAAGCCCTCGCCCAGGCCGTCAAACTTTCCCCGACCGACGCCTTCTCGCATTCGATCCTCGGCATCGTCTACTACTCCCTCGGCAAATACGACGACGCCGTCAGCACCCTCACCCGCGCCAAGGCGCTCGATCCCAACGACGCCAAAACCCGCAACTACCTCGGCATCGCCTGTTCGCAAAAAGGCTGGCAGGAAGCCGCCGAACAGGAATTGCGCAAGGCCATCGAAATTGACCCAAACTACGGCGACGCCCATTTCAACCTCGCCGTCATCTACGCGACCCAGAAACCGCCCGCCAAGGAACTCGCCCGCAAACACTACAAGCAGGCGCAGGATCTCGGCATTCCGAAAGACCCGCAACTGGAGAAACTCCTCCAGTAATCGAAATGCAAGTGCCGTCCGCGAAGTCGCCGCTTTCATTGAATCGGCTTCATACGTATAAAACCGCAGACTGTTGAACGGCCCTCTGCTTGATTTGATTCCCATGCGTCCGACGAAAATTTTCTGGATTTTGTTCCCGCTCCTCCTGGCGCTCGACCAGGGCTCGAAGGAATGGGCCCAGCGTGTCCTGCAATTCATGACACCGTCGCAAGTCAACGTTATCCCCCACGTCTTTTATCTCACCTACGTCCCCAACACCGGAGTCGCCTTCGGCATGTTCTCCGGCCGCAATTACTGGCTGGCGCTCTTTGTCCTCGTCGTGCTCGCCCTGGGAATCTGGTGGTCGCGCCAACTCGATTGGCGCAAGGGCGAAGTCAATGCGATAGCCGCAATGCTGATCTCGGGCGCCGTCGGCAATCTCATCGACCGCATGCGTTACGGGCACGTGGTCGACTTCCTCGATTTCCACGGGATCGGCTATCCGTGGGTTTTCAATATCGCCGACAGCGGCATTACGCTGAGCCTGGTCTGGATTCTTTTCCGCCAATGCTTCCCGGCTGTGGACTCCGCTGAAAAATAATTCCCATACCCTTCTCAACGAAGGACGACGCTTGATTTGCTTGCCGGAAACTTCCGCTAACGCATAATAGCGCCTATATCCCGGCTCCCATAGCTTAACGGATAAAGCAACGGTCTTATAATGTATATAATACGCTAGCAATAAGAATATTACATATATCTAAGGGAATGGGAATGCACCAAAAAGAACTGAATAGCCTTTTAATCAGTCAATGAATTTGGCCTTAAAATCGCCTTTCCCCTAGCCTCATTTTTACATGTAAAAAACGAGACATGCCTTGGGGGAAAATGCATGCCCCGTTGGCTCTTTCCTTATATCGGTTCTACCAGAATTGAAATTTTACAATATCGCTTTTATCCCTGATATCGAAGTAAGGATTGCCGTAGGGAAATTTAAAAGTAACCTTTCAAAAGGTTCACTGGTTTTCAGGGGAACGGTTACTTTTATGGCAATATTGAACGGATTATTGACGCGAGGCTATTTTCCAAAAGAGCTTCCTCCAAGATTCGATTCCGAGATGTTCGGGATTAGTCTCAGTCAACAGTCAAATGTCATTCCAGAAATAGCCACTTTCAAAAATTGGACTAAGCCGTGCTCATACAACTTAGCTCGAGCTGGAAACACACGTCGAAAGCTTAGCATATTAAATCCTATTAGTTTTTATCGTCTTGCTAATTGTGTCGCAGAGAATTGGGAGGAATTGGATATAAAAGCTCGTACATCTCATCTATCACTTAGCACCCTCGTCGAGACGTCAGAGGGTAGAGCATTGAAAAAAGCGCATGATTTGAATGAAAGGCCAGCACAACGAGCGAAGTTGCGAGCACATTCCAAGTATGTCCTCTGCTCGGACATCAGCAGATTTTACCCCTCAATTTATACGCACACCATACCTTGGGCGATTGATGGAAAAAAAGCGGCTAAAACCAACATGGGAGACAAAAACCGGCTAGGAAATAAGCTAGATAAACTAAGTCAATTTGCCCAAGATGGACAGACTTTTGGAATACCTATTGGCCCTGACACTTCACACATGATTGCTGAAATCTTGTTAAGTGCGGTTGATAGCGAATTAAAGGTACGTGGACTTCAAAAGGGATTGCGCTTTGTAGACGATTACGAGTTTGGATTTAGAACCCTTTCTGAAGCTGAAGAAGGACTCGCAAAGTTTCGTGAAGTATTGGCGATGTTTGAGCTAGAGCTAAACGAAGCGAAAACAAATATCTTCAAGCTGCCGATTACCTTAGAGGATACTGCATTCTCTGAACTAAGATGTTTTCGCTTTCAGACGTTCGAATTTCCACAAAAGACACTACTTTTTAAATATTTTGACCGGGCTTTTGAGTTGGCTAGTCAAAAACCTAAAGAAGGTATACTTAAATACGCTATTTCGAGACTTAGCTCAGTTAAAATTGAGAAGGATACTTGGCCTCTATATAGTGATCTTCTCCTCCAATGCGCCAGCTCGGAACCCGGCACATTACGTTATGTCTTGGGGCAGCTATTGGTTAACAAAGGTCAAGGAAAAGAACTTGATAATGATGCCATTGCCGCTGTCTTGAATCAGGTTATAGAGGACCACTCTCCACTAGGACATACTAGCGAAGTTGCGTGAGCATTGCATGGCATCCTCGAACTTGGTCTGAAAATAAGCCAAACTGCTGGTAAAGCTGCTAGTTTAATGTCGAATAGTACAATAGCTCTTCTTTTGCTGGACGCTCGTGCAACAGAAGCTCTGGATAAGGCGGTCGCGCTAGATCATTTTGAAAAACTGATGACAAAGGAGTCATTGTACGATGAGAACTGGCTATTAGCGTATGAGGCAAATCTTAAAGGTTGGTTACCTTCGTTAGAAATAGGCGACCATGTAGATAGGGATCCTATTTACGCGCATTTTAAAAAACAAAGAATAACATTCTATCATTCATTTGAAGAGGAACGACTCATGGAGGAATGGTGGCACAGCGTAAGCGAAGATTACGCTTAAAATTAAATCACGAAAAGTCTATGCCTAGAAAATGGCAAGAGCTCTGGTTACATCCTACGCAATTTTTGCAGCGCGCAGAGGAATTGCTTAAGAAATCCAGTGAGTCTCTTGATCCTATTTCTACGAACAGATGCATGTGATGTTGATGAATGATCGACTGGAAAGGATTTTAAAAGAGGCCAAAGAGCACAGCCTGACGGATGAAGAAATTATCCGAAGGATCAAGCAACGCCGATAAGCCTGCTTAAAAGTTACTTTAGGATTTCAAAAGGCTTTTTCTCTAAGGCCTTCGCCAGATTAGCAAGATTGTCCAACGAGATATTGTAGCGCCCACGCTTGATTTGCTTGCCGGAAACTTCCGCAAACGCATAATAGCGACTACATCCCGGCTCCCATAGCTTAACGGATAAAGCAACGGTCTTCTAAACCGTAGAGTGTTGGTTCGAATCCAACTGGGAGCGCTCCCTCTCGCCTTTATCCCTTCTCGCGACGATGGGTTCCCTTATCGGTTATCGCGTAATGCTATTTCTTGCAATGCGATACCTGTAATGGGTATTTTCAGACATGACTTGTTCTCGTTTCTTCCGATCAGGCTGCGCTTTCGCCGCTTTATTAT
This sequence comes from Methylacidiphilaceae bacterium UBA1321, assembly GCA_002306945.1. GTDB lineage: Bacteria > Verrucomicrobiota > Verrucomicrobiia > Methylacidiphilales > UBA1321 > UBA1321. The sequence goes on along the minus strand of DBTH01000217.1, from coordinate 4,395 downwards.
TTCTGTTGTCGCTCCAGTCGGCGCTTTGCGACAAGTCGCCGCAGGTGGTCGTGACGCCGCAGAAGACGAGCGGTATTTACGCCATTGGCGAAAAGGTGGTGTGGAACGTGAAGGTTCTCAACGATCCGTCCGGCTCGGTCACCAACGCCACGTATAAGGTGCTCAGGGGCGGTGCGACGTCGCTGGCCGACAGTTCGGTTTCCATTGTCAACGGTGAAGCCACCATTGAGAGTTCGCTCGATACGCCGGGGACATTGCTCCTGATGGTCTGGGTCGACCTGGGCGACAAGAACATCCTGAGGGCTCTAGGTGGTGCCGTCATTGCTCCAGATAAAATCGCCGTGTCGTCACCCGCCCCGGAGGATTTCGACAGTTTCTGGAAGGCGAAGATCGCGGAGTTGAACGCGGTGCCGGCCAATCCTTCGCTGGAAAAAGGCGATAGCGGCAGCCCGAATGTCGATTATTGGAAAGTCACGCTCGACAATGTGCGCGGTACTCACGTCTACGGCCAGTTGGCCCGCCCCACGTCCGGGGAGAAATTTCCGGCGCTTCTGATCGTGCAATGGGCCGGTATTTATCCGCTGCAAAAGTCATGGGTGGTGGGGATGGCGGCCAAGGGTTGGCTGGTTCTCAATATCAGCGCTCACGATCTGCCGATTGATCAGCCCGTGGATTTTTACAATCAGAAGTCGAGTGGCGAGTTGCGCGATTACACGGCCATCGGCAATGAGGATCGGGAGACGAGTTATTTCTTGCGGATGTTCCTGGGCGATTACCGGGCGGCGGATTATCTGGCTTCGCGGCCCGATTGGGATGACAAGACGCTCGTGGTGACGGGAACGAGTCAGGGCGGCTTGCAATCTTTTGTGACGGCAGGGCTTTATCCGAAGGTCAGTGCGATGGTGGTCAATCTCCCCGCCGGTTGCGATCAGACCGGTTCGCTGGTGGGGCGCAAGCCGGGTTGGCCGAATTGGGAGGAGCACACCCGGGACAGGGATGCGGAGAAGGTGATGCATACGGCTCCGTATTTCGATGCGGTGAATTTCGCCGCGCGGGTCAAATGCCCGGCCTTCGTCGCGTTGGGACTTATCGATCAGACGGCGCGGCCCGAAGGCATTCTGGCCGCGACCAATCAACTGAAGGGTCCGAAGGAAGTCATGATCGTGCCGCTGGGTGAGCACAAGGAGAATCCGGCGATCTTCAAGCCCGTTTATGCGCGGATGGACGAGTGGAAGAACGCGCTGCTCAGGGGGGAAAGTGTTCCACCTGCGGCTAAATAGCGGAGGTCTGTCGGCGACTTGCGAGCCGGGTTAGAGAACGGCCAGTCCTTCGACGAATCCGTAGATCCGGCCTTCGGAGGGATGGGGACGCGGATTGAAGGTGCGTTCCAGCAGTTCGCAAGCGCGCACGGCGCCGTCTTCTTCGCGCAATTTCCGGCCAATTTCGGCGGCGCGTTGAGCCACTTCGCCTTCGCTGACGATGCGCATGGCGCGGATGAGTTGCGAGGCCGTGCGTTTGCGGGCGGGCAGAAAGAGGGCCGCGCCGGTTGCTTCGAGGGCCACGGCGTTTTGCGGTTGGTCGAAAGCGTACGGACAGGCGACCGCGGGCAATCCCGCTCGCAAGGCCTGCGCCGTCGTTCCGATGCCGCATTGGTGTGCCACAACGCTACAGCGCGGCATGATCCAGCCGTAGGGGGCGTGGTCGTGAACAAAGACGTTGGAGGGAACGTCCTTGGGCGCGTTTTTCATGTCGCCGACGAGTAAAACGGCACGTTCCTTTTGGCCGCGCATGCCTTCCGCCGCTTCGTTAAAGAAATCCTGCGGATTGGCCACCACGGAGGAGCCGAGCGTGAAGAGCCACGGCTTCGGATTGTCGTAGAGGAAGCGGTCGAGTTCGGCGGGAGGTTGGTAGGCGGGCGGG
>DBTH01000217.1:0-2226 GCA_002306945.1 Methylacidiphilaceae bacterium UBA1321 | reverse complement strand
GGGAGGTTGGTAGGCGGGCGGATCCCAATGGCAAAATCCGGTGACGTGGATCGATTCGGGAAAGTCCGGCGAGCGGGGAGAAAATTCCTCGCTGTAGAGCGCGAGATTGAGAGTCTTAGAAACGGAGTCAAACAGCGCGTCTTGTATCGGGGCCAATCCTTCGCTTTCGCGCTGCCGGTTGACCACCGGATCGACAACCGAGCGCACCCGCAATTGGGCCAGTTTCCACGCCGCCTGATTGGCCAGCCGTCCCAGTATTCCGGTGAAGGGATGCATCCCTTGTCCTGCAGGCAGGGAGTACCTGGAAGGAATCATGCACGGGGTCAACGTCACCGTCGCCCAGGGAATTCCCGCTTTCTCCGAAGCCGCGCCCGCCGGGAGGAAAAAGTGGTGCGCCACCAGAACGTCGTGTTCGGGAGCCAATTCGCAAATCGCCCGGAAAGCGTCGTCCATCATCGGGGCCACGCCGATTTCCATGAGTGCCTTGAGGGAGTTGAGTCCGAAATTCCTGGTCGAAATAATGTCCGGATGTTCGAGAATATCCTTTTGCTTCAGGTCGGGGCCGACCGCGACGTAGTCGAATCCGAGCCGCAGGAATTCCGGCTTCCACTCGTTGACACCGATCATGGTGATTTCGTGTCCGCGCCGACGCAACGCGCGGCTCAGCGCCAGAAACGGGTGGAGGTCACCGGCTGACCCCCATGAAGCGAGAAGGAATTTCATGGATGATGTGCTAAGAATTATGAGTTATCAGCTTTCGCCAAAAAGACAATCGTTTGGTAACGCCGACTCCAGGGAAAACGCTGATTTGATTGCACTCCCCGCCCGCTCAAAGCTATGGTGTGATCGCAATGGGCATGGGAAGCACTCTGGACAAGTCGGGTGAAGCGAAGTCCCGCGGGACGACGCCACAGCCGGTCTTTGCCACGACGCGCTGGTCCATCGTCCTGAGCGCCGGTCGCAACGAATCGACCCAATGCCGCGCCGCGCTCGAAAAACTCTGCCACACCTATTGGTATCCCCTCTACGCCCACGCCCGCCGCAAAGGCCATTCCCCCACCGACGCGCAAGACCTTACCCAGGCTTTCTTCGCGCAACTCCTCTCCGGCCAAACCCTCGCTCATGCCGATCCGGCCCGCGGTCGATTCCGCTCGTTCCTGCTGTGTGCGCTCAACCGCTTCCTCATCGACGAATGGCACAAGGGTCAGGCGCAAAAACGCGGCGGCAATCTCCCCTCCTTTTCCCTCGATGCCGCACAGGCCGAGCAACGCTTCGATCTCGAACCCGCCGCCCCGGACACCGCGCCCGAAGCAGTCTTTGACCGGCAATGGGCCGTCACCTTGCTCGAAGAAGTTCTCTCCCGGCTCGAATCGGAATATCGCGAAGCCGGCAAAGCCGCGCTTTTTGCCGCGCTCAAGCAAACCCTCACCGGAGCCAGCGACGCGCAACCCTACGCCGAACTCGCCCACTCACTCGGCCTGAGCGAAAGCATGGTCAAGGTGAGCGTCCACCGCCTGCGCAAACGTTACCGCGAACTCCTCCTCAACGAAATTTCCCAAACGGTCGAATCCCCGCAGGAGGCCCAGGAGGAATTGCGCTATCTCTTCCAGGTTCTATGCAAAGCCTGATGTCTCATCCACTTTTTCAAAATAATCCGTAACCTCGCGTTTTCTTTCCGGAAGTAACAGGGTAATGAGCACCACCACTTGTCCACGTTGCGGCAAACCGCTGGGCGCCACCGCCCCTCAGGGACTTTGCCCCGAATGCCTCCTGAAAGCCGGATTCCCCACTGGAGGAACCGAAATTCCCCCGGAAGCGGTCTCGCTCGAACAATTGACTCGCGATTTCCCCGAACTCGAAATCCTCGAACCTCTCGGACGCGGCGGCATGGGCATTGTCTACAAAGCACGCCAGCGCGAACTCGACCGCTTCGTCGCCCTCAAAGTCCTCCCCCGGCGCGGACAGAACGACCCCGAATTCGCCGAACGCTTCTCCCGCGAAGCCCGTGCCCTCGCCCGACTCAATCACCCCCATATCGTTGCCGTCTACGACTTCGGCCAACGCCACGACCTCTTCTATTTCGTCATGGAATATGTCGACGGCCTCAACCTGCACCAAATCATGCGCGCCTCTCGAATGACTCCGGCCGAAGCACTCGCCATCGTCCCGCAGATTTGCGAAGCGCTCCAATACGCCCACAGCCAGGGCATCGTCCACCGCGACATC
>DBTH01000295.1 GCA_002306945.1 Methylacidiphilaceae bacterium UBA1321 | reverse complement strand
TGCCGCAGGCGCTGGGGAAGGCCGCCGCGACGTAGGTCTTTTCGCCTTTGGGCGATTCGACGCAGAGGATGAGCATGTGCTCGGCCATCCAGCCTTGTTTGCGGCCGAGGTAGGAACCCAGGCGCAAGGCGAGGCACTTTTTGCCGAGGAGAACGTTGCCGCCGTAGTTGGAACCGACGGAGATGATGGTGTTGTCCTGCGGGAAGTGGCAGATGAAACGACGGTCGGGGTTGACGTCGAGCATGCTGTGAATGCCGCGGGTGAAGTCGTTGAGGTCGCCGCTGGCGTCGAGGTGTTCGTAGGCAACGTTGCCGACGCGGGCCATGACGCGCATGCTGAGGACGACGTAAATGGAATCGGTGATTTCAAAGCCGACTTTGGTCAGCGGGGAACCCTTCGGACCCATGAGGTAGGGAACCACGTACATGGTGCGGCCCTTCATGGCGCCGTTGAGAAGCCCGTTGAGCTTCTTGTACATGTCGGTCGGGGCCATCCAGTTGTTGGTGGGGCCGGCTTCGCCCTTGGTAGGCGTGCAGATGAAGGTGCACTGCTCGACGCGGGCGACGTCGTTCGAGTTGGAACGGTGGTAGTAGCAACCGGGGAGCTTTTCCTGGTTGAGTTTGACGAGGATGCCTGCTTTGACAGCCTGATCGGTGAGGGCTTCTTTTTCGGCTTCGGAGCCGTCGACCCAGTAGATTTTGTCAGGTTGACAGATTTTGGCTTGTTCTTGAACCCAGCTCAGTACGGCGGGGTTCTTGGTGTTAGGGGTAAAGGGATCTCTGTGCATGATTCTACACTAGCGAGGCAATGCAAATTAAGTAAATCTTAAAATGACGTATAAGTGAAATTATTATAATTAATACTTATAAGCTTAATTAGTTCATGTTGAAAGTTGCGATTTTAAAGAGTGAAAATCGAAATGGTATTTTTACGTGAAGAATTCGGGCAACAAAAAAGCGGCCCGGAGGCCGCTTTTTTGTTTCGAACCGGTGCTATGCCGGATTAGAAGTTACCGCTGATGCCGATTTCGGCGTAGGGAGCGACGTCATCGGAGTGAATTCTGAAATCGGCGCGATTGAAGTCGTATTCGCGGTAGGGAACGACACCGCCGCTTGCCTCAACAGTGAGGAAGGGGATCGGTTTCCAGGAGACACCGGCTCCGGTGCGGATTTCGGAATAGGTCAGGACGGTCTGGTTGAGCTTGTATTCGCCATGGCTGCGACCGAAATCGCCGTTGACCATGTAGGTGCCGCCCTTGAGTTCGCCGCCGACGAAGAGCGTTGCCGTCTTGGTGAGTTGATATTCGAGGCGGGGATTGGGCAGGATGGCGTTCAAGACCCATTGATCGGCGAATTGCCAGCGGACGCCGACGCCGGGAAGGACGGGGAATTCGCGCCAGATGTCGATGCTCATGCCGACGACCCATTGGAGGTCTTTGTTAACGAGGTAGGAGGCGCCGATGATGATCGGGACGTTGATGTCGCGGCTGCTGAGGTCGACGAAGTCGCTGTAAATACCGGGGGCTGCGTCCACGCGCATGAGCCATTGGTCGGCCAACTGGATGTCGAAGCCGACGATGAGGTTGGTGGATTGAAGGGTGTTGGGCAGGTGGGCGTCGTTGTAGAGGCCGAAGGAGTAGCGTTCCCATTCGACACCGGCGCGGAAGAGAAGTCCGTCGCGGATTTCAGGGGAGACGACATATTTCAGGTCGGTATTGCTCTCGGAGACGTCGCCTTTTTTGGCGTTGCCTTGTTTGAAATCGGAACCGCCCACGTAGGAGTAGCTCAGATTGGTTTCCTGAGCGATGCGGACGTCTTCTTTCTGGACTACTTTGTTGGCGTCAATATCGCCAGTACCGGCATGGGTGTTAGCAAGACAGAGAGCCAGAACACCAATGGCAGAGAGTAATAAATGAGATTTTTTCATAGCACACGTGATTAAAGGTTTAGGGGTAAGGAGCTCTCTCTGGCAAGCATATAATTTTACAAGGAATTACGGCCTTTTCGGCAATAAATAAAGGGGATTTTCGAAAGCTCCCCTTTTGAGAGTCCGCTAGCGATTTTGAAGGGACTTGCGGATAAAACCGGGTTAACTTGTCTGGCGATGAAGATCGTGACCGCTCAGGAAATGGTGGAATTCGAGAAGCAGGTGATTGCGGGGGGCGTTTCGGCGGCGGACTTGATGGAACAGGCTGGCCGGTCGATGGCGCGGATCATTCGCAGTCGTTATCCCGCGAGCCATGAGGCGCTCATTGTCGTCGGCAAGGGGAACAATGGTGGAGACGGTCTGGTGGTGGCGCGGCATTTGGCGGCGACGGGTTGGACGGTGCGGGTTCTGATTCCCGAGGGGGACAAGCCATTACGCGAGTTGCCCCGAAAGCAACTGGATGTCCTTTCTTCCGAACACCCGGCCGTGATGGTCTATTCGCAATGGCACGAATCGCTTTTTCCCAAGGCAGACGGAATTGTAGTCGATGCACTTTTGGGCGTGGGAACGAAAGGGGCTTTGCGCGGAGTGATGGCGGAGGTGGTTGCGGCGATCAATGCAGCGCGTACCCGGAATTTCTTCCGTACCGTGGCGCTCGATTTGCCGACCGGACTGCCTGACGATCCGGAGCATTCCATTGTGGCCGATCTGACGATTACGGTCGGCTACGTGAAGGATTTTCTCGTTCGTGAATCGCTTGCCGCGCAGGTAGGTGGAATTGAAACCGTTCCGCTGTTTTCCGATACGCTCGGGGCGAGGGAGGAATTGCTCGACGCGCGGACGCTCTCGGCGCTTTTGCCGCGTCGGTCGGCGCTTTCGCACAAGAATACGTATGGCCGCGCTCTGATAATAGGCGGTTGCCCGGGTTTTATCGGCGCTCCGGTTCTGGCGGCGCAGGCGGCGTTGCGGTCTGGTGCGGGGTTGACGTCGCTGGCAACGCGAATTCCGGTTTGCAGTATGGTGGCGGCTTTATGTCCTCCTGAAGTGATGGTGCAGGGAGTGATGGCCCGTTATGCAAAACATTTTTCGGGAATTCTGGATAAGGCGGCGGCGGTTGCGGTCGGGCCCGGCCTTGGGACGGATGCGGAAAGTCAACGGACACTCGCGTTTGTTTTGAAGCATGCGACGGGGCCGTTAGTGGTGGATGCGGACGCGCTCACGTTGCTGGCGGCGAAACCGGCGTTGTTCAAGACGGCGAAAACTCCGCTCATTCTCACGCCGCATCCCGGTGAGATGAAACGGTTGCTCGGCCGGGATTTCACGCTCGATGAACGTCCCGCCGTGGCGCGCGAGCTGAGCGATAAATATCAGTGCGTCGTGGTGTTGAAGGGCACGCGCACCATTATAGCCTCGCCGGTGCATCCGGTGCTTTATTACAACTCGACCGGCAATCCGGGAATGGCTGTGGGCGGTTCGGGCGATACGCTTACCGGGATCGTTACCGCGCTCCTTGCGCAGGGGCTTGCTCCTGCCGATGCGGCGCGGTTGGGCGTCTGGCTCCACGGTCGCGCGGCGGACATTGCGCTCTCCAAACGCGATTGCGAGGAAGGTCTCCTTCCGACCGACGTTGTCAACGAACTCCATGCCGCTCTTGGTTCCTTGCGCGCGCGCGAGTAATTGGCTGCGGGGGATAATATTGACCCCGAAACTCGTCGGCTGCGTACCCGGTGAACGAGGTTGGCGAAAAATCTGTCTGTGCAAAATCGCGATTTACTGAATAATTGCGGCTTCGCAAGATGAAACCCCTTTTTATTTCCCTCGAAGGTTCGGAAGCGTGCGGCAAGTCGACGCAAATCGAACGCCTCAAGACCCGGTTGGAACGTTTCGGTCAGCGTGTTTTGGTCACGCGCGAACCCGGCGGCACGGCCTTGGGCGAGGCGTTGCGTTATCTGCTCAAGCACGCGCCCGAGGGCCGGGGAATGGTGCCGGAGGCGGAATTGCTTCTCTTTGCCGCCAGCCGAGCGCAATTGTGTCGCGAGGTGATTGCTCCGGCGCTGAAGGAAGGGCTCTGGGTCGTCAGCGACCGCTTTGCCGATTCGACCACGGTTTACCAGGGCATCGCCCGCAAGCTTTCCGCACAGGACGTCGCGTCGATCAATGATTTTGCCATCGGAGAGGTTCGGCCCACCCTGACTCTAGTACTGGATCTGGATCAGGAGGTGTCGCGTCGCCGCTTGTCTCGTCGTGCGCGTCCGGTTAATCAGCCGGAGGATCGCATGGAAGCACAGCCCGCGGAATTCTTTGAACGGGTTCGCGAAGGGTACAAAGCCTTGGCCGAAGCCGAGCCGGAACGAGTGCGTTTGATCGACGCGTCGGGTTCGGCTGATGAAGTGGAACAATTGATCTGGAGTCTGGTCTGCAATGTCTTTTCGCTCTGAAGAGATCGTCAAACGATTTGAGTCGAGCCACCGCAGCGACCGGCTGGGGCATGCCTATCTGTTGACCGGCGGTAGTGAGGAAGCGGTCGATTCCCTGGCCCATCAGCTCGCGACCTATATATTAGGCGGAGAAGCCGAAGGTCACCCCGACTTTTACCGGGTTCGGCCCGAATCCAAATCCCGCCGTATCACCGTCGAACAGATGCGCGATCTGGAAAAGTCCTTGTATCTCAAGCCCTTCAAGGCCCCCTGCAAAGTCGCTATTGTTTCGTCCGCCGAACGGATGTGCCTGGGGCAAGCCGAAGCCGCCAACGCGTTTCTCAAAACCCTCGAAGAACCGCCCAACGGAACACTTCTGCTGATGTGTTCGGTTCGGCCCCAACTTTTGCTGCCAACCATTATCTCCCGTTGCCTGCGGCTCGATTTGCTGGCCGAGGCTAACCCGGAAGCTCCGGCCGAGATGCTACCCTTTTTCGAAAAATGGTTCAGTGGAAAAGCCGGCCCGGTCAGAGTCTATGCCCGGGCGTCGGCTTTAACGTCCTATTGGCAGCAAATCCGGGAAAAACTCGAAGATCGTGAGTTGCCCGGCGAGGAAGATGGAGTGACTGAAGAGGCTCTAAAAGCGTTGATCGAGGGTGAATTCCAGCTTGCGCGGCAGGAAACCCTTGCTAATCTTCAAAGAGAATATTGGAAGAAAGCCACCCATCAGGAAACGGGAAAAATGGCCAAATCGACGCTTCGGGCGATCATTGCGTTGGAGGAATTGCAGCAGAGCCTCCAATTCAATATTGACCAAAATTTGGCCGTAGAACGCGCCTGTTTGAAGATTGAAGGTCAGATTTAATAGATTTTTAACGTTAAAGTTAAAAATCGGCCTTCAGAAAAAAGCTTTCTCCGGAAATTTGAGGTTTTGGAGAATTATGGACTTAAAGGAAATTAAAGCTGTCATCGATTTGATGACGAAAAACGGTCTTTCCGAGTTCGAAATGGAAAAACCGGAGTTCAAGATCCGCGTTCGCCGTGGAAACAACGGGGAGTACCAGACGGCTGCCATAGCTCCGGCACCGGCACCGCTTCAACCCGCTCCTGTCGTGGTCCCGCCGTCCGCCGCCGCGCCTGCCCCGTCGGCGACGCCAGCCACTCCGGCCAGGGAATCCGGCCTCAAGCAGATCCTTTCCCCCATGGTTGGAACCTTCTACCGTTCGCCCTCGCCGGATTCGCCGTCCTATATTGAAGTAGGCCAGGAAGTCAACGAGGAGACCGTGGTTTGCATCATTGAGGCCATGAAAGTGATGAACGAAATCAAGGCCGAGATGAAGGGCGTGATCGTGGAAGTATTGGCACCGAACAATAAACCGGTCGAATTCGGCAAGCCGCTCTTTGCCATCCGCCCTCTCTAATACACGTTTTCGGTTTTCAGACCGGAATTTCCCATTCGGGTGTCACGCACCTCTTGGAAATTCCTGCGGCAGGCCAGGGTTCGCTTGACGGGCTGAAGACTGAAAGACCATGAACCGAAACCATTTTTCTATGTTCGATAAAATCCTGATAGCGAATCGCGGTGAAATCGCCCTGCGCGTGATCCGCGCCTGTCGTGAAATGGGGATCAAGACCCTGGCGGTTTATTCCGAGCCGGATGTCGATTCGCTTCACGTCCAACTCGCCGACGAGGCCATTTGCATCGGCAAGGCCCTCAGCAGCGAAAGCTATCTCAAGATAGACCGCATCATCAGCGCCGCCGAAGTCGGCGACGTCGATGCGATCCATCCCGGCTACGGCTT
>DBTH01000013.1 GCA_002306945.1 Methylacidiphilaceae bacterium UBA1321 | reverse complement strand
GGCATGCTGACCGATTCGCGCAGCTTCCTCTCCTACACCCGGCACGAATATTTCCGGCGCATCCTTTGCAACATGATCGGCAACGACGTCCAGAAGGGACTTCTGCCGAAGGATATTCCGCTCTTGGGCGCGATGGTGAAGGAAATCTCGTTTACGAACGCAAAGAACTTCTTCGGACTCGAATTGTCCGACAAGTTCGCGAAGTAAGAGAATCTCTCTGACCCAACAAAAAAGGCGACCCATAAGGGCCGCCTTTTTTTGTGCGCATTTGGTATGCGGGATCAATCCTTGAGCATGTGCTCGGGGATGGGCGCGACGTAGTTCTTGGCGCCGCCATATCGTTTCCAGTCGCGATAGACCAGGAACATGGGAAGGAGGGCGAACAGATAGAAGGCGAGTTGCCAGAAGAAGATCATCTTGAAATCGCTGTGGACAAGATCCATAAAAAGACCGGCGAGGTAATTACCGAAGATGAGTCCGCCGCAACCGAAGACATTCATACCGGCGGAGAATTGTCCAAAGACTCGATCAGGGAAAAGAGACATGCTCAGGGCGACGCCGCTCAAGCCCCAGAAAACGCCGGGAATCGTGGAAAGCAACGCGTAGGTAAGATAGCTGTGCTTGGAGCTGATAAAGATATAACCCAGCAGAGGTGTAACGACCATGATGCAGAGGCAGATCAAGGCGACTTTCATTGCTGAAAAACGGTCGCAAAGCCATCCGGCCGGAACCAGCATGATGATGCCAAGGATGGTCGTATAGGCGGCATAATGCCCCATCTCGTCCATGGTCAGTAAAAGATCGTTGCGGGTGTAAAGGGTCATAAAAGGACCGGAGCAACCGCCGGCAACTGTTACCAATACCCAAGCGATGAAGAAGTTCCGGTACATCGGGTGAGAAAGGCAGTCTTTGAAGTATGTGCCGAACCGGATGAACAGGTTACTGCCTTCATCGTGCGGCTCGGGATCGGGATAGGTACCTTCCTTGACGTTGAAGCACATGAGCATGAAGGCGACAATATAGAAGATGGCGATGCAGAGAAAAGTGATCTCGCGATGCGTCATCATGGTTGGGAACACATACCAAAGAAACAAGACGGCGGCGACGTTGCCGACGATGCGGAACCAGGAAAGAAACCGGGCCATCAGGGCTTGAGGCACGACGTCGCGCAGCAGCCAGTTATAGGCGTTGACCAGCACCATATTGAAGAAGTGGAAGGAGATCGTGAACACGCAGATAAAGGAGAGAATCAGCGTCGTGGTGGTCAACGTCGGTGCCAGGAAAGAGGTGACGTGCTTTTGAATCCACGTGGCAATCTCTGGGGCAAATCCAACACCGAGCAGGGAAAGAGAAGTCAGCGGAGCCACAATCGTTAACAGCGGAATACGGCGTCCGAAGCGGGTTCGGATACGGTCGCTCCATTGGCTGATATTGGGCAAAAAGAGGATATTAACGACTCCGGCGATGCTGCCGGTGGTAATGCCGATGAGAACGTTGGAGGCTTTCAGGTCATTGAGATACAGCGGCAGGAATTTGCCGAAAATTTGCTCGAAGAAATTGAAGGCGAAATCACCCCAGAGAAGCCAGGCAAACAGAACGCCGAGACTGCGCCTGTCGTAAGTCAGAGATCCAACCTTATAGACATGAGAGGGATGTATGACGGAAGCCGTTTCGGATGGGGGAGTAGACTTGGACGCGAGCATGGGCAAGTGTAGCGATTAGGATGCTGCGATAAAAGGAAAACTTATCAAATTTGATGTTGTTACTGTAACATTATTGCCAGGATTTTTCAGGCGGAGAAATTGCTTTATGATAATTCGGTTTACGTGAGATGAACGTACGGTAAACTCCTGCGTTATGGCTGTAATCAAAAACGTCATTTTGGATTGGTCGGGGACGCTTGTCGACGATTTCAATCCGGTGTTGGCGGCGACCAACGCGATTTTCAAGGAGTACCAAAAGCCGACGATGACGGCCGACCAATTTCGGGAGAAGTTTTTCCTCCCCTTCAAGGAGTTCTATAAAATCTATATTCCCGAAGTGACGATGGAAGAACTCGACCAGCATTATCACCGGTCTTTCAAGTCGTTGGAAAACGAGGTTGCCCTGTTGCCACACGCACGGGAATTCCTCGACTATTGCAAGGAGTCGGGCATGCCTCTGTTCCTGCTGAGCACGATCCAGCGCGAACATTTCGAGACCCAGGGGGAACGCTTCGGCGTGAGGTCTTATTTCAAGAGGGCCTATGTCGAGGCCTTCGACAAACGTAAGACGATCCTCTCCTTGCTGGCCGAATACCAGCTCGAACCGGCCGAAACGATTTTCATCGGCGACATGATGCACGACGTGGAAACGGCCCAATTCGGCGGCGTGGTCAGTTGCGCCGTGCTCACCGGGTACGATTCGCTCACCAAGCTCTCCAGCGTCAGTCCCGACCTGATTTTCCGCAACCTGGAGCAGGTCAAGAGCCATCTCCAGCGCCATCGCCATGAGCTCCCCGATCATCCGCCGATTGCGACCGTCGGTGCGCTCATCTACAACGCAAAGGGTGAAGTCCTCATGATCCGCACCCACAAGTGGAGCAATCTCTGGGGCATCCCCGGCGGCAAGATCAAGCCCAATGAAAAATCCGAGGACGCCCTGCATCGCGAAGTCATGGAGGAAACCGCCTTGCCGCTCGATACGGTCAAGTTCGAGATGGTGCAGGACTGCATCCGACCGAAGGAATTCTACAAGCGCGCCCACTTCTTGCTCCTCAACTACACCGCCCGAACCCGCGAAGAAAAAGTGGTCCTCAACGACGAAGCGGAGGAGTACCGGTGGGTGCCGATCGAACAAGCCCTTGAAATGCCGCTGAATACTCCAACCCGAAACCTCATCAACTATGTCCGATCGCATTAATATCGTTGGCCTCGAAATCTACTCTGCCGTGGGCGTCCCGTCCTTGGAACGTTCCCGCCGCCAGAAATTGCTCGTCAACGTGTCGATGAAAGTCCGTTCGCTCGACGAAGCCGCTGCCGCCGACAATGTCGCCCTCACGGTCGACTACGCGCTGGTCTGCCAGCAGATCAAGGACGTCGCCGCGAAACATCCGCGCAAGCTCATCGAGACGCTCGCCGAGGAGATTGCCTCCGCCGTCCTCGTCAACGAACGGGTCAAAGAAGTGGCCGTGGAGATCGAGAAATTCATCCTGCCGGACACGCGCCTTGTCTCGGTCCGCATCGAACGCAAAGCCCCCAAGCGCAAGAAGCGGGAAAAGGAAGAAAAGCTCGCACAGATCAGAACGACAGCCGCGCCACATTCGCAACGTCTGGTGACGCTTCGCACCAAATCGAAGGCCAAACCCTCATCCGCTGCAACTGAAACGACGCACCTCCCATGACTGCCGTATTGCGCCAACAAATGACCCTCTACAGCCGGATTTTCAGTCTCGGCATGCAGAACAGCCTTGTCTACCGCTGGAATTTTCTGGTTCGTGCGCTGGCGGGACTGGTGCCGCTGGCCGGATCGCTTTTTCTCTGGAAGGCAGTCTTCAGCGAACCCGAGAGCACGAATTTTTCCGGCTACGATTATCACCTGATGATGGCGTATTTCCTGACTTTGATCGTCATGGACGCGCTCACGTCGCCGGTGGAAGACGACTTCGCCATCGCACGCGACATCAAAGACGGGAAGATCAGCCAGGTCTTGCTCAAGCCAATCGATTACTTCACCTACCGCGTCTCCCTCTTTCTGGCATCACGGTTGATTTATTCCGCCGTCGTTCTCCTGCCCACCATCGCGGTGCTGTACGCGTTCCGGCATTTCTTCTCCGGCGTGCACGTGGGCGAAACACTGCCGCTTGCGTTGGTGGCAGCGCTCGGTTCGGCGTTTCTGCAATTCACCATTGCCTACGCCTCAGCCATGCTGGCGTTCTGGCTGCTCGACATCGGCAGCGTGGTCTTCATTCTGTTTTCGGTCGAGTACATCGCCAGCGGTCATATTTTCCCTCTCGATGTTCTGCCCGCGCCGGTGTACGCCGTCGTCCGGTTGCTGCCCTTTGCCTACGAGTATTATTTCCCCGTGGGCATTTTTCTCGACCGCATCCACGGAGCAGAAATCTGGCAGGGCTTTCTCCTGCAATGGGCGTGGATCGCTTTTTTCTACGGACTCGGCCTCTCCTTGTGGCGGCGCGGGCTCAGACATTACACTTCAGTGGGAAATTAAAAAAAGTACTGAGTACTTAATACTCATAAAAAAATGTTACGCTATTTGAGAATCTGGCTGGCGCAGATGCGTTATTCGCTCGCGCGGGAGATGCAGTTCAAAGGAAATTTCATCCTCTGGATCATCGTCGAACTTTGTTGGTTCGCCCTGCAACTGGCCTTCATCGGTGTGCTCTATTTCAATGTAAAGGAAATCGCCGGTTGGTCAGGCTGGCAGATGGTGCTCCTGGTTTCGACGAGTCATCTGGTACAACAGCTCTTCCAGGCGTTCGTGATGATTAATTGCATGAACCTGCCCGAACTCGTTCAGACGGGGCGGCTCGATTTCTTCCTCGCGCAACCGGTCTCCACCCGCTTTCTGGTGAGCACCCGCGCGTTCGAGCCGGGCTCAATCGTGAACTGCCTGATGGCGGTGATCGTTTGTGTCTATGCCGCGTGCAAAATTCCGGTGCCGTTCTCGCCTGTGAATATCGCGCTGTATGTGTTCCTGGTCGTTCTCGGTGTGGTGGTGCACTACTCGTTCATGATGTTTCTGATGACGATGAGTTTCTGGATGACGCGCGCGCAGGGTTTTGTCCACACTTATTATAATTTGTTCCAACTCGCCCGCCTGCCGCGCGAGGCGTTCCGGGGTGTCGTGGCCGTCGTGTTCACCTGGGCCATTCCGATGTTGCTTGTGGCCAATGTCCCCGCCCGGACGTTAATCGATGGTTTCGGTTGGAAGGAAGCCGGTTATCTGGTCGCGATCACGGTCGTCACTTTTATCGCCAGTGGCCGCTTCTTCGAGTACGGCTTGAAACATTACACCAGCGCTTCCTCCTGATGATGGAGGACGCTGTCCTCCATCAAAGAGAGAAGACGATACGGCCGCCGATGATGGTGGTGGTGGCACGGCCACGGAGGTTCCAACCGTGGAAAGGGGTATTGCGGGACTTGGAATACGATTGATTCTTGTCGACGCGCCATTCGAGGTTCGGATCAATGACGGTTACGTCCGCGTCCTTACCAATAGCGAGGGAACCCTTGGTGTGGAGATTGAGGAGCTTGGCCGGGTTGATGGTCAACTTCTCGATCATGCCAGACCAGTCGAGCACCTGCGGTTCGATGAGTTTCTGGATGAAAATGGCGAGTTCGGTTTCGAGCCCGAGGATGCCGAACGGGGCGTAGTTGAACTCGACTTCCTTCTCGAATTCACAATGCGGAGCGTGGTCGCTGGCGAGGATTTCGATGGTGCCGTCGCTCAAACCTTCGAGCAGGGCTTCCTGATCGCGATGAGTGCGCAACGGCGGGTTCATCTTGTAATTGGTATCGTAACCCTGGCAATCGCTGTCGGTGAGAGCAATGTGGTGGGGAGTGGCTTCACCGGAAATGCGCACGCCGCGTTGTTTAGCTTCGCGGATAATGCGGACGCTGCCAACGCTGGAAAGATGTTGGCAATGGACGGCGGCTCCGGTGAGTTCGGAGAGCATGGCGTTTCGGCTGACGATGACTTCTTCCGCGATAGCGGGCCAGCCGGGCAGACCGAGGATGGTGCTCCAGTGGCCTTCGTTCATCACGCCGCCGCCGGAGAGGGCGTAGTCCTGACAATGATCGAAAATCGGCACGTCGAACATCTTGGTGTATTCGAGCGCGCGGCGCATGAGTTCGTTGTTCTGGACGCAAGCGCCGTCATCGGTGATGGCGATGGCTCCGGCCTTGACGAGGGAACCGATCGGGGCGAGGAGTTCGCCGGCCATGTTTTGGGAAATACAACCGGTGGGGTAGACGTTGACCAGGGCCGTTTCGGCGGCGCGCTGGAGAATCCAGGCAATCGTGGCTGCTCCATCGGCTTTCGGTGCCGTGTTGGGCATGGCGACAACTGTGGTGAATCCGCCCGCCGCTGCGGCGCGGGTGCCGGTGGCGATGGTTTCCTTGGAAGATTGGCCGGGTTCGCGCAGGTGAACGTGGAGGTCGATCAGACCGGGAGTGACGATATGACCGCGCGCGTTGAGGGTGCGCCAATTGACGCCCTGGGGCAGATCGTTCGGGTTGACGACTTTTCCGTCGTGTAGATAGAGATCACCGACTTCGTCGCGTTTATTGGCGGGATCGACGATGCGTCCGCCGTGGATGCAGAGCGATTCGACGGGAGCGTCGGTAAGTTTTTGGAGACCGGTGGGGATGCTCATGAGTTGACTCCCTGGGGGCCATTGCCGCCGGTAAGAAGGTAGAGAGCGGCCATGCGGACGGCGAGTCCATTGGAAACTTGCTGGAGAATCACGGAATTAACCCCATCGGCCAATTCGCTGGCAATTTCGACGCCGCGGTTGATCGGGCCGGGGTGCATGATAAGCACGTCGGGCCGACAACGCTTGAAGCGTTCGTGGGTCAGGCCGAAGAGGGAAACGTATTCGCCGAGCGAGGGGAAGAGTTGCTGCTTCTGGCGTTCGTGCTGGATGCGCAGGAGCATGATGACGTGGGCCTCGGCCAGGACGTCGTCGATGCGGTGGCTGACCTTGACGCCGAGTTCGCGGAAGGTGTCGGGCAGGAGCGTGGTGGGGCCGACGAGGGTGACTTCAGCTCCGAGTTTGGTCATGGCCCAGATGTCGGAACGGGCGACGCGGCTGAAAAGGATGTCGCCGACGATGGCGATCTTGATCCCGGCCAGTTTCTTGTCGGGCGGAGCGGAGACGTTGCCGAGTTTTTCGAGAATGGTGAAGGTATCGAGCAGCGCCTGGGTGGGGTGTTCGTGCGCACCGTCACCGGCGTTGATGACTCCGGCCTTGAGGCGTTCGGCGAGGAATTGCGGAGCTCCGGCGGCGGGGTGGCGCAGGATGATGATGTCGGAGTTCATCGCCTGCAAATTGAGACCGGTGTCCTTGAGAGTCTCACCCTTCTTGAAGGAACTGCTTTCGCTGGCGATGCTGACGACGTCGGCGCTGAGGCGCTTGGCGGCGAGTTCGAACGAGGTGCGGGTGCGGGTGCTCGGTTCGACGAAAAGGTTGATGACGGTCTTGCCGCGCAGGGAGGGAACTTTTTTGATCGGTCGGGAGAGAACTTCCTTGAAGGCGCGGGCGGTGTCGTGAAGGAGGGCGATTTCGGCAGCGTCGAGAGGACGAATGGCGATCAGATCTTTGTGTTTCCATGCGCTCTTCATGAATGATGTACCTCCACACTGTCGGCCCCGTCGATTTCCTTCATTCTTACAGCGACGTCGTCATTAAAGTCGGTTTTAACCGTTCGTCCAATGAAATCGGCGGCAATGGGCAGGCGGCGGTGGCCGCGGTCGATGAGGGCGGCAAGCTGGACGAACTCGGGTCGTCCGAGGTCGTTAAGGGAATCGAGCGCGGCGCGAACGCTACGCCCGGTAAAGAGAACGTCGTCGACGAGGATAATGGTGCGCCCGTTGATGTCGAAAGGCACGTTGGTGACGTGCGGGATGGGGCGGCGCAATTCGAGGTCGTCGCGGTGGAAAGTGATGTCGATCTGGCCGACGGGGATTTCGTGTCCGGCGGTTTGTGCCAGGATGGCGGCGATTCGTTCAGCCAACGTGACGCCACGGGTGGGCAAGCCGATGAGCGCGACCAGGGACAAGTCCCGGTTGCGTTCGGCAATCTCGCGGCTGATCTTTGCAAGAGATTCGCGCATCTCATCTTCAGAAAGAAGAATGCGATGCGTAGCGCTGCCTTGGGGGGCGCCAGCACGCTGGGAAGGCGTAGAGGAAGAGTGGTCCACTGCGCTTACTTAATGTGAGGTCTTCTCCGCGATCACAGGGGAAGACGAAAACCGGGCGCGTGAGGCCCGCCATTCAGCGCGGTGCTTCACAATCCAGTCCAACAAAGCCTTCTCGAACCCGATATCAGTCCCGGCCTTTTCGCTTTCGATCCACTTGTGTTTGAGGATCTCTTCGCGTTCTGCCAGGAATTCCTGATACAGGGCAGAATTCTTGAAGAAACTATCCGGTTCCTTCGATTCGTCCGTCATTGTGCTCAATATAAGATAGCTCAGAGGGCCTCTTGTCAATAGAATAAGAGGCTTTTACTTCACACGACTTTCGCAATTTTGGATAACGCGTCGAGCCGCACTTCTAAACGACTTGGAACTAATGGCTTGCGAGTCATGTATTACGATCGGTTTCCCATTGTCCCCGGTTTCCCTTATGGTAATTTCAATGGGGATCTGCGCCAAAAGGTCGACCTGGAGGCGTTCAGCCTCTCTTTTGCCCCCGTCACAACCGAAAATGTCGTATCGCTTCCCATCGCCCGGACAGAGGAAATAACTCATGTTCTCAATTATTCCGAGCACAGGAACGTTAACTTTCTGAAACATTGTCGTCGCTTTGCGCGCATCAATGAGTGCCACTTCCTGAGGAGTGGTGACGATTATCGCGCCCGCGAGAGCAACTGTCTGGACAATGGTCAACTGGATGTCGCCTGTACCGGGCGGTAGGTCGAGCACGAGATAATCGAGTTCGCCCCAGGCGACCGAGCGGAGGAATTGCTGGGTGTAGCGGGTGACGAGCGGACCGCGAAGCACGGCCGGAGCGTCGTCCTCAAGGAGGAAGCCCATGCTCATGAGCTTGATCTTGTGGGCAATGATCGGGTTGATGAGATTGTCCTGGGTGGCGGTGGGCTGCTCCTTGCTGCCAAACATCATGGCGATGCTCGGCCCGTAGATGTCGCAGTCGCAGAGGCCGACGCGCTGGCCTTCCTGTTCGAGAGCAAGAGCGAGATTGGCCGAGACGGTCGATTTGCCGACACCGCCCTTGCCGCTGGCGACGGCGATGACGTGCTTGATGCCGGGGATGTCGTTCTTGGGCAGCGGAACGGCCTGTGCGGGAGAATCGACCTCGATGTGGACGTCGGCTTCCTTGACGCCGGGCAATTGCTTGAGGGAGTCGGTAACGTTGGCCTGGAGCAGGGCGGGAATGTTCTTGTCGGCAGTGGTGATACCGATGCGAACGCCAACATGGTCGCCGGTTATGGCAACACCCTTGATGAGGCCAAAGGAAACGATGTCGCGGCTGTAGCCGGGGTATTTGACGGTTTTGAGTTGTTCGAGAACCTGGGATTCGGTGAGTGGCATAGAAAAATTTTCAGTTCGAGGTTTTCAGTTTTCAGTGGTTCTGTCAACTGGTCGTACAGGACGATGCGCCAATCCGAAAATGGAACATCCAGACGTTATGGGCATATTCCCATTACACACCGGAGCGCTTTTTCCCGCAACTGAAAACAGAAAAACTCGAACTGAATTTAGTGAGCCGCTTTGCCGGAGACGCTTGCAGCGCGTTCGGTGAAGGACTGGCCGTGGCCGGTGGGAGAGATGACTGAGTCGATCTTGTGCTCCTGGAATTCCTGCCACATGGGTGACATGTTGCGCAGTTTGTCGACAATCTTGGTGAAGATTTCGACGACGTAATCGATGTCGTCACCGGTATTGTCCTTGCCGAGGCTCATGATGATGTTGCCCTGGGCGAGAGCGTGATCAAGGCCGATGGCGCTCAGAACGTGGGAGACCTTGAGCGATTTACTGACGCAGCTCGATCCGCTGGCGACGGCGATGCCGTGGAGGTCGAAGAGGAGAAGCTGGCCTTCGCCCTCAATGAATTCGGTGCTCCAGTTGAGCGTGCAGCAGACGCGGTCGGGGCCGGGAACGGGGCCGTTGAGCTTGATGTATTTGATGCGCGAAATCATGCCGTCGTAGAGCCGTTTTTGCAGACGGCTAACGTGGGCGATGCGGTCGCCGAGATCACGCGCAGCAATCTCGCAGGCAACTCCCGCGCCGATGATGGCGGGAACATTCTCGGTTCCGGCTCGGCGGCCGTTTTCCTGCACACCGCCGTGAATCTGGCTCGTGATGCGGGCCTTGCGGTTGCGGTAGAGCACGCCTACACCCTTGGGGCCGTAGAAACGGTGCGGGGAAAAGGAGAGGAGTTGACAGCCGAGGGCTTGAACATCGATGGGCAGCCAACCCGCCGCGGCGACAGCATCGACGTAGAGGACAACGCCTTTTTCCTGTGTGATCTGGCTGATGGCCTTGATCGGCTCGATGGTGCCGATGTCGTGATTGACCAGGTGGACGCAGACGAGAATGGTTTTGTCCGTGATCGCGGCGCGAATGTCCTCGGGATTGATCTGGCCGATGGGATTGACCGGGACGCGGGTGGAGGTGAAGCCGTGGCGCTTTTCGAGATACTCGATGGAGTTCATCACCGAGGGATGTTCGGTGGTGCACCAGACGATGTGGTTACCCTTGCGCTCGTTGGCGTCGGCGAATCCCTTGACGGCAAGATTGGCCGCCTCGGTACCGCCGGAGGTAAAGATGATGTCGTCGGGGCTTTCGGCATTGATGAACGCCGCGACCTGCTCGCGCGCCTTCTTGACCCCGTCGCGAACGCGAAGGCCGTGGCGGTGCAAGCTCGACAGACTGCCGAAGGCTTCAGTGAAATAAGGGCGCATCGCCTCGAACGCTTCGGGCAGGAGCGGCGTCGAGGCCTGGTGATCGAGATAGACGGATTTCATGGCAATGGGAGACTGGAGAAGGGAGGCCGGAGGCTGGGAAAAACCGGTTCCATTCCCCCGTCTCCTTCAGATCCGCTTTCAGGCGGTGGCAGCTTCGGGGGCCGTCCTGGATTCAAGCGAGTTTTTCTTCTCGTAATCCTCGATAGCGGCCTTGAGAGCTTCTTCGGCGAGAACCGAACAGTGGATTTTCACCGGGGGCAATCCGCCGAGGGCGTCGACGACCTCCTGATTGGAGAAGTTCTTCACTTCCTCCAGTGTGCGGCCCTTGATGAGTTCAGTAGCCATGCTGGAGGAAGCAATGGCGGAACCGCAGCCGAAAGTCTTGAAACGGGCGTCCTCGATTTTGCCGTCGCGGATCTTGAGGGAAATTTTCATAATGTCGCCGCAGGCAGCCGCGCCGACTTCGCCGATGCCGTCGGCCTCGGGCAGGTCACCCATATTGCGGGGATTCATGAAGTGATCCATGACCGTTTCGTTGTACAGAGTATATTCGTTGTCGCTCATATTTATGTCTCCTTCTCTATGTCAGTATTGGCTAATGAAAGGGTAGTTACCGGGCGCGCCCCTGCAATCGCCGCCCCATCCTGCGCGCACGACACGTTACGAACCTTCCCCAAGGCTACATCCTTGGGTAACAAAAGATCGTACAAGGTCATCTTGCTGAAGACTTCCGTCATGCGGTTTTGCGCCTCACCGAATACAGCACAAAGCGTGCACGAATCGGCGCGAAAACAACCATCTTCTTCCAGACATCGCTGGAAAGCAATTTTGCCCTCGATGGTCTCGATAACACTCAGAATCGTGATCTCCCGCGACGGTCGTGCCAGGGCAAAACCGCCGCGCGCACCCTGTCGGGAGCGGATCGTGCCGCCCTTGGCGAGAGTTTGCAAGATCTTGGCCAGAAAGCCCTTGGGAATGCGCTCAGACTTGCTAATATCGTCAATCATAACGAGATTACCCTCGGGTTGCTTTGCGAGGTAAACGAGAGCGAGAAGGGCGTATTCGCCAGCTTGGGTAATCTTCATTTAATAAAGACCTTTTTTATCCTGATTCAGAACATCGCACAGCCTCCATACCTTGTCAACCGGTGCTGGCTTTTATTTTACAATCGGCGACTGGCCTGCTTCAAAATGAGTCGAACCGAGTGCCGAATAAATGTGCGGAACAAAAGAGTTTACGTGGATTCGATGGATTAGAAGGCTGTTGAAAACGAAAACCCTCGTACTGAAAACTATTCCTTCCCGCCGGGATGCTTCGTTTCGGTGTAACGGGCCAGGAGCCAAAGCACGTCCGAGAGGCGATTGAGGAACTTGATGGTCAAGCCATGATCGACGTTGGATTTCTCCTGAAGGCCGACAACGCGGCGTTCGGCCCGGCGACAGATCGAGCGAGCCACGTCAAGCGCGGCGGAACTGAGCGAATCGCCCGGAGTGGCCCAGCCGTCAAAAGTGATCTTCTGGTTTTCGATCTCCTTGACCAGACTGTCGAGATGGTCGAGCGCCTCGGGGGTAAGTTTAGGAAAGCGGTCGTCCTTGCGGTAACGATCAAGGTCTTCGATGCCAGTGGCCAGTTCACCCATGAGATTGACCAGGTTTTTCTGGATGATGAGAACCTGCCCGTTGACCCACGGCGAAGGCGTCGTGGCGCGGACGATGCCGAGCTGGCTGCTCAACTCGTCCACCGTGCCGTACGTCTCGACCCGCGAGTCGGTTTTGGAAACACGGCGTCCGTACATTAAAGCGGTGGTGCCCAGATCTCCCGTTCGCGTGGCAATTGACATATCCAGTTTATTGGCATGAAATGGGACGCGACACGACTAAAAAATGCCATGAGTGGTAAGTTAATAGCAGCCCTGTTGTTGATCGGTTTCCTGATTCTCATCGTGATTGTCAATTCCGGTTCGGTGACGATCAATCTCCTCTTCGGAGACTTGCACATCGGCAAAACCATTTTGATCTTTGCGACATTTGTCGCTGGCCTGGTGACCGGCGTCTTGCTGAAAGGACATTGAATTCATGAAAAAAGCCCGTTTGATTTACGCCGCCAGCGAACTCGACGCTGACATCCTCTATGCCTCCCGGTTCTTCGCCCCCGATGCGTTCCTCTGGTGGAAATGGCGCGGCAAGTCGCACATCGTCCTCAGCCCGCTCGAATTGAACCGCGGCCGCCGCGATGCGCAAGTCGACAAAGTTCACGCGTTCGACGAATTCATCCCCGTCACCCTGGCAGGCAATACGGCTCAACTCATCGCCGCCATTGCGAAGAAACAGGGCTTCGACGTAATCGAAGTCCCCTCCTCGTTCCCCGTCGGACTCGCTTTCGAGTTGAAGAAACTCAGCATCCGGGTCGACCCGGTCGAAGGCGCTTTCTTCCCCGAACGCCGTTTCAAATCCACCGACGAAGTCAAATACCTCACCGCCGCCCTGCGCAAGGCCGAGTGCGGTCTCTACCGCGGATTTGACGTGATCCGCCAGTCCAAGATCGGCCGCAGCGGAGTCCTGCGCTGGGGTAATTCCATCCTCACCAGCGAAATCCTGCGCGGTGAAATCGACGCCGCCATCATCAAGCTGGGCGCGTTACCCGCCGGAACCATTGCCGCCGGTGGCGACCAATCCTGCGATCCGCACGAACGCGGCACCGGGCCGTTGCATGCCAACGAAACGATCATCATGGACATTTTCCCGCGCGATCAGGAGACCGGCTATTTCGGCGACCTGACCCGCACCGTCGTCAAAGGCCGCGCCTCCGAAACGCAGAAAAAACTCTACGCCACCGTTGCCGAGGGCAAACGCTGGGTGCAAAAACAAATGCGCCCCGGCGCTGACGGGCGAAAACTGCATGAACAACTCGTCGAACGTTTCCGCGATGCCGGCTTCCCGACCGAAAACAAGAACGGACGCTGGGTCGGCTTTTTCCACGGAACCGGACACGGTCTCGGCCTCGAAATCCACGAATCGCCCCGCTTCTCCAGCGGAAAGTTCAAGCCCGGCCTCGCCCTCACCGTCGAACCAGGCCTCTATTACCCCGGCCTGGGCGGCGTCCGCCTCGAAGACGTCACCGTCGTCAAAAAGGGTGGCATCACCAATCTCACCCGCGCACCGCAGTTCCTTGAGATCCGATAAGAGCTTATCCCTAAATAACCTCACCGGGCTGGTCTTGATACCTTCCCGGCTTTCGTTCGATTCCGCCTCCATTCTATCCAGAGTCATCGACTCTGCCCGGATGCCAGCCAAACAAACACGATTGAACTGTTTCTTAAAATCGCTTGACTGCGATAGCTTCCATCACTATAGTGACTATAGTGAATAAAGAAATCAGCCAATACGAAGAACAGCCTTCCCGCTCCGTACCGCTGCACAAGCAGGTTGAAACGGAATTGCGTAACTGGATTGAGATCGGAAAATACGATTCCGGAGATCAAATCCCAACCGCAAAGGAAATCTCCAAGCTTTGCAGCGTTAACGAACAAACCGTTCGCCGTGCCATCAAGGTACTGATCCACGAAGGCGTACTTGAAGGTGCGCAAGGCAAGGGTGTTTTTGTTAGCCGATGCGGAGCCAAACACAAACGTGTGGCCTTGGTTCTCCCGAATCTTGAGGATGAACTGACCATACAGATCGCCCGCGGCGCTCGCCGCGTGCTTGATGAAAATGGATTTCAACTGGTCATTCTTGACGCGCAACGCGATTCGGAAAAAGAAAAGGCCAATATAACCGGATTGCAGGATTTGCCAACAGACGGGGCGATTGTTTTCCCGGTAGCCTACAGCGATATTTCCGAGCGGCTCCTTCGCTTGAAAATGGATCACTTTGCGTTGGTGCTGGTTGACAAACACTTCCCCGGAGTTGACCTCGACTGCGTGCTGGCAGACGACTACGGAGGATCGTATGCGCTGGCGAGCGCCCTTCTCGACCGTGGTTATAAACGACTCGCCTGGATTGGCGGTGAAGAAGGCTCCTCAACAGTAGAAAATCGCCTTGACGGCTATCGCTGGGCGTTGGGTGACCGCGGTATTGCTGTGCCGCGCGAAATGGTTTCGCGTCTGAAACTCAGCACCCCCACATCTCCCTATCAGGAAAGTCTAGCGAAAGAAATTGAACGTCTTCTCGCCCTGAAGCAACGCCCGGACGCCATCCTGTGCGTCAACGACCTCATTGCAATCGATGTTGCACACATTCTGGAGGGTAAAGGATTGAAAGTCCCTGCCGATGTCGCAGTCGCGGGATTTGATGATCTCAAGGTCGCTCGAGAAAGCCGTCCAGCCATGACTACCGTACGCAAATCGATAGAGGAAATGGGAGCGAAAGCGGCAGAACTACTGCTTCAGCGTATCGTCAAAAAAAATGCACCGATGCAACGGATCGTCGTTCCTGCTGAAGTGGTTATACGTGAAAGCGCCTAACCCCCGGCATTAAGAGTGAAAGGAAATACCATGAAAATTGAATTGATGAAAATAACCGCCATCTGCCTGAGTTTGGGGATCGCCTCAATGTCGACGGGGTCCGCTGAAGTTGTGATTAGCGATTCCTTTACTCTCTCGTCGAGCAGAACCTCGGGTACTACAATTAACGGGCTGACGACCGAGACAGGAAATAAAACCTGGGTGACTGGAACGAATTGGGTTCTGGGAGGGAGTTCCACCAATGGATACATTACATCCAATGCCAATTCCAACAGTACTATAGCTGTCTCCTTTACGCCCTCCAGCTATTCGTCGTATGGTACGCTTATTACACTTTCAGCAGATGTTGCTTACATTAAAAGCAGTGGAAGCGCCTTCTTTCTGACGCTTGGGCGTGCGTCTAGTAACGTGACGACCAATGGATTATTATATCTAAAGATTAATCCATACGGCGATACTTGGTCTTTGTGCTCGGGTTCGTCAACGGTAACGGGCGGGACTTTGTCGGATTATATTTCAACCTATAGTGCTTCTACATTATATAATTATTCCATATCTTACGATACGAGCACAAAATATATTGATATTTCAATCAATGGGAAGAGCGTTCTTTCAGACTATTATTTCGATTATACGACAGTCTTTACCAGCGGTTCTACATCGATCAGTAATCTCTTTATTTATACTCAATACCCCGGCAGCACGAGTCAAAGCAAGATAGATAACTTCAGCGTCTCGGTTGTTCCTGAGGCGTCGTCAGCCAAGCTGGGCGTCTTGGGGTTGGGTATACTGCTTTTGACCGTGCTTCGAAAACGTCGCCAATGACAGACGTTCCTGCGAAAGAGACTGTCACGGTGTGATTATGACAAAGAAGACAACATCCGGGCGTCTCGGGAACACAAATCGTGGATTTACTTTGATTGAATGTCTCGTCGTGGTCGCTTTGATGGCGATCATGGTGGCTTTGTTGTTTTCTTCGCAAAAGAAGGTTCTTGAATTCGCCAATAAAGTCAAATGTACGGGACATATGCGAAACTTTGCGGTGGCTCTTAATGCTTACACAAGTGACAATTCCGGGATATTGCCTCCGTCGGCATACGGGGGAGTGAACAATGGGGAAGTGGCCATCTATTTAATGCCGTACATGGGAATTACCTACACATCCAAGAATTTGGACATGGTTTTAAATATGTTGGAGTGCACGGGAAAAAGCTGGCGCTTCGGATTTAATTCCTATTTATCCCAGAAACCGGTTGCACTTGTTGAAAGACCATCGGAACAGATATACGGGATTGATCTTTATTCCGGACGTTGGCTTGATTCGAATGTACTGGGTTGGAAAACGACTGATCTGACACAGCGCACTCCTAAGCCGCATGGCGGGAAAGTCACAGTGATGTTTTTGGACGGTCATTGCGAGAGCCGCAAAGTCAGCGAGTTGACCCGTGCTCAAGTGACCCGAAACACTTCGAGTTATTTGTCTTCGGATGAGACGAAGGCAATAGGCTCTACTGACTACGATCAATAATTCAGGATTTGACTATCTTATGAAATTCGAAAAACAACTTGTGCTGGCAATGGTGGTTCTTGCGCTATTCGGATGTGATAATAGAAGTTTCGCTCTCGATGCAGCCGGTTACAAGGACGTTACCACCCTTGGAGTCATTCCAAACGGCGAGCGAGAGATGACGCTGGAGCTTCAGAAGGCGCTGAACGAGGGGAATAAACGCCTGTATTTTCCTCCAGGAAAGTATCTGCTTGGCACGGTATCAATTCCCTCCGATGTCTCCCTCTCTTTTGACAAAGGGGCGGCAGTGACGCCAAACGTCCCCTCTCTCAAGGAGAAGAGGCTTTTTGTCCTTGCGGGAGATAATATAGATATTTCAGGTCCGGAGTTTCTTTTTCCAAAAGTTGGAGATCGTGAGATGGGGCCCACTGAGATTAACGCGATTATATATGGAACGGATATTAAAAATGTAAAGATTCGGGGCGTTCGTGTTTTTCGAACGGAAAAGAATTTTGCGGGATCGAATGGACGCCTGGACGTTCTCTATTTCAAAAAATGCCAGAACATCGATGTTGCCGACTGTGAAAGCAATTATGTCAATGCGCTGGTGCGAGTTTATAGTTCTTATTATATCAAAGTCCGTAACTGCCGGGGAACTTATAGCAATCATATCACCTTGGCGGAGGATGGAAGCGAATGGCTTCTTCATGAGGGAAATTGGTCCGATCATGTGCTGCATCAATGCCAGTGGTGGGGAGGAGATTCGGATGCGCGAAAAAAGAATATCAGTCAGAAGGAAACCTCCTATCTGATGGTGCGGGACGTGAAACCGGGAGATTCAAAGTTTGTGGTCAATTCGGCCGGTGCCTATGATATTCAGGTATTGGGAAACTATGCCCAATATGGAATGACACTGGGTTGGGGATCCAAAGGGCGAAACGTTCTCATTAGTAACAATGTGGCCCGTTATATGAAAGACATGGCCTATGACAGCGAGGGCGGGGAAAACGTGGTGATCACAAATAATATCGCGATCGACGCCAAGTTTTTTGGAATCGGAACGTATTTCTGGGGTAATAATATTCTCATTGCAAATAACTATATCCTGATCGATGGAGAAGGCCCCGAGGAATATCGCGGCAATTTCATCCGGATGCATAGTCCGAGCGATTTAAAATTATTTGGTAACGGTCACGTTCTCATTGCCAATAATCTCTGCGTTTCCAAGCTTCGCCAACCCCGTGGAATTATATTAGAGGCAGGCCGCGACATCACGATAACGGGCAATAAATTGGTGAATGGTCGAATTCGGATGAACGATAAATCAACGGAGGTGGTTATTACCAATAATGAAATACTTAATGATTTATCTCCGGCCTTCGCTGCTATAGCAGCATCAGCGGGGACGCGTGAATTGATTATCCGCAATAACGTGATTCGCCGAACTTCAGAGGAGGGCAATGCTGTAGCCGAACAAGCGGCCATCTCGGGAGTTCTCGGCATGGAAGGAACTCGAATTATTGAGCAAAATCTGATTAAGGGCTGGAAATATGCCGTATGGACTGGACCTGCCAATAATGGAAGCGGGAAATGCTTGATTCGTAACAATACGATAGAGGGAGATTTTCTCAAAGAAGAAGGGGTTGACTCCAATCGCATGTTTGGTGATGGAAATCTCGACCTCAGGACAGGTAAATCCGTTGAATTTCGCTTAACTACCGATTTGGAGCGACAGAAAGCTCCTCCTATCAAGGATGAAAATGCGGACGTCGGCGATAATGCGCTTCTTCCGGGAAATCAACCCTTGGGGAATGTCCAGAATCGATGAACTTCGTTGCCAGGGTCCATCTGTTGCAGGGGACGGATTCGGTTCGGGAGTTTTCGACGGGGAATACATTACCCATCGTGGCTCGGCCGTGGGGACTTCATCATTGGACATTGCAGACGGGGGCGTCTCCGTGGACGTTTAACCGGCAGTTGCGTCGTTTATGGGGGGTGCGGTTGACGCATCAGCCGAGTCCCTGGATGCGGGATTATGCCAGTGTATTGGTGACTCCATTTCATGGCCCATATCAAGAGCGTCTGGAGCATCAGTCGTCGGTGTATCGTCCTGAGAAGACGGTATTGAAACCGAACTATCTACGGGCTGTCCTGGGCCGTTATGGAATTACCATGGAGCTGGCTCCTTCGGAGCGCGGGGCCATTTTGGTATTTCAATCAGAATCAGAGGAGCGGTTGCGAATTCGTTTTACGTTTGACGGGGCGCATGAGTTGTCACGTGCGGGTGGACGAATTGCGGCGGTAACGCGCGATCATCGTGATGAGGTGCCGAAGGGATTTGGGTTATGGCTGGAGGGAGAGTTTGATTGCGTGCCTGAGGAGTTTGAGAAAACGGCGGATGGTGGTTTTGTAACTTTTGGTGCAGGAGTGAAACGCGTCGAGTTGCGGTTGGCCGGTTCGTTTGTGAACGCGGCAACGGCGCGTGTGTCGTTGTCGAGGGAATTGTCCGGGCGCAGTCTGGAAGAGTTGGAAAGCCTGGGCGGGCAGGCGTGGAATGAATTACTCGGGCGTATCGAGATTGAGGATGGCGACGAAGAGCGGTTGCGAGCGTTTTATTCGTGTTTGTACCGGTGCCTGCTTTTCCCGCGTTTTCTGGATGAGGTCGACGCTTCTGGAAAAGTGATTCATTATAGCCCTTACGATGGGCAGGTGCATGCGGGGCCGTTATGTGCGGATTGCGGTTTTTGGGATACGTACCGGACGTTGTATCCACTTTTGGAACTGGTTTATCCGGATGCGATGAAACGTATGCTTGATGGTTGGCTGAATGCCTGCCGCGAGGGTGGCTGGACTCCGAAGTGGGCGAGTCCGGGACGGCGGGATTGCATGATCGGGACACACTTTGACGTCGTCGCTGCGGATGCAGTGGTGAAGGGAATTGGGGATTGGGACGTGTCCGAGGTGTTTTCGTACTTGTGGAAGGATGCAACAGTTCCTTCGGATAGCGGCTGTTATGGACGCCGGGGGTTGGAGGATTATATCCGTCTGGGGTATGTGCCAGCCGATCGGGAACCGCATGCGACGTCGAGCACTCTGGATTATGCATATGATGATTTCTGCGTGGCGCAAGTGGCGAAAGCGCTTGGACGCAAGGCGGAGGAGGTTGCTCTACGACAACGGGCTCAGTCCTATCGCAATGTATTTGATTCATCGGTGGGATTTATGCGCGGGCGATTGGCTTCGGGGGAATGGTTGCCGAAGTTTGATGAGTTTGAATGGGGTGGGCCGTATATAGAAGGTGGCGCGTGGCAGCATGCGTTCCATGTGCCGCATGACGTCGTCGGATTGATGTCGCTCTATGGAGGGGCAAAACCGTTTTGCCGGAAGTTGGATGCGATGCTGGCTCTGCCCCCGCGGTTTTCGACGGGGTCGTATGGGTACGAGATTCATGAGATGACCGAGATGGCATCGGCGTCGTTCGGCCAGTACGCGCATTCGAATCAACCGGTGCACAATTTTCTGTTTCTCTACGCGTTGGCGGGGGAGCCGGGCAAGACAGGGTATTGGGTCAACCGCGTGGCTCGTGAGTTGTATACGCCGGATCGTTTGCCGGGGGACGAGGATAACGGGGAGATGTCGGCCTGGTACGTCTGGGCGGCGATGGGATTGTACCCGCAATGTCCCGGCAGGGGCAGCTACGTCTGTTTTGACGGTGTGGCGGCTTCGGCGGAGTTGCGGATTCCTGGGCAGGACGGAATTCTCATGCTGGGACGTGGTGCTGGTGAGGTCTCCGCAAATCGGGTTGAAGTGACGCATGCGGAACTTCTCAAGCGGACGTCTTTTGCCGAGATGGTACGAGAGCCGGCTATTTCTCCGCGCTAATCACGGGATAAAATAAAATAGCGGGAATTTTTGACAGGATTTACGCAAGCAGGGGGGCCTTTTGTTGTGAATTGCCAGCGGCGATTCAGGTCAATGAGGTGGGTACAAACCTCAAACGCACCGGACTTTTGGGTTTATTTATCGCAATAACAACTATTTAACCTAAAAACTCCCCTTTCATTGGTAGTGTCCTAATTTGAAATGAAAGAATTGTAATCGTTCCCCATTCGTGATTAATCTGTGATTACGAGTGAAAACGGTATACGTCAACTTTTACGACAATATTACAGAAACAAAAACCAAGTCTTTCATGGCAGCTTGCGCTCAAATTATTGAACAATTAACCCCAGAACGCATTTATTTTCTTTTTGCTTCTTCTGGTGGGCATGTTGATTCTGGAGTTGCCCTTTACAATTATTTACGGGCATTGCCGGTTAAATTGGCCTTTCATAATACTGGAGCAGTTGATTCTATTGCTAATGTTATTTTTGCGGCTGGAGACGAACGATACGCCGTATCGCATGCTACATTCTTAATGCATGGCGTTGTATGGAACCTCAATAGCTCTTTTGATAGGGAGGCTTTGGGCCAAGTTAATAGCCTGGCTATTCAGGCAGAAAATAAAATAGCCAAAATTCTTTCGGAACGAACTAAGCTCACCGAAGAAGAGGTGAGATCACACTTTACTCAAGGGGAGGCCAAAGATTGTCAATTCGCCCTCGATAAGGGAATTATTCAGCAAATCATTAATCCTATCATCCCCCCCAACGAAAAGCTTCTTTCCTTTAATTTCACCTGACAAGAAAGGAGCCTCTTGGAGGTCCGTTTTTCTCGGTTCATCCGCAGGATTAATGGTAGCTATATTCGATGGAGTGAACGTATTCACAATTAAAACATAGCATCGCTGTCAATCGTGATGCTATTGTCTTACATCGAAATATTCTCAATAAAAATTAGTTAATTCTTAACTCTCGAAATGATAGCAGCTTGTACAGCTGTCTTGGGGGAGATTACAGGCGGCAACTCAAGAACCGCCGTTACTTGATCGGACTTCCCATTATTAGCATAAGACCACGCATAGCCCCGCTTGGCCTTTGGGTGGCCTACCAAGTCAAACACTTCAACCTCACCTTCCCATACGGTCTTTCCTTGGAAGGTTTCGAGTACAGGCACGGTTTCAACGTGCTTGGCTTGGCATCCATGAAGGTCTGTAAACGCTCGCTGTAGCGTCTTGAGGTAGGTTTCCTTGCTCATACCAGCCTCACGAGGTCTTCGACCTTCCAGAAGTCATTAGCAACGCCAGCGGCCATTGCTGGGGTGCATCGAATGGAACCGTGATTTTTCACGAAGTTATAATAGGCGAAATTCAGAGCGACCGCAGCTTTAAAATTATCAAGCTTCTTACTAAATGCGTTGGTAAGGCGAGTCAGGCGGCGGCAGTGCATCCGCAGTGTGTGATTCTGCTTTTCAATGTGAGAGGTCGAAACGGTAGACATAACAGGTGAACCGTAGACAGATGTCTTTTCGACCTTCACCACTTCAGCGGGGCTATACCTCCCGGCATTGCCCTTACTGAGATTTTCAACGGAATAGGTTTTTACGATTTGGCCATAATCGACCTCACTACCAAAGCCGCGCTCAATGGCGTCAACGTAGGAGTCGAGACCATCCGAAGAGATTTGAACGCGATTCTTGAGGCGTGAGGCGAGGTCTTGCATAAAGATCGTCGCATGGTACTTATCGCGCTTGCCGACGACGTGAGAGGGAATGAGCTTGGTTTTCTTGTCCATCGCAATCCACGTCCAAACGTCGCCAAGTTCAGCGCGGTTATCCTCGGGCTTAAGATTGGCTTTTTTCTTTCCGATGAATCCCCAAATCTCATCCACTTCGATGTCATTAATCTCAAGATCACGCATCTTGCTATCCATCATTTCAGCGCATGCCGTACCGACCTTCACGCCAAGGCGCATGATCGTATCGCGATGAACTCCGGTCATACGCTCAATGGAACGAATGGAATTACCTTCAGCGAGAGCGTGAATGGCGAGCGTTTGTTTTTCGAGAGGGAGGATGTTTGCCATATTGGTTTCTTTTGTTCTGGACTTAATGTGCTACAAAAACTACAATCAGTCAATACTTTTTGTGCTACAATAATGAAAAAGAAATTAGGTCGTCCGAAATTACCGAAAACCGAAGCAAAAAGCTTTGTTATCAGAGCTAGAGTTTCAAAGGATGAACACGCAAAGATTGAAAATGCCGCCACGAAATCTAAGCAGAAAACATCCGACTGGATAAGAAACACCTTGATTAAATCGGCAAATGCCGATATATTGTAGCACAGAAATTGGAGCTAGGGGGACTCGAACCCCCGGTGTAATGCTTGTGAAAGGCGGCACCGCATCCTAGCTAGCCCCGATATCCCTGAAGGGGCGGTTAGGTTGTCCTGCAAGACATTATCACCTAACCGCCCCTCCGCTTTTAACGCCCCCATCATTCGGGTTTCATAACGGGCGCTTTAATTTATTATCATCTTAAATCTTTCTTTCGTTTTACACCGAGGAAGACCTTGGTTTAAAAAAGTCGGGGCGTCTCCCTGAACCGGGGGCCGCAATCTCAATGTGATTTGTACGTTTCAGACGCGCCAAGACAGAGCAAATCTCAGTAGTCTTTAGTTTGTTTGCTCCACTACTCTGCTCTTCTATCCATCTACCGATTTCCACGTGGGAATACGGAGTAGTCATGCTGTTAATAGCCTGTCTAACTAGTCTGGTATTTCTTCCGTACAAAACAAGGCGCGCAATTTTTTCAGAGGCTGTAGGCGTAGCTGTGTTGGTTGTGGGCGCAGAGACAGAAGTAGCGGACTTTTCAAGAGATGCCTCTCTTGGAACTTGTGGCTGTTGATAGTTCTGCTTTTTTTCCAAGTCCAGACGCACCGCTTTATAAGCCTTCAAAAGCTCAGCTTTAGCTTGAATTTCTTTTTCCAAGGCGATCTCTTCGACTTGAATGCTCTTAATGTCCATATCCAACAAATAGACCATAACTCATTCTTTGCAAGCTCTTTTGTGCGTCTTTTTTATTCTTACGTATAAATGCGTACTAAGTGCTAGCTATCCATTATATCATGCTTTGATGTTGACGCTTGTTTCTCGGGGATAATTATGAGGCTGCATTCCTACGATGCGAGCCGCATCATAGG
Source organism: Methylacidiphilaceae bacterium UBA1321 (assembly GCA_002306945.1). Lineage (GTDB taxonomy): Bacteria > Verrucomicrobiota > Verrucomicrobiia > Methylacidiphilales > UBA1321 > UBA1321. Next base: position 6,764 of record DBTH01000013.1, on the reverse strand, counting down.
ATATTTGCTTTGCCGTAGTCTTATTCAACAATTAAACGAGACTTTTTCGAGCGGGAGAATATTTGAGATCAATTCAAATTAGGACACTACCCTTTCATTCTGTCTCTGGACAGTTTAAAAATTCAGGCGTATTCTTTAACTAAAGTTCCGATAATTGAGGCAATGATGTTTTCTAACTCATCAGCTGACTATCGCCCGCTCTTCTGGGTTGGACGCTACCCGGTAGGCGTGAGTGTTTTATTAATCATCATCCACGTCATTGCCATGGTGGTTTACTCCCTGGCAAGCGCCCTGGGACATGGCGCGATCTTTGCCTTGCTCCAATTTCACAGCAGCCAGGTTCTTTCCCAAGGTTACGCCTGGCAGTTGGTGACCTATCCCTTCGTCGCCAGCGCGAGCATCATGTTCGTCTTCCAGATGTTCATGCTCTACTGGTTCGGCCCGGACGTGGAGCGGTTCATCGGACGCAACTATTTCATCGGACTCTACGCCGCCCTCGTGGTGTTGCCCGCGCTCTTCCTGCTGGCCTATGCGGAAGTCATGGGGCCGGTTTCTTATCAGGGAGCCGAATCGATTCTCTTCGGCCTTTTCATCGCGTTCGTGGCGATTTATCCCAACGTCGAACTGGTCTTCTTCCAAATCAAATTCAAGTGGGTAGCCGCCATTCTTCTGGGCATTTATACTCTGATGTTCCTGGCGGCTCATGCCGTTTTGCAACTGTCAATGCTTTGGGTTTCGACCCTGATCGCCGCCGTCACGATCCGTTCAATGGGCGTGGCCACCGGACTGGGCTTCTTCGACCGGATTTCCGACTGGATTGAACACCGACGCCAGGAGCGGATCGTCCGTCAGAACAATATCCGGATTTTGAGGGAACAGGAAAAAGGCGAATCGATTGATTCGATCCTCGACAAAATTTCCAAGCACGGCATGGGCAGTCTCACTCCCATCGAGAAAAAGATTCTCGAACGCGCCAGCGCCGATCTCATCCGCCGCGATAAGCGTCATTAACCCGGCGGCGTCACGCAGCACCCGGTTCCTGTCTCCGCGCAGCCATCGACCATGCCTCGCATCGGCGCAAAGTAGTAAACCCTGCCTTTCGCCTGTCGCAACCTCATTTCCCACAAAACCACCCTCGCAAGACCGGATTTACAGAGACGCGCCCCATCAACGAAGGGGTAGAAAAAATCTGGCACCCCCGCGACGATCCGCGACAACACAGGACAACTCCCCCTTCCTGCATCCAAGCGAACCTCAAGAACCTCCTCGTGTTTCAAACATCCAATTCTCAAAGAACACACGACTTGTCATTCAAGCGCGGAGAGTGGAGAGATCACCCCACTCACAACCCCATCTTACCTCCTCACCGCAAACCCCGTAAGTCATGCGTGCGCTACGTGTGCTCCTTGTGCGAAATATTTTCATCCTTATCCAATCTCTGATTCTATAAAGTTTCATATTTAGCGTAGCAATTCCAAAGTCTGATTATTTAAAACAAGTATTTTCACGGTAGGTCGCTCTATTTATTTTCTATCTATAGAGCGAATTAAAAAGCTTCCAGAGATATAGATTAATGAGATAATTCAAAAAATAACCCAAGGAACTATGAATATATCAAATGAGTTGACCGGCAAATATTGGAACGGAAAGAAAATTATTGTTTCGAGTAATTCTCTCCGATTCGTAACAGATACTTTCGTAAATGGAGCATGGGCTTCCGCGAAAGAAGAGGTTCTACTCCCCGAGCTACATGCCGCAAAAATTGGAAGAATCATCCGAGCACTAACTCTATAAACATCCAAGGAGATCAATCCTTGATTAACTTTTCTCAAGCAGACCAATATATAACCAGAAATCTCTGACGCATGGTCGTTATCACGGCAAACATCATTTCTTGAGCCACGATAAAATCTCACCCGCGGCATAATGAGCCAACTGAGGATAACGCTGCCTGTCCGCGGACAGTATCTCTGGAGCAATGGCGCGATGCCAGACAATAGCCGGATCAATCACTGCAACCTTGGCCGCATCTTTACTGGCGATAACTTTGAGAAGCGCCTTGAGGCTTTTGATGACGGCACGTTCATCGTGAGCTGTGCCGATGCCCTCAAATAATTCGCGACTGGCAATGGCCATACAGAGAATGAGCAGGCGCAAATGGAAACGGTCGTGTTCCTTGTCTGCCGAAGTCCTCACGCCGTCCGGTGCAAGTGCCAAGGCGATTTTGCCTTTGATAAGGACGGTGCGATTGGCGATTTTGGCCATGCGCGTCTTTCCGCTATCGTCAGGGATTGAAACTTTGGCCGTGTCCTGTTCCAATTCCTTATCGCTTACCCCGTACATGCCGCCCAACACTTGAATGATGGTTTCGGGTTTCTCTCCTTTGGTAACAAGAGCAGCCCGGTCTGTACTGGCATAGCCTTGCCCGGCCTCTACGAGCTTTAAACCTGTCGCCTTGACGATAGCGAGGGTTTGCGCCCGCTGCTTCGCCACCACGTCAAGATCGGCACTGGTGAAGGGATAATGCGCGGCAAGTGATGAATCTTTTTTGTAGGCTTGCTCGCACCAAAAATTGATGGCCTGACCGCCGATAACGGTTGCCACATCTCCCTTGGGAGGACGGGCGATGATGGCTGGGATGAACTCGTTAAATTGCCGCGCCTTGGCCATAGGAAATGACCCGCGACTCGACTCCCTGAAAAAGAGAGGCACGTTTCTGGGCTTCTCGTGGGCTGAGTCGCCCGGAACGTACTAATTCCCGCTGATGAGCACGCGCCGCATTTTTGCTGCGGATCGCCTCATCGTAGCTCCAGAGAGCATTGGAATTTCGTTGCGGCATATGTTGCTGTTATCATTTATCGGCATGCACCTACAAGCCTAAAGACTATCTCAACTTCCCAACATACCCGCCAATGCGACGTAGTCAAATGTGCTCAAATTTGTCTGAAATGGAGCGGGTGAAGGGAATCGAACCCTCGTGTGTAGCTTGGAAGGCTACCGTTCTACCATTGAACTACACCCGCGATAGAAACGCGCAGACGCGTGTCAGTTTGATACTACGCCCGCTTGTGGAAAGCAACCCCTAATATCGCGCTTGTTGGCCGTCTCTTAACCAGCGTGAGTAATCAGTCCCAGGGAAGTGATCTATCCTGTCTAAAAAAAGCCACGTTAAATTCGAGTAACAGTTTCTGTCTGAATAAACTAAAAGTCGTTTGAGTTTAGGCATGAACATTGCTTTTGGGATGTTACCAATGGTTATTGCTTCGCGAATCCTGTTGATTGCCATCCTGTTAGTCTGGCAGCTTTTCCCGGCAGCCTCTCATGGTGATGTGCTGGGTATTCCGGCCTCGCGGATTGTTCAGGCGTTGGCGGATAATTCGAAGAACGATCCGACCAGCGCGTGGCTGGATGAGAGTTGCCTGGATTTCGCAGAAGTAGCCGATCAACGCCCTCCCGTTTATCCGACGCTTCTCGCCCTGGTTCCTGATAGTGAACGCATTACGCTACCGGACTATTGTAGCGAAGTGGTTATTTTCTCGCCGGGTGTTACGGCGAGTGCTTGTACGTTTCTGTTTCGCGATCGCGGACCTCCACTCCAGAGTTAAATCTCTCTCGAATTGTCCGACCGCGCGCCACACTTAGGTGGATTGCGTTGAGACTGCCGGGCCGTTCCCCTGACTTGAATTTAACAAAGGAGTATTGTGTTTAGAATTTCTGAATGTCTGCCTTCGCGCAGAACAATTTTAGCTTTAGTTGCAACCGCCTCGTTGGCTTTCGGTGGATTGGTTTCCACTCAGGCCCAGACGGCCACGGCTTCCGCTCCGGCGGCAGCTCCGGCCACGGCCACGACAGCCACCCCGGCGGCCCCGGTTCCCGATAGTGTTGGTTATCCGCCCGGACTCAATGCCGGTACGTCGATCGACTTGCAATGGCCGGTTCCTGCCGATAATGCCAAGCCGACCAATGACGAAGTGATCAATAACCTGGCCCACGCCAAGCTTTCGATCAATGTCGTCTGGACGTTGGTGACGGGGTTTCTGGTCATGTTCATGCAGGCGGGCTTCGCGCTCGTCGAAACGGGTCTGTGCCGCGCCAAGAACGCTGCGCATACCATGAGCATGAACTTCATGATCTACGCCCTCGGTATGTTGGGGTTCTGGATCTGCGGTTTCGCGATCATGTTCGGTGGTTACTGGAGCGGCCCTGTCTGCTTCGGTTGGCAGCCGACTCTCGGTCAGGGGCTATCGCTTCTGAATAACGAGCAGACGATCACGATTGCCGGCAAGAGCTTCGGTATCTTTGGTAAGACCGGGTTCTTCCTGGGCAATGGCGTGTTCGACACCTCCGTGTTCATCCTGTTCTTGTTCCAGATGGTGTTCATGGACACCACGGCAACCATCCCGACGGGTGCGATGGCCGAACGCTGGAGCTTCAAGAATTTCATGCTCTACGGTTTCTGGGTCGGCATGTTCCCTTACGCCTTCTTCGGTAACTGGGTGTGGGGTGGTGGCTGGCTCGCTCAGCTCGGTCAGAACTTCGGCCTCGGCCACGGTCATGTGGACTTCGCCGGTTCTTCCGTGGTGCACTTGACTGGTGGTGTGATCGCCATTGTCGGTGGTTGGATCATTGGTCCGCGTATTGGCAAGTTTGGCCCGGATGGCAAAGCTCGCCCGATCCCGGCTCACGACATCCCGATGGTGTTCCTGGGTACCTTCATTCTGGCCTTCGGCTGGTTTGGTTTCAACCCCGGTTCCTCCCTGGCTGGTAGCGACTTCCGCATTGGCGTGGTAGCGGTCAACACGATGTTGGCTTCCGCCTCCGGTGCTTTGATCGCCGCTCTCATCATGTGGTTCATCTTCGGCAAACCCGATCCGTCCATGATGTGCAATGGTATGCTCGCCGGTTTGGTTGCCATCACGGCCCCTTGCGCCTTTGTGAACTCGCTCGGTGCGGTTCTCATCGGTGCGATTTCCGGTTGCATCGTGGTCGCCTCCGTGTTCTTCGTTGAACGCGTGCTCAAGATCGACGATCCAGTCGGTGCGGTTTCCGTTCACGGTGCCAACGGTGCCTTTGGAGCCCTCTCCATCGGTCTGTTCTCCAACGGTTCCTACGGTGCCGGTTGGAATGGTGTCCATACCCTCTTCAAGGATGGCCACATCCAGACGGTTCTCAATGCGGGTACGCCTGACGAAATGGCTTCCGCTTTGAAGCACTACAATGAACTGGTTGCTGCTGGTTGGTCTGACCAGGGTGTCAGCGGTATCTTCAGCACCTTCTTTGGTGGCGCTTACAACGACTGGGGTCAACTCGCCGCCCAGACCACGGGTACTCTGACGAACATCATCTTCGTTGGTGCCTTTGCCTTCGTCTGGTTCAAGGTCTCCGGGCTGATCTTCCCGATCCGCGTGAAGGCTGAAGACGAACTCGCCGGTCTCGACATTCCTGAAATGGGTGCCGAAGCTTATCCTGACTTCCAACTCACCGATAAGTCTTCCCCCAAGGCCTAAGCTTCTTTAATCAGTAGCTTAAACTTAAGCAACCGGCTGATTCCGAAAGGGATCAGCCGGTTCGCTTTTATGCAGAACTCTCTCCTGCGCAGAAAACGCCAACGCTGTTCCGGATTATTTTCGAAGACGAAGCCACGCTGGATAAAAATCGACATTTTGGTAAGAACCTACGGAATGGTATCCGTTTAAATTTTTAGAGCGAAAACGGATAGAACAGCGATAGGCATAGTAGCTGCTTGAATCTATTTCAAAATGCGCAAGTCTCGCTGGCTTAATTTATTCATCCTTATTGCCTGCCTTTTCGGCCAGCTTTTTGGCGATCAGGCGACCGAGAGGCGCGTCTCCTCCGATCTCGACTGCTGCATTACCGAAGTCACCGATCCGCTCGTCCTGACGGAATGCCCCTCTGCGGAATCTCCTCAGGTTCGCCCCTTGAGCAAATCAAGCGTGGTGCTGGCCAGCAGCCGCTTCTCTTTCCGCAGATCTGCTTCCCATCCCGCCCTGCTGTCCATACCCACGCAGGACGATTCCTTCCCGGCCGAACTCCTTGGCCTTTTGACGTATCGCAGCACGGACAATCGCGGCCCACCGCTAGTCTGAAACATTCACGTTTCATCGTCCCGTCATAAAAAGTCGCGGGAGTGCATATTCCTGCGCTGAAGCTGAGGCTTCATCATTTCAATGATCGCTAGAAAAAACAAATAGGAGAATTTTTGTGTATAAATCACTTTTGAAAATCGGGTGGGCTGGCAAGCTCGCCAAAGCCGTGGCCTTGTCCGCGGTAGTCATGGGTGTCGCCCTGGTAGGCGCCTACGCGCAAGACACTGCGGCCCCCGCCGTAGCGGCTGCACCGGCCGCCGCCGCGCCAGCAGCCCCCACGTTTGAAACATCCCTCGGATCGTTCAGCGACCTGCGCGTCGGTCTGGACACCGTCTGGGTATTGGTCACCGCGATGTTGGTATTCTGGATGAACGCCGGTTTCGCCCTCGTCGAGAGCGGTCTCTGCCAGGCCAAGAACTGCGTCAACATTCTGGCCAAGAACTTCATCGTGTTTGCCATCTCCACCATCTCGTTCTGGGTGTTGGGATGGGGCTTGATGTTTGGGGACGGAACCCCGTTGATCGGAACGCACGGTCTCTGGTTCGTCAGTGGCGCGGATAACTCCCCTGCCCTGGGCGAAGCTTATGCCGCCATGAATCCGTTCTCCACGGTCAAGTACGACGGCGTCTATAGCGCCATCAACTGGACCGCGGTTCC
>DBTH01000085.1 GCA_002306945.1 Methylacidiphilaceae bacterium UBA1321 | reverse complement strand
CGGCTTTGCCGGAGGTTTCTGACATGTTGAACCTCCGAAAGTCCATTAGCTTCCGGAAATAACAGGCCATTTCTCTTTCTTGATTTTATGAGTTCCTGATAAAGCCTTTTGATTCCGTCTAAAACTGCCTTTTGTCTTATTTCATTTTCACGGGAGGGATTTCGCGTTAGGGTTTCGACCTTTCAAGCAGACCATGAATACGAAACGCAAATTTGGTTTTGAAACCCGGATGGTACATGCGGGGCATATCCCCGACAAGGAGACCGGCGCGCGCGCGGTTCCGATTTATCAGACCAGTTCCTATGTTTTTGAGAGTGCCGATCAGGCCGCGCAACTTTTTGACCTCAAGGGTTACGGAAATATCTACACCCGCCTGAGTAATCCGACGACTTCGGTGCTGGAGGAGCGGGTGGCTTCGCTCGAAGGCGCGACCGGCGCGTTGGCGACGTCGAGCGGCATGGCGGCGCAGTTCGTGGCTTTTATGACACTGTTGCAGCCGGGGGACGAAATCGTCGCCTCGTCACATCTTTACGGCGGCACGGTGACGCAGCTCGTTCATACGTTGCAAAAGCTTTCGATTAACGTGCACCTCGTCGAGCCAGGCAAGATCGAGAATTGGGAGAAGGCGATCACGCCCAAGACCAGGGCGCTCTACGGCGAGACAGTTGGCAATCCGCGCGGCAGCGTGCTCGATATTGAAACGCTGGCCAAGCTCGCCAACAGCAAACGCATTCCGCTGATCGTGGACAATACATTCGCCTCGCCGTATCTGTGCCGACCGATTGAATGGGGCGCAACGCTGGTGTTGCACTCCGCGACGAAGTTCATCGGCGGTCACGGTAATTCGCTCGGCGGCATCATTTGCGACTCGGGTAATTTCGATTTCTCGCACTACCCGACGATTGCGGCGCCGTCTCCGGCCTATCACAATTTGCGGTTTTACGACACATTCGGCCATTACGGATTCCTGATGAAGGCGCGCGTGGAGACGGTGCGCGACGTCGGTTCATGTCTGTCGCCGATGAATGCGTTTTTGCTGCTGCAAGGAGTGGAAACGCTCTCGTTGCGCATGGATCGCCATGTGGCCAACGCGCAGAAGGTCGCGGAGTTTTTGAAGGCCAATCCGCTGGTCGAGTGGGTCGCCTACGCGGGGCTGCCGGATCACCCGGATTACGCTCTGGCGAAGAAGTATTTGCCGAAGGGGCCGGGCGCGGTGTTTTCCTTCGGCATCAAGGCCGGAGCCTGCGGCGACGCGCGCGCGGCGGGGAAGAAGTTCATCGAGTCGTTGCAAATCTTCTCGCATCTGGCCAATGTCGGCGATGTGCGCAGTCTGATCATTCACCCGGCATCGACGACGCATCAGCAACTTTCCGATGAGGAACTCCGTCTCTGTGGGGTCAACCCGGAGATGATCCGGCTTTCCATCGGACTCGAAAATACGGAGGACTTGATATGGGATCTGGAACAGGCCTTTCATGCGATATCTCACTAAACACCGTGCTCAACGAGGAGCAGCGGGCGATCTATCAGAATCCGGCGACGATTCAGCGCATTCTGGATGAGTCGAAGACGATCGGCATTTACGGCCTTTCGGCCGATCCGCAGAAGGCGAGTTACTTCGTCGCGTCGTACCTGAAGGCGCACGGTTACCGCATCGTGCCGATCAATCCGAACGCGACGGAAATTCTCGGCGAGAAATGTTACCCGGATATTGCGAGCGTGCCGGACAAGCTCGACATGCTCGATATTTTCCGCCGGGCCAGCGATGTGCCGCCACTCATCGATGCGGCGATTGAGAAGAAGATTCCGGTCGTCTGGCTGCAATTGCGCATCATCAATCTCCCCGCCGCCGAGAAGGCGCGCGCAGCTGGGTTGACGGTCATTCTGGACAAGTGCGTGAAGATGGAGCATGGCCGCTACAAGGGAGGTCTCAATTTCGCGGGGATGAACACCGAGATCATTTCCGCCCGCCGGGAGAAAAAGGCGTAAGGCTTTTAGACGGAATGGGAGGAAGTTTTCAGTTCGAGGTATTCCGTAAAAGACAGAAAGGCGTATCAGGAACTCAGGAAATCAGAAAGGTTGGGGGAAGAATGATTCTGATACGGATTGCTGACTGCTAAAACTTAATACTTAGAACTTTGTATTTTTAATGCAGTCTGGTGAATGTCCGCTGATCCTCGGTGAGGTTGGATACGAGCGTAGCCAGTGGGTCATCATCGCTGCGTGGGTTATAAACCAATACGAGTGTGAGTTGGTCGATATTTTCAAAATTGATTCTTCCGACGCCGGGATGTTTGGCTTTGTCGGTAAAGGAAAAGACAATCGTCTTGCTGCTTTTCCATTCGCCCTGTCCCGCGATGTCCACATGGCCCTTGTCGGACGAGATGGAAGCGGAGAGGGATACGGTTTTGCCCTGAAGCGGTTTTAGTTTCAGAGAGGCACTTTCATCGGAGTTTAATTCCGGGCTTTTGATATAAGTGGATTGGGGTGGCAGAGAGAAAGCGGGTTCGGTTGCGATTTCGTCGGGTTCGACTTCGACGCGTTCTTTTGTCCAGTTCAGGATGTATTCTTCTGCACCCGGGTACATGGCGAGTGCGGCTTTTTGTCCGTTTTTCAGAAAGCGTACGGTGCCGTCATTGGCTCTGAAAAAGCTGTTCAGCCACGAGAAATGGATTTTTCCGTCCTTGCCCAATTCTCCGAATCCGTCGAAGTCAGGCTCTCTTCCGGGGAGGGAGGCGATAGTCCCGTAAATCAGATAGGTGCCGTCTTTGCGGGGAATGACATTGAGTACAACGTCTAGCTCACGAAGTCGGGATTTTGAATTCTCGGGGAATGTTTTGTAGTAATAATACTGGCGGGCTTCAGTGAGCGTGAATGGCTTGGCGTCGGCCGCTGAGAGAGCAAAAGTGCCTGTCAGAAAGAGCAGGAGACCGGCGAAAAATCGTATTCCCATAGGATGCGGAAACATGCGCGTTTGATTGTGTGCTGGCAAGCGTCGTCTGCAGTGGGAAAATCCACGGCGGTTGACGGAATGGGAGGAAGTTTTCAGTTCGAGGTATTCCGTAAAAGACAGAAAGGCGTATCAGGAACTCAGGAAATCAGAAAGGTTGGGGGAAGAATGATTCTGATACGGATTGCCACTGCTAAAACTTAATACATAGAACTTCCCCTACGCTTCGGTGATGACGGTGTCGGTGTGTTCGTAACAGGGGGCGCAGCAGCAGAGGAATACGAGCGGTTCGGTGCCGGTGTTCCAGATTTTATGTTTCTGGCTGGGGAGTATACCGATGGCGTCGCCGACGGTAACGTCACGCTCTTCGCCTTCGATCCGGATGTGTCCTTGTCCGGTGAGGATGTAGTAAATCTCTTCGGTCTTGGGGTGGAAATGTTCCTCGGTCGATTTCCCAGGATAAACTGTCGCTTCGGCGAGGCTTTGATTGCGGATTGATGAATTGCGGTGGGCGAGAAGTTCGCGGATTTCGGAGGTGTCGACGGTGATAAACGGTTTCGTAGAGGAGCGGGCGATGATTTCCATAGGACAAAAGACAATTTGACGAAATTTACGGAATAAGAGAAGAGTTTTCAGTTCGAGGTTTTCAGCAGGCCGATGTGAAAGTACTATAGTAATTTTGTTTAACATTTCAACGATAGCCGGGTTAAGTAAAACTGCGGTCGCTAAAACTTCGGTGGAGGTTGACACACCCCGGCGCTGACGCGCCACCCCTCTTCATAGAGGGGACTCCTGCATCTGAAAGTTCGCAAGCGAAAATCCCCTCTATCAAGAGGGGTGGCGCGTGAGCGCCGGGGTGTGTCAATCCCTCAAGGAGTTCTCACGTTCACAAGAGAGCTCATTGCCGTCGATAAAGAAGTTTGTCCAAAACAAGCTATAGAATTATTAGGCGAAATCACTATAGGTATAAGCTCAAAGCCGTAACTATTCAAAACCTCATGTCCGATCTTGAGTTTTCCCGAGGCTAGAGCCCTTTCCATTTAAAT
>DBTH01000348.1:14298-14919 GCA_002306945.1 Methylacidiphilaceae bacterium UBA1321 | reverse complement strand
AGTTTCCTGCCAGTACGGCGGAGTAGTTCGTGTCGGGGGCCGCGCATGCCGATATCGGAGCGTATCTGCTGGTTCTTTGGGGCATCCCGGCCAACATCGTCAGCATTGTCGGTTATCACCACCGGCCCTCCGAACTGGACGACAAGTGCAGCGACGCGATCGTTGCCGTCCACATCGCCCAATCGCTGCTCGACATTATTTTCGAAGACACCAAACCGCCATCGATGGATTGGTCGTACCTGACGCAACGCAGTCTGACGGCGCACATGCCGGAGTGGCTCAAGTTCGCCCTCGAACGCACCAAGATGTCGTCGTCGCAAAATTTACAAGGACTGCTGGGGACTTTTGACGAGAAAGCGTGGAACCCAAAATGAGCGAAGTAGAACCTGAGAAAATCCTGTTGGTAGATGACGACCCCAATGTCCTGTCGGGTTATACAAGGCAATTGCGTTATCGATTCAAGGTCGATACCGCCAATGGCGGAGCCGAGGGAATCCTTAAAATCAAGGAGGGCGGTTCTTACGCCGTCGTGGTCTCCGATTACCGGATGCCGTTGGTCGATGGACTGTCGTTTCTCTGCGCGGCGCGTGAATCCTGCCCCGACACCGTGCGCATCATGCT
>DBTH01000348.1:13034-14058 GCA_002306945.1 Methylacidiphilaceae bacterium UBA1321 | reverse complement strand
GCCCCGACACCGTGCGCATCATGCTCACCGGCCAGGCTGATATGCAGACGGCCATCGACGCGATCAACAAAGGCGGCTTCTTCCGCTTCCTGATCAAACCGTGTCCGGCGGAAGTCCTCATCGGCAATATCGAGGATGGCATCAGACAATACCGGCTCGTGACGATGGAGAAAACGCTCCTGGAAAAAACCCTCAGGGGCAGCATCGAGGTTCTGACCGAAATCCTCGCCATGGCCAATCCGGTCGCCTTCAGCCGCGCCAGCCGCATTGCCAAGCTGGCGTCCAGCATCGCCTCGCAGATCGAAGGAGCCAACGGTTGGGAAGTCAGTTGCGCCGCGATGTTGTCGCAAATCGGCTGCATCACCCTCACCCATTTTCTCCAGGAAAAGATTGCCCGTAGTGAGGCACTCGCGCCGAAAGAACGCGAAGAGTTCAATCAACATGCCATCGTGACCTGGAAATTACTTTCCCGCATTCCGCGGCTGGAGGTCGTCGCCGCGGCAATCCGGTTGCAGAACCGCCGCTTCGACGGACAAAGCGATTCCGAGGACGGAATCATCGGCAAGAAGATCCCGCTGACGGGACGCATTCTCAAGGTGGTCGTCGACTACGACGAGATGGCCAGCCAGAACTGGCAGCCAGAGGCAATTGTCGATCTGCTCCGTTCCCGAGAAGGTGCTTACGATCCCTACGTCCTTCTCGCGCTGGAGACGGCGATCCGCGCCGACGGCCAGAAACAGCAGAGCTGGCACATGCGCGAATTGAAGTTCGAGGAACTCATGTCGGGCATGATTCTGGCCGAGGACATTCACGCCACATCGGGACTGCTTATCCTGCCAAAAGGCCACCAGATTTCCGAGTTTTCACGGATGCGATTGCTCAACTTCAGCCGCGTCGGCGAAATTCACGGACTGGTCAAAGTAGCCGTTCCGGTCGAGCCGGAATAAAATCGCCCCTCCAATTAGTCTCATTCAAAATAGCCTGCTCACAAGAATGGGGGCACTGCCCCCATATCCCCCGCTAA
>DBTH01000348.1:0-12753 GCA_002306945.1 Methylacidiphilaceae bacterium UBA1321 | reverse complement strand
TTTAGAAACCCCACAGGGCTTTTTCTTTTTTTACGTTGCGTAAAAAGAGGAAAAAGCCCATGAGAATTCTTAAGGAAATCATTTCCTTAAGCAGGAGGTTTGGAGGACAGAGTCCTCCATCTTTTGTGCAGACGCTATTTTGAATGAGACTAATTGGAGCCGTTCATATGGACGCGGCCCCAATAGATGTCGAAGCGTTGTTCGATGAACAGGCGCACAGCCGAGACCAACACCTTCGTTTCGAGTTTCTGGCCGTGCTTGACGATGTCGGCCAATTTCGCGTGATGTCCAATGCGGAACGAGTCCTGATCGAGGATTGGCCCCTCGTCGAGTCCGGGAGTGACGATGTGCGAGGTCACGCCGATGACACGCACGCCTTTTTCAAATGCCTGCCGGTAGGCAGAGGCGCCGGGGAAGGCGGGCAAAAGCGAGGGATGGATGTTGATGATCTTGTTCTTCCACTTCCACACGAAGCTCGGAGAGAGAATCTTCATGAAACGGGCCAGGACGATAAAGTCCACTTCGTGTTCGACGAGGAGCTCATTGAGTTTCTTCTCGGCTTCGAGGCGTTTGGCCCAGGGGATGTGAACGAACGGGACGCCGCTTTGGCGCGCAACGGGGCGCAAGTCGGGTTCGGTTGCGGCGATAAAAGCGATCTCGCATGGCAGGTGTGCCTTGAGCAAGCCCTGGAGCGCATGGGCTTCGCGGGTGACGAGAATGGCCATGCGTTGCTTGCGGTGGGCGTTGAGGATACGCACGGAAGCTTCCATCTTGAGTTCCTGTGCCAGGATGGCGATATCGGCACGCAACGACTTCTCGGCAAAACGGCTGATCGGCCAGGAAGCCTGAAGGGTCATGCTAAACTGCCCACTACGAACCTCTTCGGCGAGGGCCTCAATGTTGGCCCCTTTTTGGAAAAGAAGATTCGTAAATGCTGCAATTACCCCGGTTCTGTCTCGTCCAATTACTGTAAGGGAAATGATTCTCTTTTTAGGAGATTGAATAGCGACGGTCATAATGGATGAGGAAAACTACATGAAAATAATTTCAAGGAGAAGCATGCAATTCGTGAGCGGGTTGCACTTCAGTTTCTTCGAACACCGTCGATATGGTAAGTGAGAAAAAAGGATATAAGGAACAAAGCCAAGACGAAAACAAAGTCTAACGAGTAAACCGAGAAACCTTTATGATCAGGGAAGGCTACCAGAAAAAAAACGGCACGGTTCTCTATTACGGAGAGCCTCTCGCGCACGCCTGCCCGGAGACTTTCCAGACGATCGAATGCAATTTCAGGATCCGTGATTACTATGCCCGCGATCACGTCCATGTTTTTTACCGCGACACCATCGTCAAGGGCGCGGACCCGGCCACTTTCGAGGTGATCTCGCAATGGTATTCGCGGGATTGCCGCTCCGGTTATTTCAATGGCAAGGCCGTTTCCAACAGTCACGGCCCCTGCTTCCAGTGTGTCAGTGATTATTATGCCCGCGATCACAAGCGTGTGTTCTATCATGGCCGCTGGCTGAAGACCGCCGACCCGATTCATTTCCAGTCGGTCGGGATGGGCTACTTCAACGATCTCAAGCACGTTTACTACGACGGCAAGGCAATCAAGGATGTGGACGCGGCCTCGTTCCTGCTGATCGGCGGCGACCATCTGGCCACTGACAAGTTCAGTGGATTCTGGCGCGGCAAGCGCTGCCCGGCCGGAGCGTTGCTCGATCACGAGGAAGTTCAGTTCTTTTTCATCCGTAACAAGCATCTGACCGATTACTGGTTCTTCAAGGGCCGCGTCGATCGAAATATATTTTGAGTGAATTTGCAGGCCGGCTCGGCGGGAGCCTCGCCTCCCTGGTCGCTATCCTCACCACGGGAAGATGACCTCACGGGAGGGCGAGGCTGCCGCCGGGCCGGTCGAATTTTTGTAACGCCTTCTCGTCAAATAATCCCAATCCCCCTGACGAAAACGGTAAATTGGAGGACGCTGTCCTCCAAACCTCCTGCCTAGGGTATGATACCCTTGGAACCCCACTAAAAGGGCGGATGGCAAGGTGCCCGTCACGGGCACCGTCATCCGCCCTTTTTGAGGTTTCCAAAGGAAATCATTTCCTTTGGTGGGGGTATGGGGGCAAAGCCCCCAATCTACCGTTTTCGTCAGGGGGATTGGGATTATTTGACGAGGGCTTTACGGATGACGTTGGTGACGTCGTAGACGCTGAACGGTTTTTGCAACCGACCTTTGAATCCGAGGCTTTCCCAGTCGCTGAGCAGGTTACTGGCGGAATAGCCGCTGCAGAGGATTACCCGGGCTGCGGGATCGACTTCGCGCAATGCGCGCAAAGCCACTTCGCCGCCGAGACCGCCGGGGATGTTGGCGTCGAGCAAGACGAAGTCGAAGGGATTTCCCGATTCCAAGGCTTCCTTGTAGATTTTCGCTCCGTCGGCTCCTTCGGGAGAAGTTTCGACATGATAACCGTGCAGCCGCAGGGCGCGCGACATGGTCGAGAGGATGAGAGAGTCGTCGTCGATGAGCAGCAAGCGGTACGAACCACCATCGAAGGTCGGGGCAGGCGGAAGCGATTCCTGGCGGTTGGCGTGCGTAGCCGGGAGGTAGACCGAGAAGGTGGCGCCGAGACCAGCCTGGGATTCCACGACAATGGCTCCGGCGTGGTTTTTGATGGTGGTGTAGCAAGTGGCCAGACCGATGCCGTTGCCGCCCGACTTGGTGGTGAAATAGGGATCGAAAATCTTGTTGGTCAGGTCGGGAGGGATGCCGGGGCCGTGATCCTGAATTTCCACGCAGACGTAGCGACCGGAGGCCAGCCCGACGATCTGGCCTTCCTCAATATCGAGATTGTGGGCGCGTACTTCGAGAAGTCCGCCATTGCGGCAAGCTTCGCGGGCGTTGATGACGAGATTGTCGAAGACCTGGGAGATTTGGCCGAGGTCGGCGTCGACGCATTGCAATTGGGGGTCGACGTCGTATTGGGCTTTGAGATTGGAACCGGTCAGGGCGAAATCGACAACGGAGCGGATGGCCGGTTTGAGGTCGACGATCTGTTTGACCGGCTTGCCGCCCTTGGCGAAGACGAGCAAGCGGCGGGAGAGTTCACCCGCACGGTTGGTGGCGTAGGAAGATTCTCGAACCAGGGGCACCAACTGGTCATCAGGATCAAGCTCGTTCATCAGCAAGTCGAGATTGAGGCTGATGCCCATGATGATGTTATTGAAATCGTGGGCAATGCCTCCGGCCAGGACGCCAAGGGCTTCGAGTTTGGAGGCGCGAACCTGTTGTTCCTCGTGTTGCTTGGTCTCGGTGATGAGATGGGACATCGCGATGATGCGGAAGATTCGGCCCTGGGCATTACGCAACGGGGAGAGACGGGTGAGAAACCACTCGGACTGGCCGTTGATCTCGAATTTGCGTTCGTATTGGAGGGCCGCGCCGGTGCTCAGGCATTTGGAGTAATGATAGAGGAGCGGCTCGTACATCGATTCGGAGAAGATTTCCTTCAGCTCGACGAACTTCTTGCCGCGTATTTCGACATTGAAGCGCTGGAGCAGGCGGTCGTAGGCGGGGTTGATGTCAGTGATGACGAATTCGCCATTTTTGGACACATCAACCACGGCGATGGGAGATTCGACTCCTTCGTAGATCGAGCGGACGAAATCCTCGCGTTCGCGGCGTTCGGTGCTGTCGAGCAGGAAGCCGTTCCAGATGACCGCACCTTCAGGGGCGGGGTGGGGCTGGGCGCTCATGGTGATCCACTTCATCCGGCCGTCGCTGGAGCGGATGCGGTATTCGGTGAGGAAGGGTTCCATGGAGGCGACCGATTCGTCCATGGCCTTGCGAACCGTGGTGAAGTCGGTCGGGTAAATGAGATTTTGGAGCGTTTCCATGTCCCCGATGATCTGGTCGGGATCGATGCCGATGACGTCTTTGCTGCCGCGGCTGATGAAGAGGAAAGTTCTCTGTCCGGAGGGCAACTGGGCGAGTTTGAACACCGCTCCGGGGACGGCGTCGGTAATGCGGCGCAAACGCTCCTCACTTTCCTCAAGGGCCTGAATGGCGCGCTTGCGCTCGGTGACGTCACGGATGACGGAGAGCCGTCCGATGCGCATGCCGGAATCGTCGGTGAGCAGTGACATGGTGACGTCGACGGGAATTTCGCGTCCGTCGCGGGTCACGTGCAGGAGATGGCTGTGGCAATAGCCGTGGCGTTCGAGCTGCTCGCGGGCCCGTGTTTCACCGGTATTGTCGGCGAAACGGCTTTCGACGAATTCGGAGAAAGGTTTCCCAGCGATTTGTTCGGGATCGAGGTGGTAAAGGGCGACGGCGGCGGCGTTGAGGTAGGTGACGAGTCCATCGTTGTCGAGAGCGACGACGGCGTCGGCGATGCGCGCCAGGATGTCAGCGTCGAAGCGCAATTCGCCTTCGAATTGCTTGCGTTCGGTGATGTCGGTCAGCGTCAGGACAATACCGCCGATTTGTTCTTCAACAGTGCGATAGGGCAGCAGGCGGGCCAGATACCATTTGTTATTGGAACTGCGGATTTCGCGTTCGATGACAGAGAGGTTTTCCAGCACGGTGCGGACGTCTTCTTCGAGCGTGGGATAATCGAGGGAGTGGGTCAGGTGTGAGAGGGGACGGCCCTTGTCGGAGGAAATAATATTGAAGACGTCCTTGATGCGCGGGGTGAAGCGGATGACGCAGAGGTCGCGATCCAGGAACATGGTACCGATGTCGGTGGCGGTAAGGAAATTTCGCAAGTCGCTGTTGGCGCGGCTGAGTTCCTCGATTTTGGTCTTGAGGGTCTGATTGACCAGGGAGAGTTCCTCGTTCATCGACTGGAATTCTTCCTTGCTGGCCTCCAGTTCCTCAGTGGCCGATTGCAACTCTTCGTTCATCGAGCGCAGTTCCTCGTTGGAGGATTGCAATTCTTCGTTGGAAGTCTCGTAGGCTTCGATGGTCGATTGCAGTTGTCTGCGGGCCTGGAGAAGTTCCTCTTCCAATTGGTCGATGACCGGGTCGGTGACGTGGTTGCCGTCGGCGGAACTGTCCGTGAGCGGGAGACTGCCCGCGGGCAATTCCTTCAGCCGTTGGAAACAGACCATCGCGTGCGGCTGGATAAAGGGCGGTTCGAAAACCGGCTGAACCTCCAACGTCATGAGCAGGTCGCCGCCGGGGTTTTGGATGCGAATATTTTCGAATCGGGCGCTGCGGTGCTGGTTGAATGCCTGGTGGAGCGCTCCGCGCAACGCCATGCGCAGCCCTCTTCGGGCCACCTTCATCAAATTGTGGGTCGGGTCGCCCGGCGGAATGGTCAGGTAGGGGCTGGTGTCGCCGAGGGTGTGAATGATGTCGAAGTTGTCGTTGACGATGACGCTGGCCGGGGCGTATTGGGAAAGGATCAACCGCTCGTGCAACTGGCTGATCGAATATTCGGCCGGAGGCGTTTTGTCATTGCCGCGCGCCGGGGAGTGCCGCGACAGGGACTGCTGGATGACCGAGGATTGCGCGGTTCGGGGCAGATGCCGGTGGACGAAGATGCGTTGCTTCTTGTCTTCGACGGCAAAAAGGTCGTTGACCCCGTCAATCGATTCGGAAGGGCCGAGCCAGAGGTAACTGCCCGGCTTGACGGCGTAATGAAAAATTTCATACACCCGCTCCTGCACTTTCCGTTCGAGATAGATCATCACGTTGCGGCAACTGATCAGATTCATTCCGCCGAAGGGAGGATCGCGGATGATGTCGTGTTCGGCAAAGCGCACGGCGGAACGAAGCTCGTCCTTGACGCGGTAACCGTTGCCGTCGCGTTGGAAGAATTTATCGAGTCGTTCGCGGGTGATGTGCGATTCAATGTCCTGGGAGTAACGTCCGCGCCGCGCGATGGCCAGGGCGTCGGTGTCGATGTCGGTGGCAAAGATTTGCATCTGCGGACGTGTCCTGGCCTTTTGGAACGCTTCCAGAAGGAGGATTGCCAGCGAATAGGCTTCCTCTCCGGTCGCGCAACCGACCACCCAGAGGCGCAACGGGTCGCCCGCCTGCCGCTTTTCCAGCAGGGCTGGAATGACTTTTTTCTCGATCACCTTGTAGGCTTCCGGATCGCGGAAGAAGGAGGTGACGTTGACTAGAAGATGCTGGAAGAGGGCTTCGATTTCCTCGGGTCGCTGTTGGAGTAATAACAGGTATTCGTCGGCAGTTTTGAGATGGTAAATCTGCTGGCGGCGTTGAATGCGCCGGGCCATGGTGGAAGATTTATACTCGGAAAAATCGTGACCGGTATGCGCATGAACCAATTCCAGTATTTTGGGAACGATTTTCGCCCGTTCCTTGTCGGTCAACTTGGCCGCAGGACGTTTGGGAGGCACTTTATCGGCAGAGGTGACGGAACGAGTACGCCTGGAAGATTGAAGGCGGGAACGTTTTTGACTGGAAGTCTTTTGCGGCATACCCCACGAAACTGGCGGGCAGTGTATCTCAGGGGATTGAATTTTGACAATCAATAACTGTTATTAACATATTAATCTTTTAGGAGTCAGAGTATCGTCTTTAAAATTTTCTACCGTTCTGTAACCTGTTTGGTTCATGGGATCTGGATAATCCATGCCAATAAACCTGCGAGAAGCGATTGCCCGGATTGCGGGATTTTTACTCAGTAAAGAAGTGATAGATAAAGACAAGAGTGAAATAAAAGAGGCTAATAGTTGACCGGGCATGCGGAGTGCTTATGTTAGTAATCATGGACGCTCCCGCCTTAAACTCGACTGTAAATTTCAAGATCGGCAATGAAAAGCTCTGCAAGACGACCGATGCTGCCGCGCACAAGCTTAAGGAATTGCTGACCCGCCAGGGCCGTCCGAACGGAGCGTTGCGCATCGCGGTGGTCGGCGGCGGCTGCTCCGGTCTTCAATATAAGATGGATCTGGTCGATGGCCCCGCCAACCGTGACATTCTGGTGAATTCAAACGGGGTGCAGGTGGTCATCGATCCCAAGAGCGCGCTCTTTGTCAGTGGATCGTCGGTCGATTTCAGCGAGGATTTGCAAAAGGGCGGCTTCAAGGTCACCAATCCGAACGCCACAGCGCATTGTTCCTGCGGGGAAAGCTTCAGCGCGTAACCCCTCCGCCTACGATCAACCCGCTTCAACAATGACCGAACCGGCCACCACTCATTTTTCCGTCTACGGACTCGAACCGCGTCCCTGGATCGACCCCGAGGCGTTGCACGAAGCCTTCTCGCGCCTCAGCGCCGAATGGCATCCGGACAAGCATCAGGGCAAACCGGCTGCGGAACTGGCCGCGATTGAGAAGCGTTATACGGCCCTCAATCAGGCCTATCAGATCCTGCGCGAACCGAAGGATCGGCTGGTGTATCTCTACGAATTGACCCAGGGGCGGAAACCGCCCGAAATCGTCCGCATTCCGCCGGGAACGATGGATTTGTTTGTCGAAGTGGGCCAGCTTTGCCAGAAGCTCGACGGCCATTTGAAGAAGAAGAGTCAGGCCACCACGGCGCTCGAAAAAGCGGCCGTCATGGTCGATGGTCTCGAATGGCAGGAATCAATCACGGCTCTTCAAGGCAAGCTGAGCGATTACTCCCAAAAACTCGACGCCGAGTTGCAAGAGCTCGATGCCGCGTGGATCAGCGGCAATAAGGAACTGGAAAAACTGGAGACCCTTTATCGCCGCTACGCCTACGTGTCCCGTTGGTTGCAGCAACTTGAAGAACGCCAAGTCGCACTCCTGACGGATTAACGGCGACACCGAAAACGGGCGGTAACAGAATTTTCAGAGTCGGGTCAGTTCTCGGTTTTAAGCCGGTGACGCGGCATGCTATAACCGATCCATGGTTATCAAAGGGGATCGCATTGCTTTCTATAAAAAAGCCATCTGCCTGGCTTTGATTCTGGCGGTTGTTCTGACATTGGGGCGGGCCTACGCGGTCTATTATTCGACGCGCAATTCGCTGCAGCCGCCGCTGCCGTTCGGGGTCGAACTGGAACGGGAGAATCACTATTATGTCTACCGCGATTTTCCGCTAGTAATGGCGTTTTGCAGACAGGTCTGGGCCGGAACGGTCGAGCGGCCGTATTCGCTGGCGGGACAGGAACGGTTCTTCCGGCAATGGCTGCCCGCGGCCGACCGGGGGTTGAATGTGGCGTATGCGCCGACAATTTTGCTCTGGACCTGGCCGCTGACTTTTCTCTGCGCCGAGGGAGCGTATTTGCTGATGAGCCTGGTCAACGCGGCGGTGTTGTTCGCGTTGTTGCGTGGTTTTCTTTTTCCGAGAACGGCAAATTTACCGCACCTGTTGTTGATCGGATTGGGACTCTACAGCGTGTCGTTCCTGTCGTGTCTGGCTGCGGCGCATAACCCGATTTTATCGTGCGGGCTGATTGCGCTGGCATGGAACTGGATCGGGAAAGGAACTGTCAGGGAGAGCGGATGCGGCTGGGGAGTGAAACTGGAACGGTGGAAGGAAGTGGCCCTGGCGCTTGTCCTGTTCGGGTTGAGCGCCAAACCACATGTGGCGCTTCAACTAGGTTGTCTATTTCTCGCGGCAGGACTTTGGCGTCCGGTCGTGGCGGCCGCGGTGGCGTTTGCGGTGAGCGCCTGGGCGTTGTCTCCATGGCTGGGCGGCTGGCCGGTATGGTTGTGGGATTATCTCTCGTTTGTAGGGCGGCACAGTCAGAAAGAGATGGGGGCGTTTCTTTACTTCGGTTCGGAACAGTCGAGCAATCTGGTGAGTTTTCTGGAACAGGTGACCGCATGGCCACAGGAGTGGATCACCCGCCTGGACGGGTTACTCTGGCTGGGAGGATTGGCGGTGTTTCTGGGATTGTGCCGGGCGGGAAGGCTGGGCCTGCGGGATTATTTCGTTTTGTCCTACACGTGGTTCTTCCTGTTCAGTCCGAGCCTGGCCCCGTCGGAAGACTGGGTGATGGTGTTGCTGGTGGCGGAAGCGCCGTTGTTCCGGCAGGACAAGTCGCGTGTCGTGTGGGTGGTGACGGCGCTGTTGTTGTTTGCGGCGCTGAATTTGAAGCAGGTTCCGGGAATGCCACTGGCGGCGGTGCCGTTGCTTTTCCCGGCGAAATTCCTGCTATTCGCTTTGGCGTGGACATGGCGGAGGCGGTGCGGGCATGATTGAGCCATGGCGGCTTCGATACAGAGGGAAAGATTAGCCGGGCTAGTGATCGGGAGGAAAACGCATCGTGTGGTCTGATCGAACTTATTTTTCAACGCGACCGGTGATCCTGTCGGCGGTGCTGTTGATCGGCTGGCTCGCGCCTTTTCTGGGCGGTTGCACGGAGGCGTGGTCGCAAGGCGTATTGTGCGTGGCGATCGGATTGTGCGTCTGGTGGTGGCCACCGCGACGGCGTCTGCGTTTTGGCTGGTTCTATGTGACCGCATTGATTTTCATCGCTCTCCCGTTCCTGTCCTTCCTTCCGGCCCGGTGGTACGGATCGACTCCTTGGCGCGAAACAATCTCGCGCGATTTGCTCATCTCCCTCCCCTGGACAGCGACGCCGCAGCCGTGGATAAGTCTGGAATGCTGGCTCTTGTTGTTGGCGGGAACGCTTTGGCTCGTGTACATGACCACGCTTCCGCTCTCCAGCCAATCGCGCTGGAATCTGGCGCGGTGGTATGCGGCGGGGATCACGGTGCTGGCGGCAGTGGCGTTGGTGTCGTATGGGATCGGCAAGCCGCTTCCGTTCTGGCACGCGCGGGAGGCTTTCGGATTTTTTCCGAATCGCAACCAGATGGCCGACTGGTTGGCGATGGGCGGACTGTTGATTCCGGCGCTGATTTATCAGGACTGGGGTTGGCAACGTGTTAGGGCAGGCGTCTGGATCGTGGCGATTTTACTCATCGGCACAGCGTTGGTCGTCACGTTTTCACGGGCAGGCATTCTCTTTTTTTTCGCAGGCATGGGACTGTTTCTGGTCTGGATCGCGCTGGTGCGCCGTTGGACGGCCCGGCTGGTCTTGTGTCTGGTGGGCATGGTGGGTTTGGCGACTCTTTTCCTGATCTTCGGCGGCGCCACCCTCGCCCGGTTTCAAGATCCAGCCACCGGAGTTCGCGACGCGGGACGTCCGGCGGCGCGCCTGCAAATTCAGAGCGATGCCTTGACGATGAATGAGCAGTCTCCGGTATGCGGCGTAGGCTTGGGCAACTTCAGCGCAATCTTTGCCCTTTACCGGGACGAGAGTCGCAACGAGGCGCGAGCAATTCATCCGGAAAGCGATTGGCTCTGGCTGGCGGGAGAAGCCGGTTGGGGAGGCATTGCGCTGATTTGGGTAGGGGTGATTTTCATTGTCAGAGCAGCTTTCCCCGTGGAACGGGGAACGGCGCGAACGTTGCGCATTGCGGCGGTCGTAGCCGGGATGGCTTTTTTGGCGCATAGTTTTGTGGATGTCTCTGGACACCGCCTGGGGACGTTTATTCCAGCCTGCCTTTTCGTAGCGCTCTGGATTCATCCGAAACATTTCTGGCCGGTCACTCCGAGGGAAACGTGGTTGTTTCGCGGTGTGGCGGCCCTGGTGATCCTTTCGGGGCTTTACCTGATAGCAACTTCGGTTTCTCCGAGTCCGTTGCCTGGACGGACAGGCGTGGAGAGGTCAAAAGCGTTGGCCGATGAGGCGCTCAGACAGGGGAAAGTGCAGGAGGCGCTCCACACGATCAACCGGGCGTTGCGTTGGGCCCCGTTGGACTGGGAACTTTATTACCGGCGGGCGGTGGCGCGGTTGACGACATCGCCCGAATCGGCGCGTCAGGATTTCCAGCGCGCACGCAATCTGGAACCGAATTACTCGGAGTTGCCGCTGCGGGAAGGTTATTGCTGGCTCAATATTGAACCCACCTACGCGGTGTCGGCGTGGCGCGAAGCCCTCAACCGCAATCACCATAATCCACTGGAACGTTTCGGAGAGATGATCAACGCCTCGAAGGACGTTCCCATGGCGCACGAGGGACTGAAATGGCTTTCGCTCGAACGACCCGATCTGTTTTTGAGCTACGCGGCGAGCGCAAATCCGCAGGAATTTGCCCAGATGCGCAGCAAGATCATCATGCGCTTTCCCAAACTCGATAATTTCAATTACAGCCAGAAACAGAAGTTTTTCTCCATCTGGAGCGACAAGGAGGGATTGCAACCGGTCGTGGAAGCCGCACTGCAAATTCCGTCCTGGAAGGAGGCGGCCTGGCCGTTCATTGCCCGCGACATGGCGCAACGCAGCGACTATCAGGGCGCTTATTCCATGGCGAAATCGATGCTTCAGGAACCCACCTTCCCCCGCATCAATAACACCGCTCCGCTGAAAACACTCCAGTCGCGCGTGCAGTTGGCGCCATCCGATTTTGCCGCCGCTTACATTCTGGTGAAGAACTATACCGTCTCGGGCAATTTCCACGAAGCGCTCTCTCAGGCCCGCATCTCCACCCGGCAGGACGGTTGCCCGAATTATTTCCACTACCTGCGGGCCAATGCCGCCGCCAGTTCCGGAGAATGGAAGGAAGCCTGGGAGGCCATGCAGACCTACATGACGTTGACCCGTCAGGGCAAGGGATAGCTATAGTAATTTTGTTTAACATTTCAACGATAGCCGTTTTAAGTAAAACTGCGTCCGCTAAAACTTCGGTGGAGGTTGACACACCCCCAAGGAGTTCTCACGTTCACAAGAGATCTCATTGCCGTCGATAAAGAAGTTTGCCCAAAACAAGCTATAGAATTATTTGAAATTTTATAACATTACGTAGAAATATCAGGCGAAATCACTATAGCGGGGACAACGGCTTGTGCTTTCGGTTTTTGCGGGTTCGTGATAGACTCAGTCTGTTGCGAGACATGGGAGAATAGAAAGGAACGACGATGAAAACGGTCTGGAACATCCTCTACAGAATCCTGTTTACGACGCTGGCGGTCGCGGGCCTGGTTTTCGTGGGACTGAAACTCGGATCCGAATCGCAAACCCAGGCGCTCGGTGCATTTCTGGTCATTGTCCTGTGCGTGATGATTATCGCCATTTCCGTGGCCCCGCTCCTCGCCCGGTTCGCCGCCCGATCGATAGTCGATTTCGTCTTCTCCGCCCAATGGACAACCGCCGAGACCGACATCAACGACAGCACCCTTTACCGTCAGTCCCAGGAAGTCTTTTCATTGCTGCGGACGATCTCCTTTCTGGTACTGGCTGCGGCGCTCTATGGGATTTTCTGGAGCGTGCCAATCCTGCGCCAATGGTCTTCGCTGGATGATCTGGCCCCCATACCGAACCATCTCGTTGCGGCCCTCGTCGTCGGAATTGCCTCAGCGCTGGTGTGGTCGTTCTATCTCGGGGTTTACTTTATTCCCACCGTATACCACCGCGTGCAAACCGTGTGGTGGCACTGGAGATATGGAGAGGAAGAACCGATTCCTCCGGCACCCGATCCGAACGACTTCCCGGAAATTCCGCCCCCAGACAATCCTCCCACCGATCCTTCGGACAGAAAGTAGCCATACCCCTGGCAGGAGATTTGGAGGACAGTGTCCTCCAATCTTCCTGTTTGGTATTATTGACATCTGCAAAATAGACTGACAAGTGGGGCGTATGCAATTCGAGTAAATGCGGAGGCTTGCAGCCTCTCATTGCACTGTCACCTCCGTAAGTTATCAAGCCGATCCTTCGACGTCGCTACGCTCTGCTCAGGATGACCAGCGTGACGCTGGACCCAGTTATCCGAAAAAAGACTCTCTCTTCGCGTCATCCTGAG
>DBTH01000343.1 GCA_002306945.1 Methylacidiphilaceae bacterium UBA1321 | reverse complement strand
CGCCACTGCCCGGATTTGGTTCCGCAAGCCATTGAATGAACAAGCATCCTTCCCCGGCAAGCCGCTTGACACAACGAGTGAAATGATGAAAATGAGCGAAAAGTTTATAATAACTCAACACTCTTCTCCCATGCCTACCCAGACACGCCCACGCCGCAAGCGACACAAACGCCCAACGCTTAAAGACATCGCCAACGAACTCGGCATCACCACCATGACCGTTTCGAAGTCATTGCGCGGCGTCGGCCGTATCAGCGATGAAATGCGGCGGCTAGTCCACAGCAAGGCCGAGGAAATCGGCTATCTTTCCGCGCGCGACCGCCTCTTTCCCCCGTTCATCAAATCCTCCGGCTCATCCGACTATCAGCTAAAACTTCTTTGCCCGACCATCGGCCGGATCGAACGCGGTGCCACCGTTCCCTACCGCAACGACATGATCGTCGGACTGGATCACGCCCTGTCGAAAACGGATGGTGCTGTGCAAACAGGCACCTTTTCCTCCCTGGAAGAAATGCAGTCCCTGTTGGCCAAGGAGCATTTTCACGGCGTTATTCTCAGCGAACCCCTGCCCTCCCGCTGGATCGAAACCATCGGTAGCATCACGCCGATCATCTATACCATCGGCCACGACTTTCAGACCCGTGTCGATTCCGTCTACTTCAATGAAGCCCGGGCCGCTGCCACCGCCGCCAACCGGCTCTGGAACGCCGGGCACCGCAGCATCGGCTGGCTCGGCGTGCTGGATCGCAACGCCCCTTTCCATATTCCCGACAGCGAATTCGGGATTGAAAACACCGCCGACTGGTTATCCCGCAGCGCGCACGGCACGCGTCTCGCCTCCTGGCTTTATCTGGCACGGCAACAACCGGGAACATCGGTCTGGCCCGTCAATCTCTTCGATCGCGATTGGCGCACCTGCTCCCTTTCGGAAGCCGTCGGACGTGCTTCACGCACCCTATTCCAGTCGCATCCGCGCCCCACAGCCATCGTCTGCCTGTCCAACGCCATTGCCGCCGAGCTCATCACGCAATTGGAAGAATCCGGCCTGCGCGTTCCCGACGACATGAGCATCGTCTCCTATGGCGTTGAAAAATCGGGAGTACTCGAAGACGGGCGGCAGATCTCCGGTCTGAGCATGCCCATGGATAAAGTCGGCAGCCTCGTACCGGAAGTCGTACAGCGACGGCTCGCCTACCCCGAAGGACTCTCCATCAGTTTCCAACTCGATGCCGATTGGGTCGAGGGGAACACTGTCCGGTCACTCACCCACTCATTCTAATTCTCATAAATTATGGAAACCTCCATCGAATCGCGCCCTCTCACTTATCAGAGCGGAATTTTGCAACGACATTCCGAAAACCCCATCATCGCACCGGGCGACCTGCCCACCCCCTGCTCGTCCGTCTTCAATTGCGGGGCCGTGCGGTATCGGAACCGCGTCCTGCTGCTGTTGCGGGTCGAAGACATGGCACGGGACAATCATTTCCACGTCGCCACGAGTGAAGACGGTGTGAACTTCCAGATCGAACCAACCCCCATCGACTATCCCCTGCGGGAGACCGAAACTCGTTTTCTCGAAAATCGTTTCGACATGCGCATCACTCCTCTGGAAGGCTCCTATTACGTCACCCACGCCAGTTGGCTGGCCGGCTACGGAAGCTGCATCGGGATCGCGCGCACGAAGGACTTTCACAGCTTCGAACCAGTCGGCGAACTTTCCGTGCCCTCGAACCGCAACGCCGCTCTTTTCCCCGAAAAAATCCATGGCCGATATGCACGGCTCGAACGCCCCCAGGACATCGACGGCAGCGGACGCATCTGGATCAGCTACTCGCCCGATCTGATTCATTGGGGGGAATCCCGCCCCATCGTCCTGCCTGTCGTTCCGTGGGGCCGCTGCAAATCGGGCATCGGCGCCGTTCCGATCAAAACTCCCCGGGGCTGGCTCTGCATTTACCACGCCACTTCCAAAAATTGCGCCGGTGAAAACTATTACCTCGGCGTCATGTTGCTCGACCTCGAACGCCCCGAAAAAGTGCTCGCCGCCCCCCGGCAATTCATCCTGCAACCCGAGACCCCGTACGAATGCATGGGACAGGTGCCCAATGCCGTCTTCACCAACGGAGCCGTAGTCATGCCCGACGACACGATCAATATTTATTACGGCGGCGCCGACACACGGGTTTGCCTGGCTCAAACCACCTTGCCCAATCTGCTCGATTTCTGCCTGTCCGAAAAGTAATCGCGGGACAACGAAAACCCTCGCCTGTCACTACTTAAAAATGCCATCTATAGTAATTTTGTTTAACATTTCAACGATAGCCGTTTTAAGTAAAACTTCGGTGGAGGTTGACACACTCCGGCGCTCACGCGCCATCCCTCTTCATAGAGGTGACTTTCGCATCTGAAAGTTTAGATCGCAAGAGTGTCCTCTATCAAGAGGGGCCGACACGAAGTGCGGGGGCGTGTCAATCCCTCAAGGAGTTCTCACGTTCACAAGAGAGCTCATTGCCGTCGATAAAGAAGTTTGCCAAAAAAAAGCTATAGAATTATTTGAAATTTTATAACATTATGTAGAAATATCAGGCGAAATCACTATAGGCGTGAATGCGGAGCTCTCGCGCCGCACCCACGTTTTCCGTTTCAACACGTTTGTCTTCAATCCACCTGAACCGGCAGGCTGGCCGAAGACCTTGACGTCGGCAGCTTCGACTGCAGGGCGTGTTTGCGGTACTCCATGGTAAAGCGCAGGAATTCCGCCGTCGCCCACATTTCGGGTGCGCTCGGTTCGATATAAATGCGGTGCACGCCGCGCCGTCCGTAGTGTTGCACGCTAAAATGCTCGGGAATGAGGCAGGAATCGTCTGGCACATTTCCGATCACCCAATTCAAGCATTCGCGAGCCTTGTCGAGCTCTCCGCGCAAGAGATAAACCCGGCCCAGCCAACAAGTGTAGGATACCCAGGGGCCACCATACGGAATTTCCGCCCAGGGTTGCAAATGAAGCGGGTAGCGGTAAATGCCTCCCATCTTCGCGTCCCAGATATGTTCCAGAACGTATTCGATCGTGCGCGTCACCACCGGATCCCTCGCGTCGATCACGCCAAAGAGCGGAGGCACCAGCATCGAAACGCTCGGCAATGCAACGGGCTTGCCCATGTAAATACGTTTCACAAAAATGCCCAATTCGGAATGAATCAAATGCCTGCGGATATTGACGCGCAATTCTTCCGCCGCGACGGAAAAGCGCTCGCATTCGGATGTCTGGCCCAACTGTTGCGCCATGTCCGCCGCATCCCGCAACCCGCGAAACGCCATCACATTGACGTAAGTCTCGTAACCGCGGCTGATGGCGACAAATTCGTGAATCGCCCGCTCGGAGTAAATCAGGCCCAGTTTGGGTTCAATGAGCGACAACAGCCGGTTCGCCAGACGAAAAATGGCATTCCGATGTTTGCGAAAATACGTTTCATCGCGTGTGATCTCGCCATAAGATTTCATGGCGTGAAGGATGGTTCCGGGCTGATCGTTCTCATCGGCCGAAGCAAATTTGGGATCGCCGGTACGGAACGCCGTATAATGCTCCAGACCGAACTCCGCCTCCCTGACAAATCCCAGCTTGGCCAATTGCAGCAGGATGTAGCAGCTATTGCGCGTTTGCGCGCCGTCCTGATAAACCGTCGTGCCGCCCAGCGGCTGACCGTTGGAAATGATGGACGATTTCAGAACGAGTACGGATTGCTTTTCGACCGCGGCCAGTTTCGCTTCGAATTCGCCCAGCGGTGGCAAGTGTCCGCTGGCCGACGCTCCGACACGATGCCAGTAGTCTTCTGTCTGCTTCCAGAGTTTTTTGCGTTCCTTCTTGTATTGCCCGAACGACGTTCGCGCCTCCTTGACCGAATTACCCGCGCCAAGGCAGAGTTCCGTCTCGAAAACGGCTCCCGGAGCCAGCGTCCTCGCGTCGAGCCCGACAGCGGCGTTGGGTACCACATTTTCCAGACGCGCATGGCCGGAGAGACGATTATCTTCCAGATCGAAATAGACATCGGTCTGGCCGCAGACTTCGCCAACCTGAAATTCATCCGCCATGCGGTCGAACCCCAGTGTCAAAGCCATGCCGTTCTTGTCCTCCATCACCACGCATCCCTGCTTGGTGTCGTAATAAGCTTCCCGGCACACCCCTTTTTTACTTTCAGCGTTCGCCCCGAGATGCGGATAGAGGATGCCATAGAGCCGCAACGATTGCGGAAATGCCGACAGATTCGTCACCCGCACGCGCTGGACGACCACATCGGGTTGCAGCGGCATAAAGTACAATTCCTCGATCTTCAGGTCGTGCGCGCGCCACTCAATGCTGACCGCCAAAACGCCGTCGACGTAGCCGCGCCGGACAATCGAGGTGCGTTCCTCCGAGTCGACGCACTCGATCACATCCTCGTTGGCGATGAGTCGCAACCGGGTGCTCTGCGTCAGCGTGGACGAATCCTTCCGGGGAAAGAAAAATTTCGAGACGCCGAAAATCCGGTCGGTCACCAGTTGACCTCCCTGAACGAGGGCCATGGCACGCTCGTTGGCGATGAAGAAACTTTCAGTGGGTACTTGGCTATTGGTATTCATTTGATTTGTCTGTTTTTTTAAATTCCGGCTTCCGTTCCGAATATCCTCTTAGAGAAGTTTCAGATCGGTCAACGCTTTGATGACCAACGCCGCCATTTTGGAATGACCGGCGTCAGTGGGGTGCACCATGTCGTCGTTATATTGCGAAGCATCGACGCTGCCGTCGGGCAAAAGGAATGGAGTGTAGCTCTCGACGTATGTCACGTTCGGACGGGTCGCTGGAAACTTGGCCAGTTCGGCATCGACCTGCGGTATGCGCGCGTTGACCTTCTTGAGATATTCAAGTAATCCGGGGCTGGGAGCCTTGGCACCGGTGGGAATTCCACGGGGAAGAATGGCCAGGATCAACACGGGAGTCTGCGCGTTGGCTTTCTGGATCTGGTCGAGAATCAGATTGTAATTGGATACAACCGTTTCTACGGAGGCGTCGCCGGAAAGATCGTTGCCGCCGATATGGATCACTATCGCCTTGGGATGGAGATCGAGAACGTCCTCCTGAAGCCGGAAGAGCACTCCACGGGTGACGTCCCCGCCGATGCCCCGATTGGCCACAGGCTTTCCGGGAAAGTCCTTGTCCAGTTTCCAACCGCCGATCAGCGAGTCGCCCGTGAAAACAATCTTGCCCTGATCCGCATCGCGCTTGGCCCAGAATTTATTCCGTTCGGGAGTCATCCAGTCGAATACGCGAACGGGTCCCTGGCCTGGCCAGAGATCCGGATTTTTGGCGTCCGGATAGGGGGTGGGCCCATTCTCGGCGGCAATAAGGCCGGTAGCGGCACAGGCGAGAAGGCCAAGGGTGATGGTGATGCATTTTAGTTTCATGGATGTATTTGATGTTTGGTTAGTCTGGGTAATAGCAAAAAGAATCAGGGACGATACCATTGGACGGCACCGCTTATCGGATTCACTTGCACGGTGAAAAAATTCGCTCCTTGCGACAGGGATTTGTCATTTTCCAAAACAACGGTGAAGAAATTTTCCGAACTCAACAGGTCGGCGCTGCCGTGCGGTGCAAATTGAAAACAGCGGTAACGCCAGGAGGTGTTGGGATAACCGGGAAGCGACGTGCCGGAAGCGGCCGCGAGTTCGGCGTGATCCGTTGAAGTGAAAAAAGGCGAGTCGGTCGCCACGGTCGAAAAGATCACCGGATTGGGCAGAAACTTCGGCGGAGTGAGCGCCGTCGCTACGCCGTTCTGGATCAGGAAACATTGCATGGCCCGGTAGACTGTCGGCGTAGAGGATGCGGCCTGATTGTAATCGGGCAATTTGTAGAATCGCACTTCGACCGGAACATTGCGACTGACGGCGGTTTGGCGGGCAAACTTGAGTTCATCGAGGAGAAGTTGTCCGGTAGAAGTGATTCGCGTGGCGCGCAAGGTGGAAGTAATCGATGGAACCGTCAGCACCGACATGACTCCCATGATCGCCACGACAACCAGAAGTTCCATGAGGCTAAAGGCGCGCCGGAAGTTGTGCCGACAAATCGAAATGAATGAATTCCGGTTCATGGCGCAAATTGCTTGGATTGTAGAACGCGGAATTTGTAGAACCGGCTGATCGGTGTCGTGACTGAGGTGTCGGCGTAGTCGGGAATCGACGAGTTATTTGGATCGATGTAGCGCTCGACCGTTTCAAAACCCCGGTATTCGCCACTGATGCGGTCGAGCGATTCATTCCAGATATGAGCGGGCGAACCCTTGCTCTTTTTGAGCGCTTGCGCGCGGAAATGGATGGTAAAGGTGTTCGACTGCGTGGTCAGTCGCGGATAGAGCGTGGCATAGACCCGTTCGCGGCAATTGTCTCCAGTCAGAAGCCGTGTGCTCCAGTACGCATCCATGGAATCGCGGGTATGGGGAGTCGTGCCGGTGTAGTCGGAAGGAACGATGTCAATGTCGCATATTTCCGAAGCGGCGCGAAAGAGATCGTTCTTGGCAAAGCGGCTGGCGAAGCCGGTCAACGTTTCATCGACATTCACATCCATGAGCACGGTGGGTAGGGAAGTTGAGGAGTAATTGATTTTATAGTTGTTGGCGCGGCTGGTGAGGATCGAGATCACCTTTTCCGATTTGAGCAACGCGCGAATGCCCGTATCGCGGTTGATATAGGTAAAGGGGACGATCTGATAGTTCATGTTGATCCGGCCTGCCGTGGAAAACGGCTCGCTGATGGGGTACGGCTCGACGACGGGCATATGAAAAAGGTCGAGCAACAGGTGATCGGGCAGAGTCGTATACGGAGGCTGTCCGGCGGTGGGTAGACCGAGACCGGGATGTCCTTTCGGGCCGGGACGAAAAAGCAGGGTCTGCCACGGTTTGTCCTCAAGCACGCCTGAAGGCAGGGAACCGAAAGTAACGGGAGATGCGACGAGCCGGTTGGGAGTGAAGAGCGTGGAAGAAGGCAACGTATCGCCGACGTGATACTTCCATTTATAGGGCGTGGCAGGTTTACTGCCAAAGT
>DBTH01000344.1:7218-7482 GCA_002306945.1 Methylacidiphilaceae bacterium UBA1321 | reverse complement strand
CCAGAAATTGTCCTTCTTGTTGCCGTTCTTGATGTGCACGGCGGGATCGAGTCCGGCTTTCTTGAAGATCACGGCCCACGCGTCGTAGGCTTCCTGATCGAATTCGGCGGGATCGCCCTTCGACGGATCGGGTTTATAGACGGTCGCGTAAAGACGCTCGGCGGGAAAATGCCAGCGTCCGACGACGAGTTCCCACGCCCAGGCGATGGCTTCTTTCTTGAAATAATTGCCGAATGACCAGTTGCCGAGCATCTCGAAAAAGGT
>DBTH01000344.1:0-6961 GCA_002306945.1 Methylacidiphilaceae bacterium UBA1321 | reverse complement strand
ATCTCGAAAAAGGTGTGGTGATAGGTGTCGAAACCGACATCTTCCAGGTCGTTGTGCTTGCCGCCGGCGCGGATGCATTTCTGCGTATCGGCGGCGCGACCGGGGGTGTACGGACAGGGGGAATTGCCGAGAAAAATCGGGACGAATTGATTCATGCCCGCGTTGGTGAACAACAGGTTGGGCGAATCGGGCAACAGGCTCGACGACGGCACAATCGTGTGTTGCTTCTCTTTGAAGAAGTCCAGAAAGCTTTGGCGGATCTCGGCGGAAGTCATAAGGGAATGGTGAGCATAGGGCAACGCGCTCTTAAACGCAAGGAGCAGGAAGGGGGAAATGGCAGGTCGAATTTTTGCGCTTGCATCAAAAAATGTAACTGTATGAAATGTGCGGCCTTATGATTAAGGAATTCACTCGCTTTTCTTCCGTCTCAATCCTCGCCGCTGCGGCGCTGTTCTCGTTTTCCACAGTTTCGGCTCCGGCAGCCCAGGAATTGAGCCAGGTCACCATCGGATCGGCCTCGTCCATCTCGTCGAAGACCAAGCTCAACGTTTCTCATCCGGCTGCCTGCAAATGTGGCCAGCCTGCGCCCTGCCTCACCGTCAAAAAAGCGGCGTGACGCTGCACCCGCGCGACGCGAAGCGGTAGAGAATGTCCGCTTCCCGCGTCAGCGTTCACTGGATGCAACGTTACGTTGCTTACGTTGCGCGTTGTCTACTGGGTGGAGACGACTTCGATTTGCAGGTTCTGCATGAGATTGAGAATCGGCATGGTCAATTCGACCAAGGGATTGATTTCCTGCAAAGCGGATTTGGCCAGCGCGATGTGGCCGACGTCGAAGCGGCCCAATGCCGCATCCATCGGCGCCCATTGATCGGGGCCGACCCAGGCTTCGGCCCACATGTGGAAACCGAAGGTACCGTTGTCCTGTTTGTTGCCGTAATCGGTGGGGAGATAACCGTAGCCGACGACGACGCGGGTGGGCAGGCCGACGGCGCGGCCCAGTGCGGCGCAGAGGACGGCGTGTTCGGTGCAATCGCCCGTGCGCGAGACGGCGGTTTCGTCGGCGGAAGCAAATCCGACGCTGAGATCCTTGCGGGTGATGTAACCGCGGACGAACGTTTCGATTTTGCGCGCGGCCAGGACAGGATTCTTTTCTTCGCCGACGGCCTTTTGCGCCAGTTCGCGAATGCGCGGGGTTTGTTCGATATAGAGAGACGGTTTGAGGTACGGCTCCAATTCCGGTTCGCTCGCGTGGGGCAATTGCCAGGAGATCGACTTGGGATCGAGCTGGGGGACGGAGATTTCGATAACGGTCTGGCCCGGTTTCGATTCCAGCACCTTCTGGCCCGGCCCCGACCAGAGCGGGATGGGGCTGCCGTCCCTGGTGGTGAGCCGCAACGTGGCCGACTTGAGGCGGCGCAGATTGGCGAGCGGTTGTTTCGGCGTGATGAGGGTGTTAGTGAAGAGTTCGACCGATTCGAGTTCCTTCATCGCCTCGGCGCGCGTGGTGACGATGACTTGCAACTCGCCCAGTCCGGGGAACGGCATGATGACCTGGTGCGCCTCGCCCTCGTCGTCGAGGTAGGAATAGATATCGAGACCGGGCATGGCGCTCATGCTCAGAACCACTTTCCAGAGTTCGCGTTCACCGGCGGGTAGTGAACGTTTTTCCTTGCCGATCACGCGCAGGGTCGAGGTGACCGGCAACTCGGGAAAATCGGTTGAAAAGGTCGATGCGGTAAGGGTTGTGCCCGGTTCCATTTTCAAGTGGCGCGTCAGCCGGTCGAAGGCTTCCGGGCCGAGTGTTTTTTTCGGCATCGGATAGCGTTTTTTCTGGCCGCCGCTGAAGACAACCATTTCCTCGCCGATGCGATAGCCGCGCATGACCTGGTCGGAGCCGCCGCCGTGCGATTCCGCCTGGAAACTGACGACGACGCCCTCCTCGGTCTCGACGGTGGAGCTGTCGCTGATCTGGTGAAGGGAAAGACCTTCGCGGGAAATTTTGAATTCCTGGTGGGAGTCCGAGATGTACTGCTTGCCCAACGGAGTCGTCCTCTCGTGCAGGAGGGCACTGCCAAAGCCGCAGCGTTTGTTTTGCAGGAGGATGATCATCCAGTCTTCGCGGACGATTTTTCCGCTGGCTGAATCGGTCGCCATCTCCGCCGTGGCTCCAACGGGGGAAGGAGCGGGAGCTGTGGACGGCGGCGTTTCCTGAGCGACGACGGGCAGCAGCAGGCAAACGAAAAGCGGCAGAAGGGAACTCCAGAAAAACCGGGGCTGTTTTCTGCCGCTATTCATGGAACGATCCGTTGGCTGTCAGGAACCGGGTTGAGTGGCGCTGTCCGGCGTGGTCGTGGCCGGAGCGGTTGCGGCGGCTGGCGCGGTGGTGCCGGAGGTAGTGGCCGCCGCCGGTTTCCAGAACGAATCGTCCCGGTCGGGGAATTTCGCCTTCGTTTCGGGAGCGACATCGGCCGGAGTTTCGCCGACGACGCCGAGGACATAAGGATTACCGAGCGGATCCTTGCCGCCGTTTTTCTGGAGGGGAGAACCGGGAACAAGGTAGGACGAGATCGCGCTCCACGTTACGGCTGTTCCCTTGGAAACGTCGTTGTTCAGCGCGTAGGCTTCGATGACCGCGCGCAATTCCACGAGTTCGTCGTGGATGCTTTCGGCGGTCGGTTGGCCCGAAGCGGTTTGGCGATTGCGCGATAGCTGGCCAGCCTGGGCACCGGAGACGTTCTGCCCGAGTTTTTGCAGCGCAGCGATCGTCGCGCCGGAAGCCACCGCGGCGACAATGGGGAGATTGCCCGCATTGGAGATGCAGATGGCGGTCGAGCCCTTGTCATCGACGCGGGTGCGCAGGAGGGAACCGCCCAGGTCGCCGGTGAAGCTGAGTTTGTTGGGCAGCTTCGAGTCGCCGAGGATTTTCTGCAAATCGGGCGAGAACGCGGCGGCCATGCCGACGAACGGTTTGGTCGCCAGATAGGTACGGTCGATGAGGCCGCCGAGATTGACATAGGCCAGACTCTCAACGCCCTTGAGATCGTCGCCGCCGAGCGAAGTGAAGAGCGCCTCCTTGGCCAGGGGCGAACCGTTCTTGTGTTCGAGGAGCCGCTTGGCGCCGGACTCGGTCAGGAAGAGGCCGAACTTGTCGCCGCTGACGATGAGCGACGGCGAGATCATGGGGGCCTGTTTGGTACGCACCACCTTGAGATCGTAGGAACCGGCTTTCGAGTCGCTCAGGGTCATCGGAACCATTCCCGAGGCGACGAGCGGATCGAGGTTCTTGAGGATCGCGGCAATTGTCGGCTTCAAGTCGTCGGGCCGGGCCACGTCGATGACCAGCGCCACGTCGGGGAAGAGCGCGTCGTCGGGCCAATCGATCAGGAGTGCGAATTCGTTGCCGAGGGCGTTGAGGACGTTCTTGTCGAAGTCGAGGCCCTGCGCTTTGGCGTATTCGGTGACTTGATTCATCGCCTCTGCCGCCTGGGGCGTGGTGTCCTTGTAGAGATCACGCACGTAATTCCAATACTTCGGCACGTCGATGCTCTGTCCGACGTAGAGATAGGTCTGGGGCCCGGCCATGTCGAGATTCTTGAACGCGCACGGCTCGTAGAATTTTCCCAGATCGGGCCGGGTCGCCTTCGGCATGAGAGTCACGATCGATTCCCGGATGCGGCCGTCCTCGAACCGGACACCCCAGCCGAATCCGGTGAACTGGCTGTAAATCTTCTTCAATCCGGCGGCGGAATTCTTGTTGCCACCTTTCGATTCCAGCAGCTTCACGAGCTTGTCCTGAAAACTGTCGATGCCGATGTAGGTGATGATGTCCTGCCGCCCTTTCATCCGCGCCAACACCGATTTGTACGCGGTCGCATCGGCTAACGCGCCGGGGGTCTTGCCCTTGCTGTGGAGCCGGTCGATGAAATCGAACAACGCGGTCTCGTTCACGGCGAGAACTTCCCACGGGCCGACCGCAGCCAGGCAGACCTTGATCTTGCCGTCGATGTCCCACCATTCGTACTCGACGCCTTCGTGCGTGGACTTGCCGTTCTTGGCATCCTTGAGCGCCTCGGCGGCGTCCTTCTTCAATTGCTCGATGAGCGGCGCAATGTCTCCCAGCCCCTGCTTCGGACGCAACCCCGCGACAAATCCGACCTTGTCCGGCTGCTCGAAATCAACCGCCGTCACCGCCAGGAATATTTCCCCCGTCAAATTCCGGTCGAACAACTCCCAGACCTTGGCCGCCTTGTCGATGTTCTGCTTGTCCTCGGGCCGGGCTTGCCTGGAGACCTCGCCCCACAGCACAGTCCACAGACTGCCCAGTTCCGGACTCGCGATCACTTTCTTCAAGTGGGATAACTCATACGCCTTGCGCGTCGCTGACGCATCGGGAACGGACACGTACAACACGGTATTGCCGGGCAAATAACTCGCCGCAGTCAACGGAGCGGGATGCGTCCACCACCACCAAGTTCCCCCTCCGATGAGAATGAAAAGCAGTAGTATCGCCAACCCGAGACCAATCCGTTTTGCGTTCATACCCAAGAGCCTAGGCAAGAACAGGACAGGCCGTAAAGGTCTTTGCAAGCTATTGGGACAAATTTGCCTGTTAAAAAATAACCTTAAAACGGATCCGGAAATCGCAAGCTTCGGTTGACCTCTCCGTTCAAGAAAAGATTAAAAGAACCTAAGTTTTCGCCGAAATGGAACATGAGAATACAATTCATCTATGCATTCCTGGACTATCGGCAAACGCGTCGGCTTCATCGCCGGATTTCTTTGTGTGGTCATTATGGCCATTATTATCACCGCTGTTATCAGCGTCTTGAAGATTCAGAAAGTCGGCGAAGTCATCTCCAAGGACGCCATCCCTGGAACGATCCTTGTCAGCCGCATGAAAACCGCCCAGGGCGACAACATGATCCGCCTCAGCCAGTACGTCGCCACCGACAAACCCGAAGTCCGTAAAAAGCTCACCGAAGGCATGGCCGAAACCACCCGCCTCAACGCCGAAACCATCAAGCAATACGAAGCCCTCATCAACTCCGACGCGGAACAGAAACTCTACAACGACTACAAGGAATGGCGCGATAAATTCGTCGGCAGCCGCAAACAATTCCTCGCCGCCGCCGAAGCCAATCCCGAGGAAGCCAAGACCATCCTCGATGGCCCGCTCAGCGACACCTACAAGGTCTATCTCGACGCCACCGACAAGCTAGTCGATTACAACGCAAAACTCGGCCTGCGTCAGGGCGAGGAGATGAACCGCCTCATCGTGCGCATCATCACCATTCTCATCGTTACCGGCGCCATCTGCATCATCCTGGGAATTGCCGCCGCCGTCGCCGGAGTCACCGCCGTCAACCGCACCCTGCGTAATATTTCCGCCCTCCTCGATTCCAACGCACACCACGTCTCCGGCGCGGCGTCACAGGTTTCCGGTTCCAGTCAGAGGCTCGCCGAGGGGGCGAGCGAACAGGCCGCTTCTATTGAGGAAACCTCCGCCTCTATGGAGGAAATTTCCAGCATCGTCAAATCCAACGCCCAAAGCGCGCAGGAGTCCAAGAAACTCTCCGACGAAACCAGCCACACCACCTCCGCCAACGCCCAGCGCGTCCGCGAACTCAAAAACACCGTTGCCGACGCCCAGGACTCCTCCCGGCAGCTCACCCAGGCGATGGAAGGCATCAAGGCTTCCAGCGATTCCATCTCGAAAATCATCAAGACCATCGACGAGATCGCTTTTCAGACCAATATCCTCGCTCTCAACGCCGCCGTCGAAGCCGCCCGCGCCGGAGAGGCCGGAATGGGCTTTGCCGTCGTCGCCGACGAAGTCCGAAGCCTCGCCAAACGCAGCGCCGATGCCGCCAAGGAAACCTCCAGCATCATCGAAGATTCCATCCACAAGAGCGAAGCCGGTGTCCAGGTCAACGAGGAAGTCGTCCGCAAACTCAACGACATCGATTCCAAATCCCGGGA
The DNA here is from genome assembly GCA_002306945.1 of Methylacidiphilaceae bacterium UBA1321. Taxonomy (GTDB): domain Bacteria; phylum Verrucomicrobiota; class Verrucomicrobiia; order Methylacidiphilales; family UBA1321; genus UBA1321. The sequence goes on along the minus strand of DBTH01000344.1, from coordinate 979 downwards.
AGTCGACCGCGGCCTGGCCGAAATCCTCGCCAAGGTCAAACAAGTCGACGACGCCATGACCCAGATTGCCAGCGCTTCCAACGAGCAAACCCAGGGCATCGGCCAAGTCAATATTGCCCTCAATCAACTCGACAAAAACACCCAGTCCAGCGCCGCCACCGCCGAGGAAACCGCCAGCGCCGCCAACGAACTCAATTCCCAATCCGGCGAATTGCGCCAGGCTGTCGAACAACTCACCGCCCTCATTCAGGGCAACCGCGCCGCTTCGCAACCCGCCCCCACCAATGTCCCCAAACCTTCGGCTTCTCCTGCCTCCGCCACACCACGGCCAACGGCCCCTTCGGGCAGAAATCGGCACCAAATCGCCGCCACCGACAATTGATTCCGCTGTCTGGCCGCGGCGGTGCCCGGCCGGAAATTTCCAGACCGATTTTGAACTTGTCGATTAGGTTCGCTCAAGCCTAACATAGATTTTGTTATGACCGATGCTCACACCGCTCCGTCTCCGTCCGAAAGCGTCTCGACGTTCGCGATTGGCTGGCTGGCCGTTGCCGTAACGTTGGGCGTTCTCGTTTTTGTCCTCATCACTTTTCGCCTGCCTATCTTGGCCGCAGTGAAAAGCGTCTTCCCCTACATCGACGTGATTTAGCCCGCATCGCTCCGGTTTTTGCTTGCGAGCGGATGGAAAATCCCCCTAGTATCACCCCTCCACCCTTGGGGGAAAGCGACCGCTACGGTATCAAATCGCGCGGAAAAATGCCGATCTTCAATAGAGGGTCACTGTTTCAAGCCAGGGTAGCTCAGAGGTAGAGCAGGGGACTCATAAGCCCTTGGTCGGGAGTTCAATTCTCCCCCCTGGCACCAACAGGCTGCCGCCTGTTATAGTAATTTTGTTTAACATTTCAACGATAGCCGTTTTAAGTAAAACTGCGGTCGCTAAAACTTCGGTGGAGGTTGACACACCCCGGCGCTGAGGCGC
>DBTH01000198.1:6082-8035 GCA_002306945.1 Methylacidiphilaceae bacterium UBA1321 | reverse complement strand
CACTGGTGAGATAGAGAGCGTTGCCGCTGGTGGTGCCGATTGTATAACTGCCCGCAGCCGTATCGAACTTGATAGTCGTAATGGACTGGGAAGCGCCATCGATGATGATGGGGTTTGCCGACGTTCCCGCTGTTCCGACTGCGGTCTTGAACATCGCGCCATCCGCTGACCCCGGCACCACTCCGCTTGTCCAATTCGTCGTGTCGGACCAATTCGTGCTGGTTGTGCCGGAATTTTTCCATACCTGATCGGACGCTTGTACGCTCGTGCCATTCAACGCGATTCCGAGAACAATCCAGACAAGCAGAGCCTTGCCCAGGCCCGCATATTTTTCATTCTCGGCGTTTATAGAGTTCGTTTTCATAGGAGTGATTTCCATGGGTTATTTTTGCAAAATTTCCTGCGGCGAAAGACTGGCCGGTAACGGGTTCATTTCCCGGTGAGAACAAACCGAAGCGCGCTCCACCAAATGACCGTGAATCAACTGGACCGAAGGAATGTCCGGGCCGCGTTGCCGCCCGATTTGATCCAGCAGTCGTAACGCCGCCGCGCGTCCGACCCGGTGAAAAGAGAGATCGTAGCTGGTCAATTGAGGTGCGAGCGTCCCGCAAAGCGCCAGTCCGTTGTCAAACCCCACCACGCTGACATCCTCCGGAATCCGCCACCCGCGTTTCTTCAACGCCTCGTAAAGTCCTCCGGCAACCCAGTCGTTTGCCGCAATAATGGCCGAGGGCATCCCAACCGATTCAAGCCGATCCACAACGTCGGTCAAATCCGGCATCGTCTCTTCAGGCTCTTGCGAACACTGCGCGCCATAATCGATAAAGACCTGTTCGGGCCGGTACGCCCGTTCGCGCCGCAGATAACTTTCGTATCCCTGATACCGCGCGATGAACATCGGATGATCCGATGCCACACATACAAAGCCAATGCGACGATGTCCCTGCTGCCAGAGATATTGCGTCACCAGCCAACCGGCCAACCGGTCATTGGTGGCAACCTGGTCAATCGCGCAACGACTGTCGTTGAAGCCCATCCCGACGATCGGAAAAGAACCCGCCAGTTCCGCAAGAAATCCGGGCGCTCCGCGACTCGACTTGACCAGCAGGCCATCCACCTTCCGGTCGGCCACGCACCGTGGCAAACGCGTCGGATCGTCGCCCATCTCCATCATGAAATGGTAGCCCCGCTCCCGACAGGCCTGTTCCACACCCAAAGTATAGGCGAGAATCAGCGGGTGATTGCGCCACGACATGACCGCGTCACTAAAAACGATGCCAATACTGCCGGTCCGTTCCCGGAAATTCGTCCGGTGCCAAACTGCATTGACGCTCCGCTCTCCCTCTTGCCAGGCAGGCGATTCCACAACAGCCTCTGCCACGCCGGAAGAAGTCGCGGCATGCAGGCCAAAATTCCCTATTTTGGGAATCGGGAAAGCAGTTGGGCGGTTTAATTTCATTGAATTTATTAATTATTTCAATAGCATTACCCCTTGATATTGTCAACACACAAAATGAAATTCAAGAGTACTTTAAATGACGTAATATACTTATAAAAAACAATATATGAATTAACATCAGGGGAATTATTCGTAAATAATCGTGAACGTCGTTATCTGTATTATAGAATTTTTAGTTGATTTTTGGCTGTTTTTTTGTAAATTTATTTTGAAACGATTCAACGTCTTTTCTTTTATGACGAAATTCTCCCGCTCCCAACTCGGTTTCAATTTATTGGAGCTTTTAGTCGTTATGACTATCATGGCCTTGCTCAGCGCCTTTTCCCTGCCCGCACTCCAATCCCTCACGGCGGCAAGTTCCACCAACAAAGGATTAAATCAAATCCTCGGCACTCTCGAAGCCGCCCGCGCCTACGCCATGGCCAATCACACTTACGTCCGCGTCGGGTTTGCCTCCGTCACGTCCATTAACAACCCAGCCACGGCCGTCACCC
>DBTH01000198.1:0-5864 GCA_002306945.1 Methylacidiphilaceae bacterium UBA1321 | reverse complement strand
TTTGCCTCCGCCACGTCCATTACCAACCCAGCCACGGCCGTCACCGTCCTGGCCTCCACCGATGGGTCGCTCACCTATGACAACGCCTCGGCCATGGCCAACGATTCTTATTGGTCGCCCATCCTGCAACCGCTCATCGTCAGGGATCTCCTGATTTACGATTCGCTCAACGGAAGTTCGCCCAACACCGCGACCGACTCCAAACCGTCCAGCACCGACATCGCCGCTTTCTCCCGCTGCGTGGCCGCTCTCGGGACGGTTTCCTTCAATCAGGTTGTCCAGTTCAGTCCTTCTGGAGAAGCAGGCGTGCTCAAATCCGAAGCGGCCCGCTATATCAAGATCGCAATGGATCAGCCTTTGCAACCCACCAACACGGAAACGGCTCGAAACAAAAATCCGTTCATCCTGCGATTGTCTGGTATAAACGGCTCGGTTGATGTACTCAGGAAAGAAAGCCTGCAATGATACGGTTTGTTTCCCGTCCTAATGCATTCAGCTTGATCGAACTGGTGCTGGCCATCGGCATTGTCGTGGTTGCGCTCTTGCCCATTGTGGCCCTCCTGCCCATCGGCATCCGCAACAATCAATCCTCGGTGGAAGACGGTCGCGCCGCCAACCTGCTCACCCTTCTGGAATCCGATCTGCGCAATACTCATCCCTCCGCCAACAACGGACGTTCGACGCTGCTCGGGTTGACTCTGCCCTACAAAATCTCCGGTGACCGAATTGTCATCAACGACGCTGTAGCTCTCGCCACATTGTCCGGCTCCTATTCCACCGCCATCGACCGCAATGACGCGCCTGTGGCGCTCTCTTCGGCCAAGGCCGGGAATTATCAGGCCAGTGTCATTTACACAGCCAAACCCTCCGGAAACGGCCCGCTCCAGGCACGGCTCATCGTCAACTGGCCCGCCACCAACACGACACAAATCACCGACCTGACCGGTCGCAAAGGCAACTATGTGGAAGCCTATGTCACCTTTTCGAACCCGTGAAAAGGCGTTGATTCCGTTTCCCCGTCCGACTTCGCCAATGAAACGGGCTTTCACTCTGCTGGAGACTCTGGTGGCCCTCTCCATCCTGGGACTGCTGGCGCTGATCGTCGCCCACATCACCCACAGCGCGATCCGAGCCACGGAACTCAGCAACCGTTCCATTGATGCCTCAGGCCAAGCGCGGCTGGCATTCGACCGGATCGGCCTCGACTTCGCCAATCTGCTCAAGCGGCGCGACTGCCCGTTCCAGGCCGGAAACAGTGACAGTAACATTCTCCTTTTTCTCTCATTGGCCAGCTCGGCGACACCCTCCAGTTTTACCTCCGGTGAAAACCGCGGTCTGTCCTGCATCGCCTATCGCATCGCGGCACACGCAGACAACGGCAATCGCCTCTGCCTGGTGCGCGGCGCGCGGGCGTTGAAATGGACTGAAGCCGGATTCGCCGGTCTCGACAGTAACCAGCGACCGGTCTTGCTGCCGGGTTCCCTCCAGCCGGCCTCTTCCGATTTCGACATACTGGCCCCTGGAATTTTTCGCATGGCCATCGGCTTCCAACTTTATCCCGACAACCTGCCCGCCACACTGGCGGACGGTTCCACCACCGATTCGACGGGCAAAAGTCTGAAAGGACTCGGCCAGATTGTCTACAGCCCGCCGATCCGTACCGACACCGGCACCGTGTCGTACGTCGACCTCTCCCGCATCAGCGCCGTAGTCATCGGCCTCGCCGTCCTCTCCCCCGACCACTTGAAGTTGTTGAACGCCGATCAAGTGACCACACTGGCCGCCTCTTTTCCCACCCCCACCGCTGTCAACACCCTCCCCAAAACAAGCTGGGAACCCATTGCCAATAATCCCGACAACCTGCCCGCAAGTGTTCCGCTCCCTGCCCGCCAATCGATCCGCATCTTCCAGCGCTTCTATCCCGTCACACCTTTTCCTGAAAAGGAGGAACCGTGATCCCGCACCCGTCCACCCGACATCAATGCGGCGCGGCGATCCTGCTCGTCCTCTGTTCGGTCGTGCTCCTGACGGTGCTTGTGCTGGCCTTCTTTTCGCGTTCACAACTCAACCGCCGCATCGCTTTTTCCAGCACCAACCTTCTCAAAACCGACCTACTGGCACGCGCCGCACTCGATCTTGTCACCGGCGAGCTCCGCGATGAAATCGCCGACAACAATTTCTCCACCCCGCTCAACGGCGGCGACGCCTCCTATCCGCTCATCTATCGCCCCAAAACATCGACCGACATCGCGCCGCGCAAATCGGGCGTCGTCTCCGCCACCGGCCCCCTGGTCAAAGTTTCCGCCGCCAACTCGGCCCTCCGTCCCAACGGAACCCTCACCGCTTCATCCGTCACCACCGACACGGCGGCGCGCAACGGCTTTTACCTCTCTGCCTACCGCTGGTACACCTCAACAACGAGCAGTCCGCAGTTGGGTTCGCAATCGACCGCTCCCGCCTGGTTTCTGCTCACGCGGAACAATGGCGTAAAAACCCCGGCGCTGACCGACGCCAAAAACACGCAGAGCAACGACTACGTCATCGGACGTTTCGCCTGCACCGTCTACGACATCGACGGCTTGATGGATGCCAACGTGGCCGGATACCCAACCCTCGCCCAAGCCAATGCCGGATTCAAATCCTCCAGTGCCTACGCTGAGCTGAGTGCGCTCGGATGGAGCAGCACCTCCGTCTCCAATTTGATCGCCTGGCGCAATCCGGAAACCGGACAGGACGCAAACACCTTCAACGAATGGGCCACCGGACTGCCGAGAACTTCCGGCACGACCAATGCCACCGCCATCGCCGCGGCCCATTCGGGCCATCTCTCCATCGTCTACGGCGATAACGCCGTCCTGTCCCGTCGCGACCTGCTGCGCAATACGCTCTTTTCAAATTCCCCCACCCTTTTCACCCACTTCTCCCGCACCCTCAACGCACCGGCGTTCGCTCCCTCGACAGCCACCACAACCAATCCGGATCTCGCCAATGTTCGTTGGACGGCGACGGCTTCCATCACGCACTACCTCGACAACGGCGCCACGCAAACCTACTCCGCACTCGCCGGAAACGTCTTTTTCAAATACCGCTTTTCACTCGCCAAACTGGCATGGATCGGTAGCGACGGCCCCAACGCCTCCGCCTTCGATTCCTCCCTCTCCGCAGCACAACGCACCACCGCCATCCGCAGTTGTTTCGGACTGACGTGGGATTCGACCAACGCCCGCTGGAACTACGCCGAAGCCAACGATTCCTACGCGATCAAGACCCTCGCCGAAGTGGCCGCCGATGGACGCGAACCAAACTTCTTTGAAATCCTCAAGGCCGGGATCGCCAGCGGTTCGCTCGGACGTGCAAGCGACAATCTCACCCTCGCGCGCTACGACGATCAGGCCGCGCGGGACGGAAGCATCGACCTGCAAATTCTTCGCATCGGAGCCAATATCATCGACTGCGCCGACTCCGACAGTTTTCCGACGACCCTCGCCCTCAACATCGCGGGCATCTCCATCCCAGTCCACGGCGTCGAGGATTTGCCCTATCTTTACCGCCTGTTGCTCACCAATTTTCACAGTCACTCCTACGTCGACGCCAACACCGCAAAAATGAACTGGGCCACCCTCGCCCTGGTTCCCCAGCTTTTCAACCCACACCGTTCCGGCATGGCCAGCAGCGCCTCACCGGCGCGCATCCGCGTGCGCATTGCCAGCGGCTTGATCGATTACATATTCAGCACGACCTACGGTTATCTCGCCAATCGGCCGCTCGCACGTTTTGGACTCAACCAGGACTTGAGTACGCGCACGCCGATTGTCGTCGAGAACTCCGGTTTCGAAGATTTCCGATCCAGCATCAAAACCATTACGGGAACCGAAGCCAGTTCCGCAACGACGCTTAACAACCTCGTCACATCTCCCGCCTCGGTCGACTCGTCAATCTCGAATCTTCACGGTTTTATCTATTACGCCTACACGGGGCTGCCCGAGAATTTCACTTGCAACACCACTGTCAGCACTCGCTTCTTCCGCAGCAACGTCAACAACCTGTTCGTCGTCACAGAATTTCTCGACGCCAACAACCAGTGGCGCATTTACGATTCCCTCTGCGGCAACGAAGCGTTCGTCTCCGCTGGAACGGGCATCGGCAATTTCACTAGCACTTCCAGCTATCCCCTGGAATTTCTCCCCGGCTTCAGCCCCGTCTCTACTGAATCGACCAGCAACTCCCTCGTCACCCCGGAAGGCGATATGAAGATCGACCCCCGCACCAGCCGCTTCGGCGTCTCTACCGGAACCGACTTCGATCCCACTTACGACAACTACACCACCTATGCTCCCGGCACAAAACGCAGCCTTCGCTACAACCTCCCCTTTGGAAGTACTTCCTCACAATCCATCTATCCGGAGACGTGGAGCGAAGGGAACAAAACCGACACACGAACCTCTAACCCTATCAAGAGCGCTCCCGATATCGACGGTCTTATGCGACCCGCCGATGCCTGGCTCGCGCAAAACGCCAATCTGTTCCGCAACCTCACCGACAACACGCGCCGCCCCATCGTCCTCAACCGGCCATTCCGTTCCGTGGCGGAACTGGGATATGTTTTCCGCGATACGCCGTGGAAAACGTTAAGCTTCTTTGACGACACCAGCGGTGACAGCGCCCTGCTGGATTTATTCTCCGTCGCGGACGAATCTGCCGTCGTTGCCGGTCGAACCCGACTGTTCAGTAACAGCGCGTCCGTTTATCAGGCGTTGCTCAGCGGCACTGGTCAGGCACCCGACGGCACAAGCACCCTCTCCTCTCCTTCCACCATCGCCACCGCGGCGGCGGCCTATACTTTCAGCAGCGGTATCACTCCCGAATTAAGCAGTCTGCTCATGTCCCTGAACTCCGGCAGCGCCTATCCCTCTTCGACAACACCGGTCAAATACCAACGCGAATCCATCGCGCGGACTCTCGCCCAAAGCACCCAGGGACGAACCTGGAACCTCCTCATCGACGTCGTGGCGCAATCGGGCCGTTACGTCGACACCTCCGCATCGCTAAGCGATTTTCTCGTCGAAGGCGAACGCCGTTACTGGCTCTCCATCGCCATCGACCGCTACACCGGGAAAGTCATCTCCAGACAATTGGAGCCCGACTATGAATAAACCATTCCGCAATATCCTCTACTCCCTCACATTTGCTATCGCACTCACATCCGCGACCGGAGCGGTTCCGCCGCCGGAAGCTCCCTACGTGGCGACGCCGCGACCCGGAACCGGTTGGGACATTCAAGTCGGCTACGAGAACGCCACCAACGCCACGCCTGCCAGTGGCCGGCAATTGCTCAACATCCACTGCCATTGCGGAAAATCGGCCACTCACATTGTCGCGAAATGGTCGGACGGAACAACCAACGAAGCTTACGTCATCGGAAAACGTTTCGTGCAGAAAAACCCACAGACCGGAGCGTTCATCACATTGCCCGTCCAGGACGCTGATCTCGAATTCCCCGTTTTCACCAGCGGTTACCAGGCCACGGCATGGCTATCGGCGGAGAATTATCAGGGCGTCGATTCCAGGGCCAAAACATCCTGCTACAAATTCCAGAAAATCGCCTCCAAAAAATCAGCCGCTGCCACAGACAACAACTCGGCCGAAGAAGGCGTCGCCGCGTGGATTTCAGTGAAAGATAAAACACCCGTCTTCGTTCAAGTTCGCCAGACCCGCTACGAATTCAGCGCCATCCAACCGGCCGAGAACGATGTCGAACTCCCTGCCGAATACGCCGCCTTTCTGGAAAAAATCAGAAAGGAAGAAGCCGCTCTGGAATTTCTCCACCGGCACAGAAACACCCCTTAGCCGTAACTATTCAAAAC
>DBTH01000101.1:1299-3916 GCA_002306945.1 Methylacidiphilaceae bacterium UBA1321 | reverse complement strand
TACGGGGTGGGCCGGATATTGACGCAGGAATTCGGCGTAACTGTGGCGTGCCTCAAGCGTCCGTCCCGACACGTGCAGGCGGATGGCTTGCGTCAACCGATCCTGAAGCTCTGTCTCCGTCTTCATTTGCAGTGTAGTTCCGGGTAGCGGGAGCCGGTTCGAAATTTTACCGAACCGCTCACAAATATCCCGAGGGGTTAACGGCATGAACGGGCAAAAAAATGAGCTTTCTGTGAAAGATCGTAAACAGCTTGCCAAGAACAAAAAAAACCGCGGGCTCCCAAGTGTTGGGAGCCCGCGGGATATTTAGATAACGGTTAGTTTACCGTCAGCTCATTATTTGAGCAGCGAGAGAACGGCCTGCTGGGAGCTGTTGGCCTGGGACAACATCGAAGTTGCGGCTTGCAACAGAACGTTGTTCTTGGCCAATTCGGTCGACTCGGCAGCGATGTCGAGGTCCTTGATGCGACCGTTTGCAGTCGTGACGTTCACGCTTTCCGTGTTGATGTTTTGCACGTGGAAGTTGAACTTGGCGATATCCGCATTGACCGTCGCGCGCTGTGTCGTGATCGCTTCGAGGGCGGTTGACAGCGAACTGACCGCGGTATCCGCGGAAGTCGTGCTGGTCACTGCCAACGCGGAGATGTCGAGGTACAGGTTGGTCGCGGTCGTTGTGCCGTTACCGATGTTGATTGCAGCCAACGTGAGAGTATCGGTCACACCCTGGGCATTGATCGCCGTGGAGATCGTGCTTGAGGTGAACAGGGACTGGCCGTTGAACTGCGCGTTGTTGGCGATGTTCTGAATCTGAGTCTTCAAGTTCTCAAATTCGACCGAGTAGTTGGCCAGGTCGGAGGAACCGTAGGAACCGTTGGTGGCGCGTTCCGCGAGTTCACTCATACGAGTCAACTGTTGTTGGATCGTGCTCAAGAAACCATCGGTTGTCTGAGCGAACGAAACAATGTTATTGGCACCATCAGAAGCTGCAGCCAACCGCGAAATGGTCGCGGACAACTTACCACTGACGGCAACACCTGCCGCATCATCGACCGGGTCGGCCAGGCGGCTGCCGGAAGAAAGGCGTTTGATGTTCTTGTTGAGGTTATTGCTGTTGACGTTGAGGTAGTAGGAAGCGTTAAGAGCGCCTACGTTTGTGCCTATTGAAGCCATAGATATATCCTTTATCTGCTACAGATGCATCGTGCATCCGGCTGGGAGATTCCAGCGTTGCACACTTTTTAGAGGAGTGGGCCAACCTCACTCACCCGTCCTTGGGTTCGTACCAAGTCTTTCGGCAATCCCGATGGCGACTTAAGCGTGAATTAAATACAAGTTAAACTTTTTTGAATCCCGCCTCTGTAAATCGAAGGGGATCGTCCCTTCGCCTTCCGGACTAACCCCGTTTTTTTGAAGACGCCATGTTATAGGCGGACAAACAATTCAGTCTTTTCAACATGATTTCTAAACTCCGGCAATTTCTTACCGAAAGGCTGATTACATATTGGATCGCACCGTGAAGGACGGTCCCACCCCAAGGATTTCTATGGATGAGAGAGACTTTTCGAAAATAGACCGTTGGCTCGATAACCTCGCGACCGAAGTTGTGCTGGCTGAGCCGAATTCCGACCAGGGTTTGCTGCCGATCCGCGAACTCTTCGCCAACCTTCGCGACAAAACCAAGGACGAAGAGTCCCTCAAGTCGTTCCACGCCGCCGCCTTTGATGCCGTAGCCCACATCGAGGCCAATATGGACAAGCGCGCCTTCTTCGCGGCTGAAGATCTCGATTTCATCAAGCAGCGCATCGCCCTTCTCAAAAACATCCGTCTCAATCCTGACCTTCCTTTCACCCCAGAGGACACTCCGGCTGCGGCCGTCGCGGCCGAAGGGGTATCCGCTTCCACTCCCGAAACCGGGGACAAACCTGCCGAACAGGCCCCCGCCGCCGTCGCTGTCGAGACCCCCGCTCCCGCGCCAGTTCCTGTGACGGAAAAAGCCGCCGAACCTGCGCCCGTCGCGACTCCTGCGCCTGCAACCGAACCGGCTCCAGCCGCTGCCGCTGCGCCCGCTCCGGTATTTGACGAAATGCCGCTGATCCTCGACGAGGCCATCGAATTCGACCTCCTCAAGGAGTTCTTCAGCGAATCCCACGAGCACCTCGAAAACGTCGAACAGGGCGCTCTCGTCCTTGAGGACAACCCCAAGCACAAGGAAACCCTCGACTCCATTTTCCGCGCGTTCCACAGCTTCAAGGGAGCCGCCGGCTTCCTCAATCTCAAGCCGATGAACCGCCTCGCCCACGAGCTGGAATCCCTCCTCGACCTGGTTCGCGACGGTCGCCGCGACGTCAACGCCACCATCATCGACGTCGTCCTCAAGGGCGGCGACATGTTGCGCGAATACGTCAACGAACTCGAAGCCCAGGTCACCGGCGGCGCCCCGCGCCAGGCCATCATCAAGCCGGTCGCCCAACTCATCTACTACGTTCGCACCGTCATCGACAATAAAGTGCCCGCAACGGCTCCCGCGCCCGTCGCCGCCAGCAAACCCGCTGTTGCGGAAACCGCTGCTCCCGCTGCCGCAACTCCCGTCGAGACTGCGTCCGCGCCCGCCTCTGCC
>DBTH01000101.1:535-1054 GCA_002306945.1 Methylacidiphilaceae bacterium UBA1321 | reverse complement strand
CGAGACTGCGTCCGCGCCCGCTTCTGCCACTGCGCCAACCCCGGCTCCGACCGAGCCGCACCACGAAGAAGAACATGGTGCGTCCGGCGAAGAACCCGCCGCCAAGGCCAACGCCGCCGTCGCCGCGGCCAAGGGTGGCGAAGGCGATCACGCCCATGCCAAGACCAACAATACCGTCGTCAAGGTCGACACCGACAAACTCGACTCCCTGGTCGATCTCGTCGGCGAAATGGTCATCGCCCAATCCATGGTGGCGCAAGATCCCGACCTGCGCGCCCTGCAATGTCCGCGTCTGACCCGCAACATGTCCCACCTTGGCCGCATCGTCAACGACCTCCAGCGCACCGCCATGTCGATGCGCATGGTTCCGATCCGCGCCACCTTCCAGAAGATGAACCGCCTGGTGCGCGATCTCTCGACCAAGCTCCACAAGCAAATCGAACTCAAACTCTCCGGCGAAGACACCGAACTGGACCGCACCATCACCGAGGAACTCGGCGATCCGCTCATCCACATGGT
>DBTH01000101.1:0-253 GCA_002306945.1 Methylacidiphilaceae bacterium UBA1321 | reverse complement strand
GACCACGGCATTGAAATGCCCGACGTCCGCGTCGCCAACGGCAAGCCCGCCATGGGCACCCTCCACCTCAACGCCTTCCACCAGGGCGGCAACATCGTCATCCAGATCACCGATGACGGCGCCGGCCTCAACGAAGAACGCATTCTCAAGAAAGCGATCGAAAAAGGAATCATCAGTGAAAAGCAACAGCTCACCAAACAAGAAATCTTCGGCCTCATCTTCGCACCCGGCTTCTCCACGGCGGAGAAAGTCA
>DBTH01000183.1:14876-20693 GCA_002306945.1 Methylacidiphilaceae bacterium UBA1321 | reverse complement strand
TTTCTTCAGGCGCGCAATTGCCACGTCGAGCGACTCGTTTTCCCCGGTTCCGGCCACAACCCGACCGTCGTGCGCGCCGCCGTACGCAAATTGAGCAACCTGACGCCCAAAATCACGGGAGTGTTCGCCGCCAACGACCGCATCGCCCTCAACCTCCTCTTCGAATGCCAGCGTCAGGGCGTCTCGGTTCCCAACGATCTCTCCCTGGTCGGTTTCGACGACCTCGAAATCAGCCGCCTGTGCGAACCTTCTCTCACCTCAATCATTCAGCCCCTGGAGGAAATTGGACGCCGCGCCGCCGAAATCGTGCTCCGGCAGATCTCCTCCGGCAAAACCAGCCCCGCCGAACAGGTCGTCCTGCCCGTGCAACTGGTCGAGCGCAACAGCAGTTCCATCCCGCCCGAATAACCTGGCTACACGGAGCCTTTTCAAGCTTTGCTGCCGTTGGACGCCGCTGCAGTCGCTTTCGGATCGACCACATCGGCGAGGTTCTGGTGATTGACCACCGTTCCGTCATCCCGGTGATTGATGTTGGCATTCTTCATTCGCGCAAACAAATCGCGGATATCGCGAACACCGCCCCAGGTAAACCAAATACCGGTAATGATCGCGTAGACCAGCGGGATAATGATCGCCACCACATGCCAATAACCGGCCCAAACCGTCGTCGACCACGGTGAAATCATGTTCCAGATCGTCCCGGATACGATCACCACCACCATCAGCACCCCCCATCCCATCAGCCAACCCGCGATCCACTTGTCGCCCAGGCTGAAGTTCTCATCAAATCCAACGAGTTTGCCCAGGGAGAATTTACGCTGCGGTTTTTTCTCCTCCTCGCCGGCAATCGCGTAAGGCCCACGGTGCAACATCCGGTCCATGTTGAAATTCTCCCGGCAGGTCAGCAGGGAGACAATGATATAGATGGCCACCGCGATCAGGCTCGCCGTAAAGTAAATCTGCGTCCCGTTCATCGGGAATTCCTTCCCGTACCATTGCCGGGCCATGATGCCTCCGAAGGAGAGCAGCGAACCGATTACCATCGATGCCCACGCACCCTGTGCCGTCCCTTTCTTCCAGTAAAGTCCGCCAATGATGGCCGATCCCGCGCCACCGACAAATATCCCCGTCGTCACCTGAAACCACATCGCCACATATTCGGTCTGCCGGAACAACGACCCGAACAGGAACGCGAAAAGCGCCACCCCGATCACCGCGATCCGCAACCACCTGATATGCTGCTGCGGCGTCAGTTGCTTCTTGCGCAACGGCAGAAAAACATCCTGGATCAAAATACTGCTCCACGAATGCAAATGGGTCGAATCCCCACCGCAAATTCCCATCAGCAACACCGCGCAGAGCAGCCCTTTGACGCCGGTCGGCAACATCTCCGAAATCGCTATCGGAATGCGCATCTGCGATTGAATCTGCGGCTCGCTGATCTGGCTGATCAGATAACGCGCATGTTCGGACTGAACTGAAAAATCGGCGTTCTGCAAAAACGTGATCCCGCAGATCGCCAGCAGCGTGATCAAACACCCCTTGCCATATTCACGCCACCGCCCCAGCAACCGCGCCATCCGCGATTCGTGCGCATTGAGCGCCGCCGTATTGTACGCGCCCGAATTCTGCCACGCCATGGTGGCGTAGATCCCGGTGAAAAACGTCATGACCACGTAGCTGATGTTGAAGTCATTCAAGTCGCCAACATCGAACGGATTGACATACGATTGCCCCGCCGGACGGGTGACCAGCGTGTGCGACAACTGCGGCCAGGAAAACGAGGCGTACAGCACCAGAATGATGATGATGTAGCTCAATTGCGAAAAAATCCCCTCCAGACAATCGGTCAGCATGACGGTGAGAAAACCACCGGAAATCGTCAGGATCACCGTGATCGTCAGGAACAGCCCCATCAGGGGAATATAGGTCGGCAACGTCATCGCGCCCAAATGCAGTTCCGCTGGCAATCCGAGCACATAAACCAGGAACCGCGCCCCCACTGACGGGATGATGCCGAAATTCAAAATCCCCGCCACAAAAGCCAACCCGCCCGCAAAAAGCCGGAACGAACGGCTGTAGCGCACTTCGAAAAATTGCGCCAGCGTCATCACGCGCGTCTGGCGGTAGCGATAGATCACAAATCCGCTAATCGCAATGGCAATGCTGATCGGCGTCACCAGCTTCCCCCACCAGCCCAGAGCAAACCCCGATTGATAGATCACCTCGAAGGTCGAGACAAACACCACCGCTCCCGCACCCAATTCTCCCGATGCCACCGCCAGCAGATAACGCCCGGCGAGTCGCCCGCCCGACATGAAATCGGCCACGCTTTTCATGTAGTGATGCGTAAACACCGCCACGGCGACAAGGGCCAATATCGGGACGAAAAGAATGATCCAATCGATGAGTTGCATGGAGATATACCTTGGAAAGTCTTTAATGAAACCGCTGAGCCGAAGTTGGTGGCGCTTCCGCTACACTTATCGCAACAAATTTTAATTGTATCTATACATTTGTCAATGTTCTTTTTTACAGGATGGGAAATCTTCTTAATTTGCTCTAATGCGAAGAATTATATTGCGTATCGATACATAAATATTATACTTCTACATTATGAGTTCTCTCTCTCCCATGCGCATCGCTTTCATCGGTCTGAAGGGCATCAACGATTGGCATTATCTCCCCGGCATCAGAACCGTCCCCGACGCTCAACTCGTCGGCGGAGTGGACCCTTCCGACAAGGCGAGGGATTCGTTTTCCGAAAAGGCCAAAGTCCCCACTTACGCCAGTCTCGCACAGCTTCTCGAACATCATCAGGTCGATGCCGTATTCATCGGCACACCCAATCCCTTTCATCTACCCAACATCCGCGAAGCCGTTGCCGCCGGCCTCCACATGGCCGTCACCAAACCCCTCTGCAATACGACCGCCGAATGCCGCGAAGCCATCGAGCTCGCCCGCAAGACGGGGCGCGTTCTTCAGGTCAACCATGAATACCGCTACCGGCCCTCCGTCGCGTCCGGTCTCGAACTCGCCCGGCGCGGTGACATCGGCGACATCACGCTCGTCACCGCTCACATGGGATCGGACGGCGGGTTGTCAGCCGGAAACGCCGGAACGTGGCGTTCCGACCCGAAGAATGTCCCCGGCGGTTGTCTCAATCTCATCGGCATCCACATGCTCGACTGCGCCAATGCCGTTCTCGGCCAGCCCCGGGAGATTTCCGCCTCGGTGCGCTGCATCAAGAGTCAATTCGGCATTGAGGACACCGCCTCGCTCCTCATTGATTACGACAAAGGCAGCGCCAACGTCACCGTCAGTTACGCCTCCTCCCACCGCGATTGCATCGTTCTTCACGGCACCCTGGGCAATCTGATCCTCACCGACAAGGAAGCCTTTCGGATGGTCAAGCGCGTGACGACTCCGGTCGAACTCCTCACCAGCGAATCGAGCGCGACGATCCTCATCCGCCAATTCTGCGACGCGATCCACGGGATCAAGCCGGTCGTGTTTCCCGGTGAAGCGGGACTTTTGCTGGTGGGCATGATCGAGGCGGCGCTGCTCTCTTCACGCGAAAAACGCTCGATTTCCCTCGATTCAGTACTCGGAAAGTAACCGCGATGAAACGAAACGCCGTTCCCGTCCCCCGGTTTTTACCGAATGGCACGTTCGTCCAACTGGCCTTCGGCATACTCCTGCTCTCGTCAGTGCCTGCCGCAGTTCTGGCCAATGTCTCGCTGCCCACCATTCTGTCCGACCACGCTGTTCTGCAAAAAACCTCGAAGGTTCCCATCTGGGGGAAAGCCGATCCGGGTGAAAAAGTCACGGTCCACCTCGGGGATTCGAAAGAACAGACCCGAACTCCGGCCAGTGGGAAATGGCGCGTCAATCTCGATCTCCACGACAAGGCGCAAGGACCGCACGAACTCGTCGTCGAAGGAAAAAACAAGATCGTCGTCAAGGATGTCCTCGTCGGGGAAGTCTGGCTTTGCTCCGGACAATCGAACATGGAATTCACGCTCGATAAAACCGATCATGGCAAGGAAGACATCGCCTCGTCGGCCAATCCCCTTCTCCGTCATTTCAAGGTCAAAGGAGTCAGTTCGCTTGCGCCCAAGGACGACGTCGAAGGACAGTGGGTTCTTGCTTCGCCCGAGACCGCGGGCCATTTCACCGCCGTCGGTTATCTTTTCGGCCGAAAACTCCAGCAAACCCTTCAGCAACCCGTCGGCCTCATCAACGCCACTTGGGGCGGTTCTCCCTGCGAAGCCTGGACAAGCCGCGAAGCGCTCAACACCAATGCCAGCCTGAAGGACACCACCGACTGGTCGTTTGAAGAAGAAATCTCCCTTCCGGAAAAAGTGCGCGCTTTTCAAAAACAATACACCGCCTGGGAATCGAAATACCATCGGCAGGACAATCCTCCAGCGAACATTCGGGAATATCTGAAACCGGCGGAAGAATCGCAGGAGTGGAAAAAAGTCACGCTTCCCGGAAATTTCGCCCTGCAGGGGCTTCCCGATACCGGCGCCGTCTGGCTTCAGTTCAAGGTCTTGATTCCATCCGAAAAGTCAGGCCAGAATGTGGATCTCATCCTCGGTTCCATTCGCGGCTTTGAAGTCGTCTACTGGAACGGGGAAAAAATCGGCGAGACCACCACCGCCATGCCTTACAAGCAAACACGCAAATACAAAGTAGACGCCGAACGAGTCAAGACGGGCGTCAACGTTCTCGCCATGCGCGTTTTCACCCCCGATACCGGAGCGGCCATTGAGGGAACAACCCGGTCGTTCCGCGCCGGCCAGTTTTCACTTTCCGGCGAATGGATGGCCCGCACGGAATTCACCTTCCCGGCCTTATCCGAAATCGGCAGAACCGCCTGTCCCGTCCAACCCCGGAATATTCCCGGCCATCAATTTCTGCCAAGTCATCTCTATAACGGAATGATCCAACCTCTCATTCCCTATGCCATACGCGGCGTCGTCTGGTATCAGGGCGAAGCCAATGGCGACCGCGCGTGGCAGTACCGCACCGCCTTTCCGCTAATGATCAACGACTGGAGAACCCGCTGGAGCCAGGGAGATTTCCCGTTCTATTTTTGCCAACTGGCAAACTATCGTCCGAAAAAAGACGCACCGCAAGAAAGCACCTGGGCAGAATTGCGTGAAGCTCAAACCTCCGCGCTCAGTCTCAAACACACCGGTCAAGCCATCCTCATCGACATCGGTGAAGAGGGCGACGTTCATCCCCGCAATAAACGGGATGCGGCCGAACGATTGGCATCCGTGGCGCTGGCCAACACTTATGGAGTAAAAATCCCCTTCTCCGGGCCGATCTACCAATCGTTTGCCATCGAAAAGAATCAAGTCCGCATACGCTTCACGCAGACGGATGGCGGTCTTGTGGCGAAGCCCCTGCCCGCTAGCTATACGCCACGAACCCTCGCTCCGGAAACCGTCGTACCGCTTAAACGAAACACTCCGAAAAGCGAGTTGGAAGGGTTCGCCATCTGTGGCAAAGATCGTCAATGGAAGTGGGCCAACGCCAGAATCGAAAACGATACCGTTGTCGTTTCGTCTCCCGAAGTTCCGGCTCCGCTTGCCGTCCGTTACGCCTGGGCTGACAACCCCACCTGCAATCTCTACAACAAGGCCGGGTTGCCCGCCGTTCCATTCCGCACCGACGATTTTCCACCCCTCACATTTCACAATATATTCTAACCGATCTATGAAAATTGTTACCCTTGGCACCGGCCATTTCCACTCCCCCATCTACACCGGCAACGTCGAAAAACTGGGGCACCGGCTCGTCGGG
>DBTH01000183.1:0-14568 GCA_002306945.1 Methylacidiphilaceae bacterium UBA1321 | reverse complement strand
CCAAAAAAGCCGCGCGCCTCAACCGCGAAGTGCTCACCGATCCGGTCAAACTCCTCGATGAAACGCACCCCGATTTCGCCATTGTGATGGGACCTCCGCGCCGCATGCCCGAATTGCTCAAGCTCGTCATCGACCGCAATATTCCCTTCCTCATCGAAAAGCCCTCGGCCCAAACCGCCACCGACATCGAACCACTGGTGGCCCTTGCCTCCGGGAAAAACCTCTTCGGCTCGGTCGCTTTCTGTTTCCGCTGGCATCCAGCCGTGCAACTGGTCAACGACTGGGTACGCCATGACAGGCTCGGTAGACTCGGCTGGCTCAAGCTCGAATATTTTCCCGGCCCTCTCGACCGCTATCCGGCCATGCATAGCCCGTGGATGTTGCACCGTTCGGAAACCGGCGGTGGCTGCATTCTCAACGTCGGCATTCACGCCCTCGACACGTTGCACTACTGGGGACTCCAGCCCGTTTTCGAACACGGCATCCTGGCTCAACCGTGGTTCCAGGCCGACTATGAGGATTTCTCGGCGCTTTGGCTGCGTTGCGGACAAGCCGTTGCGGCAGTCGAGTGCGGTTATTGCCACCCCTCGGCAGGTCGCGGCTTCTCCTTTGAACTGATGACCGAGAACGGCATCATCCGCCTGCACAAGAGCAACCTGACCTTTGTCCACGCCGACAAAACCGTGGAGGAATTTCCTTTCCCGGCCTCCGACAACGACTACCGCACCGAGATGCTCGTCGACCTGCTGGGCCGTTGCGAACGCGGCGAACCCTCGCCGGTTCCGCTCGACACCGCTCTGCAAAGCTTGAAACTGATCGATGCGCTCTATGCAGAAAATGCTTCCCGGCACCGTTAGAATGCCGTAGCAGGCTGCCAGGAATCAAATCTCGCCATGACCACTTCTCTTCTTCAATCGAAAATCATCTCGCCCGCACCGGAAACGGAAAAATGGCTCGCAACACAGGGGCGCGAGGTGCTCGCCGAACGGGTGCGCGAAGTCTGCCGTACTCTCAGCAAGGAGGGCCTGCTCGACCGTCTCCAACTCGAACGCGAAGCGGGGAAAAAAGGCGGCTCCAAACTCTTCCGCATCGGTAATTCCCTCCGCGTGCTCAACGAGGAACTCATGATTCTCGTCCTGGCGCATCAGTTGGAGATTCCAATCCCGAACGAAATCTGGCGAATCGCCCAGCAAATCGTCCAGTTCACCCTCGGGTTCGACGAACTCGTCTTCGGAGCCCAGCACAACAATCCTCCGTGGAAATCCGATCTCTGGACAGCCGACATCGGACTCAGTCTCGCCTTCACTGCGCATTGGAATTCCCCACTCAAGTGCGACCGCTCTGCCGTCGCACGCTTTCTTCAGGAAAAATGTTGCGACCCGATCCGTGCCGATTGGACACAGCCCGAGACCCGGATTCATTCCCTCGACACGATGGGACATAACTGGTGGTCGGTCATTGTCGGTGGCGCGGCTATCACCGAGGCACTCCTCGGCAACAAGACCGAAGCCACTCGGCTCGCCGCCCTCCTCGACGAATGGTTCCAGTATCCCGGCAACACAGCTTGGCGCAAACAGCCCAATTTCGGAAAAGAAGGCGACTATCTGGAGAGTTTCGCCTACGGGGAATACGCCCTGTTCCGCCCACTCGAACTCGCCTTTCTCCTTCCCGACTGCCAGGTGATCCCGCGCTGGATCAGTCGTGAACAATGTTGCGGGCTGACCGAATGGTACAGCCACGCTTTCCTGCGCGGCAAAGACGGTCGCTGGCAACCGCAACGCTTCGGCGACATTCCTCTCACCTACCAAATCCGCTCGGAAGTGTGGCACCCGCTCGCGCGTCTGGCCGATAACGCCGCCTTCCTCCACCTGGCACATGAATTGAAACCGCGTCCGTTCAACGTTTTTGAATTCCTCATGTGGACGCCGGAATCCGCAGACTCTCTCCACTCCTCTCCTCCAAAAAACGCCTCCCAGTCTCCGCGCCGAATCTTTCCGGTTTCAGGGCTGGCTTTTCTCGGCAACGAAAAACTCTCCGTAACCGTTCGCGCAGGGGAATTCTGGAACCACAACCACCTTGATGCCGGGAGTTTCATCCTTCAACAAAACGGCGTCATTTGGGCCGACGATGCCGGCACCTGCAAGTACAGCGCACCCGAATACACCCATTATTATTCGTCCCCGCACGCGCACAATGTCGCCTACGTGCCCGAACTGGCCCCCGCCAACAACCCCCGCATGCAGGTCGAGGGATTGCCGGTCACTGGCCGTTTTCTCCAGCACAACCGGACAAACCAACTGGAAGTCCTACAAGTCGACACCCTTCCCCTCAGCGGCGGAGCGCTCGCCCGCAGCCTGCGCTGGTTCTTTGTTCTGGAAGGCGAAGCCGTCGTCATCTGGGACGATCTCGAATCCCACCAGCCGCAACGTTTCGAGAGTCTCTTCCACACCGCCCGCTCTCTTGAAAAGAACGCCGCGACTGAACAGGAAGCGGTTCTGGACGAGAGCGGCGAACTCTGCCGGTTGAAATTCTTCGCCGACAGTCCCGCGGAACTTTCCGTCCAGAGCGCCATCCTCGGTGACGTCTGCGAGCCGGATGCCTTCAACCACGGCGAACCGATTGGTTCGCTCGAAGGTCATTGTCTCCACTGGAGAACAACCAGTCCTGTGTTGCGGCAAAAGCTCGGCCTCCTGACAGGCGGCTCTTTTTCCAACGCCTCGTGGCACAACTCCGAAAACGGATGGGAATTATCCCTCCAGATCGGCAACGCCCTCTGGTCGCTCTGGATCAATCGTTACGCCGATGGCCACGTCATGCACCGCAATTCGATCAACGCCTGGCGTGGATTCGAAACCGATGCCTACGCGTTATTCGCGCGCCTGTCGGATGGGAAGGAAACTCTCTACGGCCTGCAAACCTCCTTCGTCCGCAAGGATGGACGCGTCTTGCACTCCTCACTGCAACGCACCGGTCTTCAGGAAATCGATCTCACGGCGATAACGCATACGTGACATCCGCACCGAGCAAACTGTCCCGGATCAAATCCGGAGACATCAGATTGTCCGAACTCGAGGGAGCTTTTTTCAACGTTCCCGCTTCGACATGACCATCGGCAAAGAGGATGTTCATCGTGTCTCCGATTGTCGCCTTTTCGATATACTTCGGCGGCGTCGGCCCATGTGGCATGCGTCCCGGCCCATGCCACGAAGAAGCCGCGAACTGGCCCCACGATTCCATGGGGATACCGCCCGTGGCCATGTACCCTTCCAGCATCAACACCGTTCGCGCAGGAACCCTTACCGACGACATTTTAACCTGGCTTTGCACAATCCCGCTGGAATTGGGCGTCACAGGCATGAGATAGCGGTTGGCCACGTAACTTCCATTATCCTTGTCTGCCGAAGCGGCTCCCGGACAAACAAAGACACGACCCGTACTGCGCATCTTGCCCACCGAAGCCGATGGACAACCTACATAGGCACCCACAACGCTGCCATCACTCCAGGCCAGATTACTTTCCTTGCCATACGGTAAATTATTATCGTGCTCGCTCGCGTACAAAATCACTCCCGCCCCGATCTGCCGCAGATTTCCCGAGCACGCGGCCATCTGCGCCCGGTGAATCTGCTTCATCGCCGTCGGGAGCAACAACGCCGCCAGCGTGGCTATGATCGCCACGGTAACCAGCAGTTCCATCAATGTGAATCCACATTCGCCCACTCGTCCGCTTTTCCAATGCATCGGGTCGCTCATGGTTACTTCTCCAGTGATTTCAATGCGGCGTACACGCTGGATGCCGCGAGATTGTACTGCGCCACCAAGGGCAGGTAATCCTCACTCGGAACCGGGAACCGCCCCGGTTGCGTTCCATAATAAGAGCGAGTCGGCAGAATGCAGTATCCCGATGGAAAAAGATAGGGCATCGGAATGTGGCGCTTGGCCCCGCTCTCCGAAAGTAATTTTCCATTGCCCACATCCCGGAATCCCGCCGAAGGAACTTGTCCCGGAGAAATAATCATATCCTGTCCCGGACTGTTCAACCAGTGATTGAAATAGACATCGCGGGTATACGACAGGCTACCTCCGATGATGTAATGACCGACCCCTTGCACCATCGACACATCAGCCATGTTACGCCCCAGGCACCACTGCAATTGCCGCTCGGCCAGACGAATAATCTTTTCGTCCTTGAGCAGCATTCCCACCTGGGCCAGGTTATGGGCCAGCATCGCCCAATATCCCTGCCAGTAACCACCATAAGCAGGGAATCGGCACGACAGACCCTCCGGGCTGTTGAGGGCGGCGGACTGTCCCCAAACGCTTTTCGCACTCAGTTGTGCCACGTGATCGGCAAACGCTCTCAGTCCTTCCTTGAGCTGCGCCGTGGCTGGATGATCTGGATATTCCCTCGCAAAAAGAACGGCCACCCAGACACAATCTTGCAAAACTCCGCCATTATCTTGCGATCCTTGGAACGTCGACATCTCCAGCAACCGGTCATACGAGCGATTCTTCAAGCCCCTGGCCAATGTCTCCGCGCTCTTGGCCATGCGCGACGAATACTCCGCCGACCGCGTGAGTTTGTTCAAATACATTTCGGCCCAGAGCGCCTTGGCGGCGGCGGACGTTTCCTTCGGCCCGATTTCACGCGCGCCGTCGATCACCTTCCACAATTCCGTTGCCCTGTAATTTTCCTCGGCGATTTCCACGTAACGGCGGCTCAGCGCCGGATTCGTATCACGCACGGCATACGCGGCCATCGCCGCCGTCCCTGCCGTTTGCGTCACATTGTGCGATTCCCCGGCAATCGGGTCGTAGGAATAAAGAGGCACGTTGTCGAGCAGATAAGCCTGGGGTTTGCAACTGGCAATGAGCGTGCCGTCGTCGAGCGTGTATTTCTGAAATGACGAGAGTATCCAGTTTTCCTCGGACGCCGATTTCTCCCGCAATTCCTTGTCTTTGTCCGCGCTGGCCACGGCATTGACCGTCGCTGCCATGACACAGGGCCAGAACTCGGTATGCACGATGTCGTCGCCCGCATCGTAATAGCCGCCCGTCAGATCGATCCGTTCGCGGCTGCACAACGGCTCGTAGTTGGATACAAAACGATTCTCGGGAAGCACCTTCACCGCCGCGGCGTAATCGAGCATTTCCGGATCGCGCACGTTCTCGATCTCGCAATTGATCCGGCGCGCGCGCAGAGCGTTCATCATCGTAAGCGCAAACCCGCGATAAACCCCGGCATCGATCTTGATCGTATCGGTCACAGTCGTTTTCCCCTGCGTGACGACAACGGAATAGTCTCCGGGCTCCTTCAACGCCGATGCGTCGAGCAGAAAATAATGGCGTTTGGAAAACCACTCATACTGGCTCTCCTTGATCTCGCCACGTGCCACCACGTCGTTTCCACCCAGGCGTTTGATCTGCCAGGAAACCGGATCGCTGGAAAACGATTTCACGACCATCGTCTTGTCCCCTTGCGGGTGGAAACCGAGAAACGAACGGGTGATCTCAAGCGGCTCGGCTCCGTAGCCGTTCAACTCCGCATCGTCGACCCAGATCGACGCACTTCCATTTTTCTCCGCCTCGACCACTACCAGAGCGTAAATCGTTTCCTTCGGAGGTTTGGCCTCGACGAAAACTTCTTTCCAGTCACCGTCAGGAATCACGGACTGTCCCTGCGCGATACCCATCTTCTGAAGAAGCGGCCCATGCAGCGGCGCATTCACTCCGTTCTCCTCCGCATCGCGATTATGCGCGAGCCAGACAATCGACGCCCGCACCGGAGCCGCGCCTTTCTCCCCTTTGACAAAGAACGAGAAACGCTGCCGCTTCGACGGATCGACAATGAGCAGATTGCACGTCAACGCAAAATCCTCTTCGATTTTTCCAATGCGCAACGCGCCGAGATGTTCGCGTCCCACCTTACCGTCCAACGCATATTCACCCGAGCCGGGATGCAGCCGGTAGGCCTCGACAAAATTGATCTTGCCGATCTTTTTCCCGATCAGCTCCCGGAACGAATACCAGTAACCTGGTTTGCCTTCGCGCTCGGAATCGGCCAGAGAGAAATGCGAATTGGCCACGACATTGTGACCGTCGAAAACTTCCTGCGGCGTCCACTTGGGCGGCTCGGCGGAGACCGCCTCTTCGCTCAATCGGGGAGTCGCGATCTTGTCTTGCATCCTTTTAATGAACTGCGGTATCGACGGATGCCAGCCGAAGTTCTCCTTGAACACCTCGGCTCCTTTGGCGTCGAACACGCGGATGCCGTTGACCACCGCCTTGCGCCGTCCGCCGAGCAAACGAATTTCGATTTTCCCATCGTGCGAGGCGGTCGCTGCATAACTTTTTTCCAAAAGCGCTCCCCATCCCTTTTCTGCAAAAATATCGAGCGCCTTTTCGACGGTCTTGCCGTTGACCGATACGCTCATCACACGGCTCCCCTTGTCCACCGTTTCGAAATCGGCAAAATACAATTTCACCGTGTACGCGCCATTCGCCGCCAATCCCGTCATGCGGTAGTTCAACTCCGGCCCGTTCCACTCGCCGTATGTAAACGGATCTTCGGTCGCCGGACTTTTCTGTGTCGCCTCACCGGGCTTGCGAATATCCACGGTCTTCCACGGAATATCCTCGCCCTTGACAAGGCGAACCGAACCGACGGGAAACTTGAGCAACTTCATCAGCACATGATTTCCGAAACGATCTGTGACCAAACGCACGTCGATGCGATGCGCGCCCGCCGCCAGTTTCATCGGGATCGATTCCATCCCCGGCGAACAACTCTCGTACTTCATCAACGCCCGGTACTCCTCAAGCACCACCGGCTTGCCGTCCACCGAAATCTCCAGAATGTCCGGCCCCCAACCCATCCCCATATTCTGCCAGCCCAGTTGAAAAGTATAAACGCCCTCGGCAGCCAGATTGAAGGCGAAGCGGCATTCCTGCGGCAACGTCTTGTAGCGCACGCGCCAGCGCAGACATTGCGGCACCTTGCCCGGTTGCGCCAATCCGACACCATACTCCATGATCTCGGGATAAGCCACCGCCCCTTCATCCGAGGTCTTGACGAAATCACCGGACGAAACTTTCCACTCGGAGACCTTCGCGTGTTTTTCGATCCGCGCCGATTCCGCCGCTTCCAGCTTCCAATTCACATCGAGCACGCCCTGCGGCCGCAACAGCGGCAAATCCTCCTCTGCCGGGATCGCTTCAGCCTTGGCCTTTCCATTGGCAGCATAGAAATTTTCCGCTGCACCGGCATCCTTGCCATCCACCGACACCTTCCGCAAAGACAACCCTTTGCCGTAGGCATGGACAATCAACACCTGCTTCTCGGTCGAATACCCTTCCAATCCCTCCGGATAAACATACGGCTCGAACGCCGCAAAACGCCCGCTCTTGCGGACCCGTTCGCCCCATTCTTTTTCGGGCGAAGAAAACCGGACGAGTTCGTCTTTTCCGCTGCGGACGACAATCCCGCCGTCAACCAGTTCGATTTGGAAAGCCTTCCAGTCGCCCGAACGGAATGACAGCGGTCGGGTAGCCGTATACCAGTACGAGCCCCAGGGCCTGCCCAACGTCACGCCGCGAAAATTTCCGGTAATGAGCGCCGCATAACGCACCGTCACCGAGTCGGGCCGCAGGCAAATCTGCCAGTCCTTCAAATAAACAAACACCAGGTCATCCGGCTGGTTCTTTTTGATTTCAAACGAAAAGCAGCCCAGATCGTACTGCCGTTGCGAGCGTAAATACCATCCAGCCGGAGGCCGCTCGCCACTGGTCTGCCACCCTTTTTCCGTGGCGACCCATTGCCCCTGCAACGGCACCATCGTCGGGAGGCTGGAGGACGCTTGCGCGCGACCGTTTAACAATCCGGCAACAAGGCACGTTGCGACCAGTAAGCAGCCTTTCATCTTCATATATCATCCTCTCCAGCACCCATCTCCGTCCAGCAGAACCAAACGCCGATGTTGTTCATTATTTCTTCTCCAATGATTTCAACGCTGCATTCACACTGGCTGCAGCAAGGGTAAATTGGGCGATCTGCGGCAAATACGCTTCGCTCGCGCTGGGATGCAATCCCGGTCGAGTCCCGTAGCACGGCTGCCGGGGCAGGATACCGTATCCCGCCGGAAAAATATAAGGAACGGGCAGAATTCTTTCCACTTCACGCGCCGAGGTTTTCCCATCGCCCACATCGCGGAACTCCGCCGTCGGAACGTTGCCGGGAATAATCATCGCCTGACCCGGCGTCTTGAGCCAGTGATTGAAATAGACATCCTGCCAGCTCAACAAATCGCCCCCTTCAATATACCGGGAGCCAATTCCCTGCACCATCGACAAGTCCGCGAAATTCCGGCCCAAACACCACTGCAATTGTCGTTCGGCCAGATGAATGATCTTCTCGTCTTCCAGCAGCATTCCCACTTCCGCCAGCGAATACGCCAGCATCGGCCAATAGCCTCCCTGCCGTTGTCCGCCCGGGTAACGGCGCGGCGCTTCCTTGTCGCTCACGCCATTCATCGCCAAGGCCTGACCCCAAACCGTTTCGGCGCTCAGACCCGCGACATGATCGGCAAACGCCCTCAGCCCTTCCTTCAACGCGGGCACCGCCGGGTGCGAGGGATATTCCCTCGCGAACAGAACCGGCACCCACACACAATCCTGAAGCGCCGCGCCATTCTCACTCGCAGCCTCGAACATCTCCGACAAATCGGCATACGCGCGGTTCTTCAACCCCTTCGCCAGCACCTCCGCGCTCTTCGACATCCGCGCCGCATAGTCCGCCTTTTTCGATAGACCGTTCAAATACATCTCGGCCCAGAGCGCCTTGGCCGCCGCCGAAATTTCCTTCGCTCCCACGTCGCCTGCGCCCTCCACCACTTTCCACGCCTTCGAGGCGTCGTAATTATTCTCGGCCATCTCGACATAACGGCGGCTCAAGGCCGGATTCTTTTGCCGAAGGGCATGAGCCATCATCGCCGCCGCGCCCGCCACCTGCGTCACGTTGTACGGCGTCGCCGCGACTGGATCGAACGAATAGAGCGGAATGTTATCGAGACTGAAACCCTGTGGTTTCGATGTCGTATAAAGCGTCCCGTCCTCGCGCGCCAACTTGTAAAATCCGGCGGCAATCCAGTCGGCTTCCGCAACGGCCCTCGCCTGCAGTTCCTTGTCCCCGTCTGCATGCCCCACCGCGTCGAGCGTCGCCGCAACCACTGCGGGCCAGAACTCCGCATGCTGGATTTCGTCTCCCGCATCGTAATAGCCTCCCGTGAAATCGACCCGCTGCCGGCTCAGAAACGGTTCGTAAGTACAAAAACGATCGTCCGGATAAGTCTTCACCACGGCGGCATAATCGAGCAATTGCGGATCCCGCACATTTTCCACCGCCCCTGTAAACCGGCGGCTGTGCAAAGCCTGCAACATCGTCAATGTCAGCTCCCGATAAACCTCGGCGCTCACACGGATTTTCTCCGAAGCACTTGCGGTTCCCTGCGCTATTTCCACGCGGTATTCCCCCGGTTGCGAGAGGACGCCAAGTTCCAGCGGGAAATAATACCGCTTCGAGAACCACTCATAACGGCTCTCCTTCAATTCGCCCTGGGCCAGAATTTTTTCCTCACCGGAACGTTTCACCGTCCACTTGACCGGTTGCGCCGTGAACGACTTGACCACACACGTCCGGTCGCCGCGCGGATGGAATCCGGCAAAGCTGCAGGTCAACTCCAGCGGTTCGGCTCCGTAGCCGTTCAACTCCGCGTCATCCACCCACATCGATTCGCCCTTATTGCCACCGGCATCGATCACTGCGAGGGCAAACATAGCTTCGGCCGAAGGCTTCGCCTCCACGAACACTTCCCGCCATTCCCCGTCCGGCGTCACCGGCTCGCCCCTGGCAATCGACAGCACTTGCAAGCGCGGCCCAGGCAACGGCCCCTCGGCATCCATATTCTTCGCGATCCAGATCAACGCGGCCCGAACCGGTGCGGCCCCTTCCCGGCCCTTGGCGAAAAAGGAAAAACGCTGTCGCTTGGCCGGATCGACCACCACCAGATTTGAAGTCAGTCCGAAATTCTCGTCCGTGTGTCCGATCCGGATCGAACCCGGTTCGCCGCGTCCAATCTGGGAGTCCCGCGCGTAATCGCCGTTGCCCGCATAAGGACGGTAGAGCGCGATGAAATTGCCTTCGGGATTCCACGCCGCCAGTTCATAAAACGAATTCCAGTGTGCGGGCTTTCCCGCGCGGTTCTTGTCCTCAAGCGAAAAATGCGGATTTGCAATAACGTTGTGTCCGTCGAAAAGTTCCTGCGGCGTCCACTTCGCCGGTTCTGCCGAAATCCCCACGCCCGCCATCCTCGGATTGCCTGCCACGTTTTCGCGGCGTTCGATAAATTGTTCGATCATCGGATGCCATCCGAAGTTCTCCTTAAAAACAACCGTTCCGTCGGCACTCCGAAGAACGATCCCGTTGACCAACGCCTTGCGCTTGACCCCGTTGAGCCGAAGCTCGATCTTGCCGCCCGACTTTTCATCCGGCTGCGCCGTCGTCTCATATTTCCTCTCCAGCATCCGCCCCCAACCCGCTTCCGCGTAGATGTCGAGCGACTTCTCCACTGCCACGCCGCCCAGTTCAACCCCGATCAATCGACTTCCCTTCTCATCCGTCTCGAAATCAGCAAAGTACAATTCCACCGAATATTTCGTTCCCGCAGCCAATCCGGTCATGCGGTAATTCAATTGCGGTCCGGTCCATTCCCCATGCAGAAAATTGCAATCGATTGCCGGAACCTTTTGAGTCAGTTCGCCCGGCTGTTTGACATTGACCGACTTCCACGGAATATCCTCCCCCTTCACCAGGCGCAGGGAAGCGATCGGGAAACGCAGAAGTTTCATCAAATAATGAAACCCGAACTTATCCGTCACCAACCGCACATCGACCCGGTGAGGTCCAGCCGCCAGCCGCATGGAAATCGACTCCATCCCCGGCGAGCAAACGTAGAATTTCATCAACGCCCGGTATTGCTCCAGCACGACCGGTTTTTCGTCAACCGAAATCTGGATAATGTTCGGCCCCCAACCCATGCCGATATGGCCCCAGCCTAATTGCAAGGTATAGATTCCCTCCTCCGCCAGATTGAACGCGACACGCGCCTCCTGCGGCAGGATATTCAACCGCTTGCGCAACACCAGCGTGTTAGGCACCCGCCCCGGCTCCGCGCTTCCCGGTCGATACTCCATCACTTCGGGAAATTCCTGGCTATTGGGCTTTTTCCCCGCATCGCTTTTGCTCAAGTTGGGGGCCGTATCGACAAAATCCTTCATCGCCACTTCCCACAAGTTTACCTTCGGTTGGGCCGAAATGCGCGCTGCCTCGGCTGCCTCCAACTTCCAATCGACGGATAGCACTCCCTTGGGCCGGAACAACGGCAAGTCTTCCTCCGCCGGAATGACCTCCGGCTTCGGTTCGCTCGAATAGAAATTCTCGGCGGCACCGGCATCGGTTCCCGTCGTCGTCAACCGCCTCACCTCCAGACCCGAACCGTACCCGTGAACAACCAATATCTGTTTACTGCCTGAACAACCGCCCAATCCCTCCGGATAGATGTACGGCGCGAAAGCCTCAAACCGTCCGCTCGAACGCACCCGGTTGCCCCACTCCTCCTCCGGCGAACGAAATCTCAAAAGCTCCTTGCCCTCGCACGCGATGCGGATTCCACCGTCAGCGATCTCGACGGCAAACGACTTCCATTCCACCGTGCGATAGTCGAACGGACGGGTTGCTGTATTCCAGTAACGCCCCCAGACACGACGCGGCGATTTATCCGATTCAAACGCCGCGTAACGCGCCGTTATCGAATCCGGACGCAGACAAATCTGCCAATCCTTCAGATAGACAAACACCAAGTCATCGGCCTGGCTCTTTTTGAGCTCCAGCGAAAAGGAACCCAGATCGAATTGGCGCTGCGACCTCAAATACCATCCGGCGGGCGGACGTTCACCGGCGGTTCGCCAACCCGCCCCCGATTCCTTCCACTGCCCTTGTAACGGCTCCATGCCCACAACAATCTCGGCGGCTGTGACGTGAATGAAGCCCGACGACAACCATCCGACCAGAACGATTCTGGCGAAACTTTGCACACACCTTTTCAAGTTCATGGCGAACGACAATTTCATTCGGGAGACTCGTAATAGTGCGTTCCTTTTTGGATCCGCAATTCCCACGCCCACATATCCTCATTGACCGGGACATCCTCCGGGATCCGCCGTCCATCCCGCATCGGCAGGCAAAGCGCATAGGGCATTTCTTCCCTTGAGGAAATCTCCGCCCGCCACCGCTGCTCGCTCCATTGCAACGATTCGATCACCGGCAACTCCGTCACACCCTCCAGCGGCGTCGACACATCGCAGGCTTGCTGTCGGTCGTAACGGATCAACCGCACCGGCCCCGGCGATCCCTGACGGAACGTAGCAAAAAGATTCGAACTGCAATAGTGAAGGACTTCCGGGAAACGGAACGCCGCTCCGTACACCCGTAAATGCGGACTGAAACGCGGATCGTTCAATACATGGAATTTTTCATCCGCTGCGCGGTAAAGCCGCCCTTTCACTTCACCCCCCTGCCGGACAAACTCCGATACCACCTCCGGCAATGTCGTAAAACGCACGCCGCCCCTTTTCACCACCTGCCCCAGGGCCGCCGAAATCCAGTCAATGAGCTTGGGCCACATTCCGGCATAGACCCCTCTCAGCCGCTCCATCAATTGCTCGGCCTCCTCCTGGAAAACGAAAGGCAACGGTTGCCCGGCGCGCGCATTGCGGGCGTATTGGCCGACCACGTGCAGGAAATAGCGGATCGATTCCTCGTCGCTCCAGTCGCCCATCACCTTGAAAGCATCCGGCTCTCCGGCAAAGTGCACCGGATTTCCGGTCCAAAACGCCTTGTTCAAGTCCCGTGACAACCACTCGACCGCCACAACACCGCCCCCACCCGGACGCGGCATCTTGTAACTCTTCTTTGAAATGTAAAATAATCCAGGCGAATGACCGTAGTCGGTAATCCCATCCACGTAGGTCTGCTCCCAGCAATATCCCCAGTGACCGCAGATGCCCGCCGCCTCCAACGCCTCAACCATCTCCTCCGACTTCCCCCCGCCCTGCCCGGAGACAATCACTTCCGACCACGGACACAATTGTCGCAATTCTTCCCGCCTGCGGCGGTAGCTCGGCACGTCGACAGCCAATCCAGTCAACGCCATCGCCAATTCATCGCCGTAACGAGCATGCCACTGCGCCAATTCGCCCTGCAACGCCCGCACCCCGGCCGGCTCCATGATCCAGGTCACCGGCAAATTCAACGCATGCGCCGCTTCCGCCAAATGCCGAACCCCATCCACCGGCGGTTCCTGGCCAACCGGAGAATAAGCCTTGGAAACAACGCAAAACGGTAGATCCGAAGAGATAGAGTGAGGTGACATAAGAGCGTAGTTATCAGATTCGAAAGGGAAAGCAGGTGAGGCTAAACGCTGTAATCAGATTTTTAACGATATTCGCTTCAAGGCGCAAGCATTATTTCGATACAATATGACTTTTTTCAGTCAATTGAATCGATATTATAATGTCAATTCAGTCTAATTGATTTTTATTAATTAGAAATTTGTAGATATATATTGATTTATTATAAAAGATTCGATACAATTTTTCTTGTTCCGATTGAACAGGTACATGTGCCATGCCGACCGCTTTGCCCAACATCACCAAATATGCCCGACTTGAAAACGAGTTGAAGGAAAAGATCCTCACCCTGCCTGTCGGTTGCAAGCTCTCCACCGTTCGCGATCTCATGCGCGAGTACAACGTCAGCATGGCCACCGTCACCCGGGCCTTGCGCAATCTGGAACAGAACGGACTCATTTCAACTCACGTCGGTCGGGGAACCTTCACCTGCCGCCCGCGCATCGAACCCGTCACAACGGTCACTCAATTGCTCGGCGTTATTATTCCACGGCTCGACGACCAGTTTTTCGGTCGCGTCGTCAAGGCCATCGAAAAACGCAGCATCGAGTCGGGCTTCAACATCGTCGTGCGCCATCTCGACGAACATCCCGAAAGCGTTCACGCCCACTTCAACAATCTCATCAAATACGGCGTCTCCGGATTGATCTACACCCCCAATGCCGCCATCAACCGCGCCGAATTTGATCTCTACAATCGGGAATTCCTCAATCACTTCCACGCCTCCGGGCTGTCTGGAGTGATCCTCGACCAGGAAATCGATTTCTCCCCGTTCCCCTGTGTGTGCAGCAGTCACCGCGCCGGAGGCGAACTGGCCGCCCGCCATCTCTACAGCCTCGGCCACCGCACCCTGGCCATGATCGATTCCTACCCCTGCATTTCCACCGAAAAACGCTGGCAGGCTTTTTCAACCTATCTCGGCGAGAGAATGTGCTGGCATGAACGCTTCCTTTTCCCCGGCGCCGGCCACAATCCGACCGTCATCCGCGCCGTCGTTCAAACACTCCGCGAACACACCCCGCGGATCACCGCCCTCTTCGCCGCCAA
>DBTH01000002.1 GCA_002306945.1 Methylacidiphilaceae bacterium UBA1321 | reverse complement strand
TTCGCCTCGGCGCAAGCGTGAAACTCAAAGGCATCGAAATACAGGAAGAAACTTATGGGTATCATGGCGGTGAAGTGGAGACATCCCTTCTCCTTGCCGCAACTCCCGATTTAGTCCACACGGACAAATATACATCATCGTATATACGGCGCGTGGACGAACCCGGCAAGCTGTTGCCGGAAAATGGTCCCGCTACCTTTGCATGGCTGACTCGCGACATATCGTCCTCGGGAATTCTTGGAGATCCGGCGGCCTCGTCCGCAGAAAAAGGAGAGCTGTGGCGCGAACAGATGGCACATGCCATGGTTGAGGTGCTTAAGGAAATGTTCGCATTTCGCAATTTGCAAAAAATATGAATCGCACGGAAATCTGCGTCGACTGTGGCAACGGCATCCGCCTGATCCGTGGACGCGCCATGCGCACCCGCGATGGCGTTACGCTGGTTTCCGATCATTATATTCCGGCGGGAAATCGTCCCGCGCCCACCCTCCTGATGCGGCAACCCTACGGACGAGACATTGCATCCACCGTCGTTCACGCACACCCCGTGTGGTTTGCCCGGAACGGATATAATGTCGTCATCCAGGACGTGCGCGGTCGGGGTGATTCCGGGGGCGATTTCTATCCGTTTCGTCATGAGTCAAACGATGGGTACGATGCCATTCAATGGGTGTCCGGTCTTCCTGAATCGACAGGACAAGTAGGCATGTATGGATTTTCTTATCAAGGACTGACGCAATTACTCGCCGCTGCAGAACAACCTCCCTCACTCGTCGCCATAGCTCCCGCAATGACCACTGGAGATCTTTATCATGGTTGGTTCTATATGGGTGGCATGTTTCGTCTGGCCTATTCCGTAAGCTGGGCGACACAGATGCTGCGCGGCGATGCAATCAAGAAGTCCTTAAAACGGCAAAGCCGGGAGCTCGAACTCGCGTGGTCTCAACTATCTTCATTCTATAGCCGCGCCCCTTTCTCCGATCTCGTTCATCTACAGGATGAGGAGTTACCCTCCTATTTCACCGACTGGATGACCCACGACCTGCCCGGTGAATACTGGTCGCAAATGGATCTGAGTGCGCGATATGATCGCATCTCAGTACCTGCGCTCCATATCGCTGGCTGGTATGATTTCTATACGGAGGGAAGCATCAATTGTTACGAGAATCTGAAGAGTCAGGGCGCTACCGAACATGCCCGAGACAATCAATATTTGATCGTCGGTCCCTGGTCTCATATTCCATGGGATCGTCATATTGGCGAACAAGACTTTGGTGCGAACGCCCTGCTAGACACCGACCAGATTTTATTAAAATGGTTCAATCATTGGCTGAAACGCGACAATTCGTTTACGGATGAAGCAAAGGTTCGTGTTTTTGATTTGGGAAAAAACAGCTGGCGCACGTGTGCGGTTTGGGCGCAACTGGAGCCTTCCCCCAAAAAGCGAGACTATTACTTGCACTCAGGAGGCAAAGCCAATTCGATCAAAGGCAATGGCTCTCTTTCCGCTGACAAACCGGAGTTGGCCGAGAATCGTGACGTCGTCGTAATAGATCCGGAAGTTCCTGTCCTGGCCCCCGGCGGTACCATGGCTGCCGCTGGACCATTCCGCCAAAACAGGATTGAAGGCGGAAATAATGTTTTAGTTTATCGTTCAGCGCCTCTTCCGGAAGAAGTTCATGTTTACGGACGCCCGCACATCCGACTCTATATTTCGAGTTCGACGAACGCTCACGATTTAGTGGCAAAACTCACGCGTATCGACCGCGACGGACAAGCATGGAATATCTGCATCGGAGCGCGCCGTTCACAGTATCATTTCAGCAATAAGCCTCTCGAACGGGATGTCCCCACACTTTGGGAATTTGATTTGGAACCCACCTCATGCGTCTTTGACGTTGGAGAACGAATCGGTCTGGAAATCGCCGGAACGGCATTTCCTCTACTCGACCGCTCGGCCAATGATTTCTCTATTCCCGCACGCGACGCCCAACCCTTTAACTGGAAACGAACCACCCTTCAACTTTTGCATCAACCGGAATTCCCCTCCGCCTTAACACTTCCACTCTTCGCCTGAACCTATGCACCTCAATCTCGCCACATCGCAAATCATTCCGATTGAAAGTGGGCGCGTTCAACAGCCTTCCTTCGTATCGGTCAAACGGCTCAATAAAGGATTCGGTAATGGACGACGCGTGCTTAACGAATTGAGCTTCGATGTACAATCGGGGGAATTTGTCAGTCTGATCGGCCCCTCAGGCTGCGGCAAGTCGACCATTTTGCGGCTTCTATCCGGATTAATGACGAGTTGTTCGGGTTCCATCACCATCGATGGAATGACCACGCAAAATGCGCGCGAAATCACCTCGTTTGTATTTCAGGATGCGACCCTTTTGCCCTGGCGTACTGTAGAGAAAAATGTAGCCCTAACACTCGAATTGGAAGGCATCAGCCTGCCTCGTCGCTCGCCAAAGATTAAGGAATTGCTCACCCTGGTCGGCTTGCAGGATGCAGCCGATCTCTATCCGCGGCAGCTTTCGGGCGGCATGAAAATGCGGGTTTCAATCGCCCGCGCTCTCGCCAGTTCTCCAAAACTTCTCTTAATGGACGAACCGTTTGGCGCGCTTGATGAGATGACACGAAATCGGCTGAACGAAGAACTCCTGCGCATCAAGCAACAACAAAAATGGACCGCTTTTTTTGTCACCCACTCCGTGGCAGAGGCCGTCTTTCTTTCGAATCGCGTCTTCGTTCTCCAAGCCAATCCGGGACGTCTCGCCTATGACATCCCAATTGATCTTCCCGATGTGAGAACGGCGGAACTACGTTCAAGCCCCCACTATCTCAAACTTGTCGGCGAAGTCTCCGCCGCCTTGCACAAGGCTCACACGACATGAATAAACTCCAGGCTTTTCGCAGGAAATACCAGTTACCAGTGATCATCTTCATTGGCTTTCTCTCTCTGTGGCATTTTATCATCCGTCTCGGCAATCTACCTCCGTATTTACTGCCAAGCCCTCTCGACATTCTGAAAGTATTTCCCGATCGAGCCGCTGAATTGCTCTCCGCATTTTTCATCACAGCCCAGGAAGCCCTCGGCGGATTCATCCTGAGCGGCGCGGTTGGAATCGCTATTTCGCTGTTGTTTGCCGTAGCGCCCACTGTGCGGCGTTCCCT
Organism: Methylacidiphilaceae bacterium UBA1321; assembly: GCA_002306945.1. GTDB lineage: Bacteria > Verrucomicrobiota > Verrucomicrobiia > Methylacidiphilales > UBA1321 > UBA1321. The sequence continues at coordinate 13,738 of DBTH01000002.1, read as the reverse complement.
ACTTCCTTACGTAGTTCTGCTGCAAACGATCCCTGTGGTGGCCATTAGTCCTTTACTGATTCTCTGGCTAGGCAACAGCATGTTGACCGTGTTATTCATCGCCTTCCTGATTTGCGTGCCACCCATCATTGCAAACGTCACGCAAGGACTCATCAGCGTTGAGCAAAATCTGCTCGATCTCTTTCGCATGTCTAACACATCGACCTACACCACTCTCTTCAAACTGAGATTGCCTCACGCCCTGCCCAATATTTTTGTGGGCTTGCGCATCGCCTCAGGTGCCGCCGTCATCGGGGCGCTGGTAGGCGAGACATTCGCGGGCAGCACTTCCGTAGGACATGGCGGACTGGGTTACGCTTCGATTTACGCGCTCAGCCAACTGCAAACGCCCTATCTGTTTGCCATCGTCCTGATTTCTTCACTCATGGGATTGCTCTTCTTTTTTGCCGTATCAACCGCCGAGTGGCTTTTCCTGCGGCACTGGCACGAATCAATCACAAGCGAACAATAAAAAATTATGCTGAGAAAATGGGATTCAGACGGATGGATATTAATCACACATGTCGACCACGCCGCCCTCGCGGGAGAATTTGGTACCCAGTGGGGTAACAATCTTTTCCCCAATCCGCAACCGCGCAAGGATGTGCTCGAGGGAATTCACTGCCACGATGATGGATGGCGGGAGCGCGATAGATTACCTCAAATCACGCGACAAGGAAAACCGAGCGCCTTTTCGATAGAACTGGTCGGAAAATACGCAGCCTTTGAAGAAATCGATCTGCCGGACTACCTCAATGTGCGCCGTAAAGCTCTCGATATAATCGCCAGGCGCAATCCCTATGCAGCCGTTTTGATCTCAATGCATACCTATAATCTACTCTCGGAAAGAGCGGATCGCAGTACGATACGGACAGAAGAACTTTCTCTACTGGACTCCTTTCTTGTAGAACACCGGGAAAAGCAGATGGAGTTGCGAAAACAACTCGCCCAGAGCGGGAAATATCCATCTGACAGTTTGAGCGACGCGACCTTCCAGGAATACTTCCGAATGTTGCAAGGATGCGACAACCTCTCCCTGATGTCGTGTGTCGACTATGATAAGCCGGCAGACCTTCTTCACGAGTTCCTGACTATGAACGGTACTCGACACCGAATTGCCGTCCACCCTAAGGCTAGCGGAGTATTCTCGCTAGATCCTTACCCCCTCAGCGGCACTTGCCATAAGTTCACAATCCCTTATCGCAAAGTATATAGGGAAACCTTCGAATCTGCAGAACAATTGCAAGACCTCTATGCTCAAGCGCCGGTGCAGCGGAAAGAAATTACGATCGTAGCGCCATGATGGCCATTGGTGCAACTGATGAGTCAATTCAGGGGATTTGCACAAAAATCCGTAACCGTCAAATCACAGTTCGTTCCTTGGTGGAAGAAGCCCTTGAAAAGGAACAACAGTATCACTCCCGCGGAGCCTACCTCCATCTAAACGAAAATGCCCTCAAGGAAGCGGAAGTACTGGATAAATTGGGACCACCCGCCGATCCACTGAAGCGCCCACTTCATGGAATTCCGATCAGCGTTAAAGATCTTTTCGATTGCGCCAATCAACCGACAACTTGCGGATCTGGATTCTATGCCTCAACTCGCCCGATCCCAAAAAGCGATTCCAGGTATGTTGCCGCATGGAAACGGACAGGAGCCGTTATCATCGGTAAAACGCATCTCAACGAGTTTGCTTACGGATTGACTGGCGAGAATCGCACCTTTGGCCCATGCACTCAGCCTCTTTTTCCCGAACGTCTGGCGGGCGGTTCTAGCAGCGGTGCGGCTGCCAGCGTGCAGAGCTCGTCAGCCTACATCGGCCTTGGCACAGATACCGGCGGCTCCATCCGTGTTCCAAGCGCCCTGTGTGGACTCGTCGGATTTCGTCACACCGTTTCCCCGAAATATACGAAAGGGATGTTTCCGCTCGCACCGAGTTACGATACATGCGGCTGGATCCAGCGACATCTCGGCGATCTGCCGTTTTGCTATTCCGCCCTTACATGCAAACCAATTCCCAAGCCTCAGTCGGGTTTGTATCGTATCGCTTTTTTAACTGGAGACTGGCTGGCTTCGTGTGAGTCCAATATCCAAAAAGTCTACATTGAACTCAGCGAAGCCCTTCGCCCACTCTGCCGAACGGTGGATTTCCACCCAATGCCGATTTTCTGCAATGCTCCTAAAATTTTCTCAGCCTTACAATCGTTTGAGGTAGTTAACGTCCACAAACAATATATGCAACAACGCGCGCATGATTACGACCCGGTGATTCGCGAACGATTAGAAAAAGGACTTGCACTGACTAATGAAGAGTACGCGCTGCATCAGTGGAACCGTCACTTGCTCGTCTCACAAATTCAAAGCCTCTGGAAGGATTACGATTTTCTTTTTGCTCCGGCCTGTCCTTTCACGAAATTAATGGTCGCAGAGTGTCAGGATGCCCGCAGAGGCGAATTGTTACAATTGACAACGCCTTTCAGTTTAGCAGGTCTCCCGGTACTGACTTTCCCCTGGGGAAATACAGAAATGATATTTGGCTGGCAAGTCGCTGCTCCGCAAAAAGAAGAAATCAAACTGATCGAACTGGCTCATAATTTAAGCCAGTGGTTATAGAAAATCTCTATTGATTGATTGTCAGATTATATTCAATCGGAACAGTAACGACCTTACCGGCAAAGGAGGGATTTTGCCAATTAGCCCGGACGAAGGTGCGTGAGTTGCTATCGAGAACGGACACTCCGCTGGATTGAATGACGCTTACCGCTGCGGCGCGCCCCGATCCATCGAACTGTACCGACAGAAGCACGGTACCGCTTTGACGCGCCTTACGAGCTGCAAACGGATAACCCGGCCGCGGGAAACCGCTCGAACCTACAACCAACTTTGACGCTGACATGCTCTCACCACTACCCGTAGCCCCCTGCGCCGTATACTTTGGCCGGGGTGCGGGAGGAGCCGGCGTTTCGGCCACTGGCTTGGGTTCCTCCACGACTTTTTCGACTGGCTTCGGTTTTTCGATTTCGCGCGCAAATTCAGGATTCTCTACGGGAGGAACCTCATCCGGCTCGTCCGTCTGCAAGACCACACTCATTTCCTGCTCAGCCGCAGGCCCGGATTCAGCGATGGCGCCACCTTCCAACATGAGTTCCTTTAATGTTTTGTCATGCTGGAGATACGCAACGGTTCCTATCATCAATGCGAGAAAAACATGGAACATGACGGAGCCGAATCCCGCCCAACCCATGCGGAAGGGTTCCTTCGGATAAGAATAGAGAGAAAGCACAGCGCTACTCATATGACATTCCGATCTGACGACAATCGATATTCAGGGTGTTGCCATTGGTTTCGAACCTCCAGCCTTGATTGTAAAGGCAACTTTCTGGAAACCCGCGGCACGAACCTTACCCAACAGCACCATCATTTCTTCATGCGTTGAATCTTTGTCCGCCGAAATCAATATCTTCTGATCTTTGTTTTTGGCGTATATTTCCTGCAACTTTGGCAGGAGCGCGTCTTTGCTGGTGATCAATTCCTTCTCAATCTGCACCTGACCCTGTGCATTGATCGAAACCGAGACAAAGTCCTGTTTCGTTTCACGTTGAACCGAAGGAACATCTGTCGGCAGATTGATCTTGAGCGAGTTCACCTTGATCTTGGCCATGCTCACAATCATAAATGAAGCAAGCAGGAAGAACAAAATATCGATCAAGGGAATGATTTCCAAACGCCCTTTTCTATGCGGTAGCGGCGAGATTAGTCTCATGTTCAATAACGGTTGCGGTTGGAGTGGATTCGGCTTGTGACTTGGCAGTCTTCAGCAAGACCTCTGTATTGGTACAGGCATTCTGAAGTTCAAATTGAAACTCGGCCACGGCTGCCGAACAAACATTGAGCGCAATCAGACACACCACGGCAATGCTCAAGCCGCAGGCCGTTGCAATCAACGCTTCGGCAATACCTCCTGTCAGCGCTTCCGCCGAAATCTCCGCCGATCCCAGACTGAAGAACGAACGCATGAGTCCGGTAACCGTTCCAATCAAACCCAAAAGCGGCGCCAAGGTCACAATCGTATCCATCACCACCAAAAACCGGCCAGCCCGTTTGAGTTCAATGGCCGCCGCCACTTGCAATGCTCCCTCAAGAGAAGAATGGTAGTGGTTCAATCCATGCCAGATCACTCGCAGAATGGGGTCCTGGGATGTTCGGGCTAAACCGGATGCTACTTTCAAATCCCCTTTTTCCATGGCGGCATAAACCTTGATCAAACGCTCATCGTCCCGCTTCCCTTTCTCGGTCTTCCACCAAATAATACGCTCAATGATGACAGAAAATGCCGTGAGTGATGTGGCCAGGATCGGCCACATAATCCACCCACCCTTAATGAAGTACTGAATAAGCAGGCTTATACTCATATATATTTCTTATTTGGACTATGGTTTATTCTTATAGACCGGTTAGCAGCTCAATTCATGCCAACAGATCCGTTTTCAATCAGTGTTTTCTTGGTTTGATTTCAGTTTTGGGTTGGTTATTAGAATCGCATCTTGAAGGAAGCCCTCATATAGAAGGGTTGCTCATAGAGGATCAGATCATTACCAGCGAAGCCTGGATCGGTTGCACTCAGATTGCGCTCATCGGTAAAGTTCACAAAGTCGAGCTTCGCCATCCACCGGGGTTGATCGTAGAAGATTGATGCATTCCATGTGTACTGAGCCGGAATCTTCAGACTACCGCTCAAGTTCGCAGTCTGCTCACCTTGAACCTGCGGTCCAATGCTGAAGCCAAATCCACAATCAAACTTATAAGTGGCATACGCGTTGAAGAGGAAATTCGGCACTCCCGGCACCCGATAGTCTCCCTTGGGCCCCGATGCAAAATTGGGAGCGCCAAGGCCCGTACCAACACCGCCACCGGGGATTTGATAGCCCGCAGGGTAGAGATCTTCATAGTTCAAGGTAGCCTCACCTGAAGCGATGTTGTTGTAGTTGGCTTCCATCCATGTGAAGTTACTCGTGAGATTGAAATGCTTGTCAGGCTGATAGCTCATTTCCACTTCCACACCGCGAGACTCAATCTGGTTGGCATTACCGTAACGGTCATTTTGATTACGAGTCTGGTAAAAGCCCGCCACTCCGGCAAACAAGGTCTTGTTGAAGAAGTCGAACTTGGCACCCGCTTCGTAGAGATCGCTATCCTTGCGAAAGTCGGCAATGCCGATTCTACCGTCATTCATACCAATACCACCGCTGTCATATGATCCTTCATAGGCCTGGGTGTGGTTGTAGGTAATGTAAGTGGTTGTCCATTCAACAGGCTTGTAGGTTAAGCTCGCATTATAACCGTGCGTGATTGCCGTTAGGGAATCTTGCACATCCGGATTCAGCGGATCTTTGCTCTGCGCCGCATTCACATCCGCACGAGCCCCGACCAGCAAGCTCCACTGTGGGTTGAACTTGAAGATATGCTCTATGAAAGGTCCCACCTGAACCAAATCCGATTCCAGTGTGTTATACTGGGAATTCGCATAGTAACTGGTTCCCGGAATCGGCACGTATCCACCTGCCGCGCCGTTGGGATAACCTCCGTTGGCGTAGGGCAAGGTCAACGACATATTGCTGGTGAGATCATATCCACCAATATATTCATTGTAGTATTCCGTATAGGCCTTGGTGTGCTCGTAACGTTCTGTAAGACCCGTATTGAGAATATTAGAGATCTCACCGCCATCGCTTTCCGGCGCAACGATACCCTTCAAATCTTTCCCGTCCGAGCTCTTGGACGCGACGCCCGGGGTCGGCTTGTCACTGCCATAAGGAATATCGTAGTTGAAGCGAAACTCTGTGCGATTTTCAAAGGTGATCGCATCGGGTTGATATTCGATATACTCATAGTGTGAAAGCTTGCGGTGCTCGTTGTATTGACCGAGCGTTGAATTCACGATTGTGAAATCGTCATCCACATTAATCGTCGTGATCAATTGCCCCAGCCCCACTTGCGCACGCGCGCTGTCGTCCGCCCCGTTCAGAGTTTGATAGGGATAAATCTTGGTCGTTCCAGTGGGTGTAATGACCGTCATAAAACTTGGACCACCCGGCGCTGTTCCCGTCACATAGGTCCCATTATCAATCAATCCCTGCGTAACGCGGTTAGCGCCAATGACCTCATTATAGCGATCATTATAATACTGCCCCGTGAACTGCATGTGGACGTTGGAGTAAGGCTTATAATCCAATGTTCCAAAGATGTCCTGCGTATCGTTTCGCGTATTCTGATAGTAACCTTCCTCGTTGCGACCGAGATAGCTGACCCGGTAGGCCAGGACGTCCTTAATGATGGGAGCACCAAAATCCAGGTTGTACTCGACACGCAACGGATTACCTTCCGGACGCAGATAGAGATCGCCAAACTGGACTGACATTTCTCCATGAAATGTATCCCAGTAGGCTTGCTTGGTCAGAAAGTTGACATATCCCCCCACCTGATTGCCCGTTCCATAGACTGAAGGAGCGGGCCCCTTCACCACATCCACCGCCTCGACCGCATTAAAACTCACAGGGTAACCATTACGATTATACCGGAGACGCTGCCCATTTTGGTACAGCTCACCAAGATCTCCGCGAATCACCGGAACGGAGGCCATGCCATAGCGATTCGGTGTATAGGTACCCGCAGAAAACTGCCCCAACTGAGTAACACTTTCAATATTGCGCGACTGGAGTTGCTCCACCGTAATCTCACTGACCGAACGGGGTGTATCCAAAATACTCATATCAAGCCCGTAAACAGAGTTCACATCCCGCGATGTCGGCATGATCGAATCTTCCGCATTGACCACTATGGTGCCCAAACTTGTGGAACTTGTAGTAGCGGCGGGTGCATTCGTTAATGAGGGAGTCGTTTCCGGTTTATCCGTAGCTTGGCCAAATACCGGTGTCGCCAAGGATAGGCTTAAGCCAGCAACAATTCCCCCCAGACATTTTATTAGTTTTTCGTTCATTATCCTCCGTTTTCTAATTTGCCGTTAAGGCACAGCACTCATCATGCCAGCTCTACTCACTCATTAAGTTCTTAAGGTTCGGCGAGCTATTATGTTTATTTTCGATCACAGTGAATAAACTTATACCTTAGTAAGTAAGGAAAAACCTTATACTGTCTAAAATTCTCTAGAAAATGGGAACGCCTTCCGGTCTTTTGACGCGAAGATAATTTCCAGAGGTTTCTCCGGGATTCGTCTCAAAATCATACCTCATGGTATGGAAACAGCTCAGAAACGGTGCTATGATTCAGGCGCAATGCTTCATCCACATAATATTGTCGGAAAACACGATACGGTTATGAAGTTACCCATGGCGTGTCTGGCATTGAATGAACAGGGGGTGGTCACTTCGAGCAATCCCGCAGCCGAAGTCTTATTGAAGCGGTCTTCAGTCCATATCGTCGGACAGCCTTTCAAGGAATTTCTAGCCGCTCCAAGCAGAAAGGATTTCTCGAAACACCTGCACGACGTATATCGACAGGAGCAAAACTTCGCCGTTGACCTCAAAATCATCCAGGGCGACAAAAACGAGTTCTACGGAAGACTGTTCAGTTGCACCAATAAACAGGAAAAACCAATCCTCTGTTACGGCGTTCTAATCGATGTCACTCCGGAAATCAACAGAACCCAGAATCTGCTCAAGGAGCACGAACGCCTGAGTTTCCATGTAGAAAATTCTCCACTGGCCTTGATCGAGTATGACCACGAGTTCAAGATCCGGCGCTGGTCGCCCCGGGCGGAAAAGCTATTCGGCTGGCAGAGCCACGAAGTTCTCGGCCGGCACAATCTCGACCTCAATCTGGTTCACCCGGAAGACCGTTCCAAGGTAAGCTCCGCAATCAAGGATCTCATCGAACAGCGCAAACCCCGCAATGTGCTGAGAAACCGAAATTTCCGCAAAGATGGCACCATCATTCTCTGTGAATGGTATAATTCCATCCTGCGAGACGAAAATGGCAACCTGACCTCCATTCTGTCCCTGGCCCAGGACATCACTCATCGCGAGCAAAGTTTCATGGAGCGTTCGATTGCCATGGTGAGCGAACGCGAACGGCAACGAATCGGATCGGAACTCCACGATGTCCTCGCACAACAACTCGCCGGATTGGCCTTTCTCAGCAAGACACTCCAGGTGAAACTGAGCAACCAGCTTCCCGCATTGGCTTCTGATGCCGCCCAACTCGCCGACCTCGCCAGTGAAGCTGCCGTCCAGGTGCGCAATATCTCCAGCGGTCTTTATCCCGCCGAGTTGGAACGACGTGGATTGCTGGCCGCGCTCAAGGAACTGGCTTTAGGTCAGACTCAGATTTACGGGATTCCGTGTACTCTGGATACCACAGACCGGAAAGTATCGCTCGATCCGACTACCGCCCTCAATCTCTTCCGCATCGCCCAGGAAGCCGTCACAAACGCCATGAAACATGCCCAGGCAACGAGTGTGACAATTCGATTCCGTTCAGCCAGCAATTCGGTTATTCTTACAGTAACAGATGACGGATGTGGCTTTGATGGAGCCATCACAGATACAACCGGAAAAGGAGTACGCATTATGAAATACCGGGCTGAAAGTATTGGAGCCACACTACAGATAGACCGCCGGATTCCCCAGGGAACCCTCATCACCTGCACCCTCCCCCTCAAGGTGGTATTCACCCAATGACTGCTGTTACCGCCAAACAACGGATTCTGGTCATCGACGACCATCCCATCGTACGCCGTGGGGTCACCAGCCTTTTGGCCGAAGAAGAGGATCTTTGCGTCATTGGCGAAGCCGAGTGCGGGAAAGACGCCCTTGCGGCCATCACCAAACATAAACCCGACCTGATCATTCTCGACATCTCTCTGCCGGATTGCGACGGCATTGAACTCTGCCGCAAAATCCGCTCACGCTACCCCAAACTTCCAGTCCTCGTCATGTCGATCCACAATGAGTCGCTCTACGCGGATCGTGCGCTACGCGCAGGCGCCAACGGCTACATCATGAAGCACGAGGCACCGAATAAAATCGTAAACGCCATCCGCCAGATCCTCAGCGGTAACGTCCACCTCAGTGCCGACACGGTGCAAAGAATTCTGGGCAAGAATACCCGCTCCTCCGAATCCGCTCCAACTTCCGGCATCGGAAGCCTGACCGACCGCGAACTCGAAGTCTTTTCCATGATCGGCCAAGGCCGCGGCACCAAGGAAATTGCGCAGGAACTCTCCCTCGGCACCAAGACGGTGGAAACCCACCGGATCAATATCAAACGCAAGTTGAATGTGCGACACTTGCCCAAGCTAGTCCAGCAGGCCGTGGAATACGTCAACGCCACGCAGCGGGATCTACGGTAACCGGAAAGAGAGGTTCCAGACCAGCCCGGAACCTACGAATGCACAGAGGAGGTTCGATTTTCTGAGGCTGTACTGACCTCTTCTTTAGTCACCACTCCATTGTCGGAGACATCAATGCGCTCGTTTTTCAAGCGGTAGAAGAAATGCCTCATATCGATGACACCGCCCCAGGCGAACCAGATTGCGGTGATAAAGGAGAAAGCAATCGGCACACCGATGGCCACCACATACCAGAAGGACGACCAGACCGCCATGGGCCATGGCGTTATCAAATTCCAAACGGTTCCCACGACAAAAACGCCGAACCAGAGCAGGCTCCAGCCGAATATCCCTCCGGCCAGCCATTTGTCGCCAAAAGTAAAATTCTCGTCGATTCCAATCAATCTCGCCCAAAGCGAGACCTTCCTTTTCGAATGCGTGGCAAATTCCCGTTCCTCCCTGACCGCATACGAACCGCGGTGCAGGAGCCGATCCATATTGTAATTTTCCCGGCACGTCAGCAGTGAAACGACGATATAGACAAAACATGCCAGAAGCGAACCAAAGAAGGCAATCTGCGCGCCGTTAAGATGGAAACCGTCGTCGTAAATCTGCTTGGCCACAATGCCTCCGGTAATCGAAAGCGAACCGGTCAATAGACCCGCCCAAGCGGCGGCTGTCGTGCCCTTCTTCCAGTACAAACCGCCAATGATGGCTGCGCCCGCACCACCAACGTAAATCGCCTCCGTCACCATCCACCACAGTAATATATAATCGGTCTGCCGGAAAAGACTGCCGAAGAGGAACGCCACAAGGGCCACGCCCACCATCGAAAACCGCAGGAGCCGGATATGCTCCTTTTGAGTGAACGGTTTCCGGCGCAACGGAAGAACGACATCCTGGATGAATATGCTGCCCCAGGAGAGCAAGTGAGTGCCGTCCCCGCCAAAGATGCCCATCAATAACACGACGCACAACGCTCCCTTCACACCCATCGGCAACATCTGCTCGACGGCAATCGGAATACTCATCTGGTCGCGGATCTTGTGTTGCGCAATGTCGGCTATCTGCTGATGCGCCACGGTCGACTGCGCGGCAAAATCCGGATGCGCCAGAAATGTCATGCCGCAAACGGCCAAAAGCGTCATGACCGCGCCGTTGCCCAGGCCGCGCCAGGTCGACATGATGCCGCCCATGCGCGACTCGTGGGGTGTGACCGAAGCGGTGTTGTAGGCGCTTTGATTTTGCCACGCCATCGTCTTGTAAACCCCCACCCACATTCCCATCAGGCAATACCAGATGTTGAAATCCTTCAATCCCAGCGAATCGAACGGATTGAGCAACGACTGGCCCTTGGGCTGGTTGGCCAGAACGGAATTGATCTGCGACCAATCGAACATCGTCAGTAATGTCCCGATGATGATGAGAAAGAGCACCTGCGAAATCATCCCTTCGAGACAATTGGTAATCATAAGCGTAATCAACCCGCCCGAAAGGGTCAGGATCAACGTCAGACTCAGAAGCAACGCCATGATCGGAATGTAGGTAGGACACTCGTGTCCGAAGATCATCAATGTCTGCGGCAGGCCGAGAAAGTAAGTCAGAAAACGCGCACCCACGGCCGGGATGATGCCGAAATTGACCATCCCCGCCGCGAAGGCCAGAAACCCGGTAAAAAGCCGGAAACGCCTGCTGTAGCGCATCTCGAAAAACTGCGCCAGGGTCAGCGCACGGGTCTCGCGGAACCGGTAAATCACCCATCCGCTGATGCCGACAATGATGCCCACCGGAATGCTCAGCCAGTGCCACCACATCGTGATGAATCCGGCGTGGGAAATCAATTCGAACATGGCCACAAAAACAACCGGCCCCGCTCCCTGCTCACCCCGCGCCACCGCCAGCAGGTAACGCCCCGCCATCCGACCGCCGGAAAGAAAATCGGCCACGCTTCGCATGTACCGGCGCGTATACCATCCCACCCAGACAAGCAGGGCGAGAGGAAGAGTGATGATCATCCAGTCTATATGGCTCATTCGAATTTAACTCCGCTCGTTGCGGAAAATCACGCCGCGCCGAACCTCCCCACCTTGAAGAGATTTTCCAGGCAAACCAACCGGTTATTCGCTTTCCCGTAAAGCGCGTCCGTAACTTCAGCACCGGCGGTTACAGCAACTTCAGATCGGTCAGCGCTTTCTCGACCAACTTGCCCAACTTCGAATGCCCGGCGTCGTTCGGATGAACCCTGTCGTCGCTGAATTGCGAAAGATCGAGACTGCCGTCCGCAAGCAAAAACAACGTGTAGCTATCCACGTAAACAACGTTTTTCCTCGCCGTCGGCAGCTTGGCCAGCTCCGCGTTCAGAAGCGGAATCCGGGCGTTTACTTTTTTCAAATACTCGGTCAGTTGCGGACTGGGAGCCTTCTCCCCGGTGGGAATCCCGTGAGGCAACACCGCCAAGACGACGACAGGCAGACCGGGATTGGCCTTCTCGATCAAATCGAGAATCGCATTGTAATTCGACATCACCGTTTCAGGCATCGCGTCGGCCGTAATATCGTTACATCCAATGTGAATGACGATGGCCTTGGGATGCAAATCCAACACGTCCTCCTGAAGACGGAATAGCACGCCCCGCGTCACGTCTCCTCCAATGCCGCGATTGGTCACCGGCTTGCCGGAAAAATCGTTTTCCAGCTTCCAGCCTCCAATGATCGAGTCCCCGACAAAAACGATCTTCCCCTGATCCGCTTCACGCTGCGCCCAGAATTTTTTCCGGTACGTCTCCACCCAGTCAAATACACGGATCGGCCCACGGCCCGGCCAGGCCGACTCGTCTTTCGCATCCGGATAAGGAGTGGGTCCCTTGTCCGTTGCGGCGCCTCTCACCCCGGAAGGCGCAAACGCCGCGCAAAGTGTGGCCAATAACAGAATGGGAACAGTGTGTCTCGTGGATTTCATCATCATAAAACGTTTATCGATTCCTTATAGATACGGAGGAAAGACCACCGGGCATCTCCTGTTTTTCAGGGATGCAAGGGTGACAGATTCGCCAGAGTCACCGTACCTTTTTTCAGATTTTCGCAATGTCCGTCCACCATGACCACATTGACTCCGCCATTATGCCGGTAGCGCATCCAGCCGTTGCCGCTGGAAGTGTCGCTGTCAGGCCCCGTGCTATAGACGGTGCTGAGCGGAGCCGTCGTCGAGGTCATTTGCGTCGGATTATAAAAACTGACCTCGCCTCCGCCGGAAGAGTAACTCTGGCAAGTGTCGGCAAATAAAATCACCTCGGCCGGTCGGATCACCTGCAAGCGGCTTACGCCCGACTTCGACATGTAATGCGAAAGAATGTTGTTGATTCCATAGGTGCCACGATAGGTTGAATACTCAACGACTGTCCTTTTTTTGTTCCCCGGACAAATATAGATATGTTTTGGGCTCGACAGATTTTGTGGCAAATAGGGTTGCAGGTAGCCGAGATAGTCCGTCTTTACTGAGCTGTCATAGGCCGATGGATAAAAGTTGTCGTTCTCGCTGGCAAACAGGTTCGCCGCCAGCCCAATCTCCCGGAGATTGCTCAGGCAGGCCATGTCCCGGCTGCGTTCCAGCACCCGCCGAACTCCCGCCAGTAAAAGTGCTGCCAGGATGCTGACGCACACGACCACGGCCAGCAGCTCCACCAGCGTAAACCCATGTCGTCTGTTTTTCATCGACGGAACAACATCTTCCCGTTTTTAATTAGCTGCTTTGAGACTTTTCACAACCAGAACGCCGTCCTCGGTCGGATTATTCACATAGATCATCGCCCGTATGACCGCCTTGGGATCGAGCGCGTAACCGGGCTGACCGTAGCTCTTGCCGAAGACGACGCGCACTGTCTTCGTCGTATTCGCTGGAATGGTCACATGATTGGCGTTCCACTTTTTTTCCTTCCAATCGCCGCTGTTATCGATACGGAGATCGATTTGCACCGCACTCGTTCCCAGGTTAGTCACTTCCGCCTCCACTCCCAGAAACGCCGAGAGATCCCATCCGCCCTCAGGAGAATTCAAACTGATGCCGGGGAATTTGCTACCCGCGGAAAATTCGACTTTCAGCCCACTCTCATCCCCCTGCTTCCACGCACTGACATTGGCTCCATGGTCGGCCTTGACCGACGACGGATCGGCTATATTGAGTAAAACCCCAGTCGTCGAAACCGGTTCCTCGGACCAGAGCGACAGCGTGGAGAACGACAGGAACAGAAGCAGGACGGCAAAGACAGTGGATATTTTTTTCATGGAATTTACGGTTGGATTGTTTGGAATTATTGACGGCGACGACGGACGATCAAAAGGCCGATGACTCCGACTC
>DBTH01000233.1 GCA_002306945.1 Methylacidiphilaceae bacterium UBA1321 | reverse complement strand
CGGATAATCGCCCGCTCCGATGTCCCGGCGCCCGTCCCGCAACAACCGACTCGGATCATGCGAAGCCTTCCCCGAAATCTCGCGCTTCCAGCCATCCCAGACCCCGGAAATCGCCGGCGTGCGAAAGCTGACCATGTTGTGAACAAAAACCGCCTTGGGAGCCGCCTGCATGAGCGGCGTCTGCGGAAATTCGATACTCTTTTCTCTCCTCACGACCGAGAGGGACTGACTGGCGACAGACGGCGTGGTGACCTTCTCCTGCCCGCCATTGCCCTGGCGGGAACAACCCGCAACCAAAACTACCGGCAGGACAAACGTCAGCATCCAGCAGGAAGAGAAACGGAAAAAAATTGAAATCATGAGGGCGGACAGTAAGCGTTCGAAAAGTGTGATTGCAACATTGCCTCAAGAGGCCTACCGATTACAATGAGTTGAAACTATGACACGTCAGATTCCCTCCTCCCCGGCTCATAATATCCGCCAACTCGCCGCCCAGCTCGGGGTCAGTCGAACCACCGTTTCCCTCGCCTTGCGGAACTCCCCCGTCGTGGCCCCCGCCACACAGGAACGCATTATCCGCGCCGCCAGGCAAGCCGGATACCATCCCAATGTCCTGGTCAGCGCCTTGATGACGCAGGTTCGCCGAAAGAAGGTCAGGTTCCGCGGCGAAATCATCGCCTTTCTTACGGGCTATAAAACGGAAAACCATTGGAAGCAAATGCCCTCCCTGGTCGGCGGACTGGCCTCGGCCCAGGAACGCGCCAATCAACTCGGATTAAGGCTCGACCCGTTCTGGATGGGCGAAGGTGGTCGCAACTCTCGGCAACTGGCCCGCATTCTCTATTCCCGTGGCGTCCGCGGCTCCATTCTGGCTCCCCTCCCCGATGGCGTCACCTCCCTCGATCTCAACTGGGACCGACACCCCGTCGTCGCCTGGGGTTTCTCCTTCCTGGGGAAAGACCTCACACGCGTCACGCACTCGAACTTCGACGGCATGAGCATCGCCTACGCAAAGTTGCGAACATTCGGACACCGGCGCATCGGCATGGTCTTGCAAAAAGACCAGGATGAAAGCCAGAACCATCATTGGCTCTCAGGATTTCTCACCAGTAAGTATCTCCTGGGCGGAGGCAATCTCACCCCTCTCATCTTGAACGACCCTTACGACACCAAAAAATTCTACAACTGGTTCGACAAACAAAAACCCGATGCCGTCATCAGCGTTTTCCCAAACCGTTCGCTCGACTGGATGACCCAGCGCGGTATCGACGTGCCGGGGGATGTCAGCTACGTTAATCTCGACGTCGACGATTCCACCCAGGGACGCATGGCGGGAATCAATCAGGGCTTTGTCACCATCGGAGAAATGGCGGTCGAATTGCTCGTCGGAAAATTATTGCGCAACGACTTCGGCATACCCAAGGTGCCCTCCGTCACCCTCGTCAAAGGCCACTGGGTCGACGGCTCCACAGTCCGTGATCGAACTCAATCGAAAATATAAAGAGCCCGACCACATCCGTGCGCATTCATGCCGGCAACGTGACGTTGCATCCAACTATGCTGACGCCAGAACTGGACATTCTCTCCGCTTCGCATAACGGGATCCAACGTCACACTGGCCATCCTGAGCACAGCGCAGCGATATCGAAGGATCGGTTGACTTTCCTCCAAAAGAGGAACTCTTGTCCGATAGACGTCTTCTTCCTGGATTCAATAAAAGACCTTATCGATTGTCAGTGCTATTGCGCAGAGATCAATAGCACACGCAAGCCTACCGGGTGAACGCGTTCATCGGCCAGACTGCGCATGGGTTTCAACCACGCCGGTTTTCGCGCTCCTGCAACACTATTCCTCACCGCAAATTGTCAAACTGGAACTACGAACCCATTCCTTCGTTCATTCCCACTGGCGGATCAGTTCAGGGAATTTGCACTGCGCGCAGTCGCTGGCGTCGACGGCGCAGTAGTCGCGGTAAATCTGGATGAGTCCTTGTTGCGCGAGGGTGTCGTCGAGTTTCAAACCGGTCTCGGCCTGTCCGAAGAGTCGTTGACTCGCCAATGTGGTGACGCGGTTCGGTCGGCTCTGCGATTTCCTCCAACCCGATTCGGCAGCGTTGTCGTTGGCGAGGCAGACGAACGGCCAGAAGACATTTGTGACGAGATCGCCGATGCGTTCGGCACCGATGAGATGATGACGCTTCGGCAACGGCCCGGCGATGAAGGTGGTGTGCAAATCCCAGAACGGATCGGAGACCGCTTCGAGGATTTCGGCAAAGGCGTTTTCTCTCTGCGAGACGATGGACTGTTCGAGCGCCCGTATCAGCGGAACCAGCGCCGCGAGTGCCGCCACGCGCCGTTCGGGCCGGTTCCACGGTCGCAGGGCCGCGAGCTTCCACGACGCGCGCGGGAGGATCGCATAGTCGTAGACGGAACGCGCCTTCCACCAATGGCCCCACTGCGGTTTGATCCACTCCCGCACGCCGGGCGCAAAGGCGGCGAGGTTGGTCGCGGGCAAAAGTCCCGACAGCCCAAACAACAGAGCAAAACGTTTCCCGCGTGGCCAGCGTTGAAGGCGTGCATGCGGGAGCCGTTGTGCGAGCAGCCGCATGGGAATCTTGTTCTGCGAATAGCCCAGCCCTTCGGCAAGGGCTTCCCACAACGCCTGACGCCGCCCGACGGCCTTGATGCGCCAGCCGATACGTTCGGCTTTTTGCCGCAGTCGGTAGTGACCCGCTTCGCGCACGATTTCGAGAACCTTTTCCGCCGGTTGATGCGCCAATTCCTCCTGGCAACGACCCGCCCTCGCCCGAGGCAAATCCCTGGCAAGTACCGGCCCCAGATGCGGCTTGAGCAATTCCCACGAGGCGACGAGTTGATCCTTGAGAATGACCTGCGGGACGTGACGGAAATCCTGCGTCGCGGGGAAGAACGTCTTCGCGGGTCGTTCCCAGCAGACATGCAAAATCGTTTCGTTGTATTCCGGATCGACGTGATGACCGTGCGCATCCCAATCGCTGGCGCGCAGATGCAGCTCGACCGTTCCCACGGCGACCTTTCCGCCCGCACGACGCACCGCCGCCTGAAAGAAATCCGGCCCGGCCCCGTGATTCCAATTTCCCGACTGGATCACTTCCACCTCGTCGCCCTCGTCTGTTTTCAATACGGGCGGAAACCATTGCTCGAACCACAGCGCCTGCATCTCCTCTTCCGTGGGAGGCGAGACGGGACTTTCCGCAACGCACGATGTCGGCTGGTATTTGGTCGTCATTTGTGCAAGATAGATTATCGGTTTATTGAACAGCATTCGAGAAAACGAACAAGCTCCATGATCGCCATGAAAAAACGAGTCCTGCTGATCGCTTTATTGACGAGCGGCCTGTTGCCGTGCGCCGCGCGCGCCATCACCCCGGCGGAAGAACCCACCGTCAAGGTCGTCCAGAAAACCCTCCCCAGCGTCGTCAACATCCACACCGAGCGCCTTGTCCAGCGCCTCGTATCCACCCAGGCCGACGCGTTCATGCGCCGCTATTGGATCGCCACCGAACCGGTCTACAGCCTCGGCTCCGGCCTGCTCGTCTCGCCTGACGGTTACATCGTCACCAACCACCACGTCGTCGAAATGGCCGAGGAACTCAAGATCCGCGTCAGCTTCTACAATGGCTCGAACTACGAAGCCAAATTCATCACCAGCGATCCCGACAAGGATCTCGCCCTGCTCAAGATCGAGGATCCCAAGGAACTCCCCGCCTTCGACCTCAAGACCCTTTCGCCCAACCTGCTCGGCCAGACCGTCATCGCTGTCGGCAATCCCGTCGGCTATGAAAACTCCGTCAGCCAGGGCATCCTCAGCGCCACCAACCGCCGACTCAAGACCGAAAGCGGCGAGATGACCGGCCTGCTCCAGACCGACGCCGCCATCAA
>DBTH01000075.1 GCA_002306945.1 Methylacidiphilaceae bacterium UBA1321 | reverse complement strand
TCTCCCTGGAAAGGGCGAGGGCGGCGCTGAGCTCAGCTTGCATCCCGTTATCCAGTGCCGTGTTTACATTATTGGCGGCAACGTCATGTTGTTTCACGGTTTGGGCGCGACGACCGGAGCGGGGTTGTTAATCCAGAATGCCTTGACTTTTATTGTGTCACGACAGAGGCTTGCATTCTTCGCTGTTTGCAAAGGGAAATTATGAAGCGATATATTACACCGGAATTTCTTAGGGGAGTGCTTATTGCGTATGCCGCATCCAAGCTCTATCACATATCCCTTTCTATTTATCTGTTCCTGAAGATTGGTGGAGATAAATACCGCGCGCCTTTTTTGTACAGTCTTGGTCTCGCGTTTGTTTTAATCTATGTCTTTTTCTCGTTACTGTTTTTTACCAATAAATTTTCTAAGCATATATTAGCCGCATTTACATTTTTGGCCGCAGCTCCGTTGTTATGGCAATTATACTGTGAATATGCCGCAAAAGAGATGTGGTCTTCGGGCTCCGGCCTCTTTTTTCAAGAAGCCTTGGTCATTGGTATGTTGGTAGGAGCATTCTTTCTTTTTCAGAAAACCAAAGAGGAACCTCCTGTTCTTGTAAACTGAAGTCGCTTCCAGACTTTGTTCTAATTAGCTACGGTTTGGGCGCGGCGACCGGGGCGGGTTTGTTCAGGTCGAAGTATTTTTTGAGGACAAGATAGCGGTCAGTCGGTTCCTTGGCGGCGGGATGGTTGCCCGGACTGTAGGGGAGATCGGCCGCTTCGACGCTCCAGCCACCCCATTCGCGGAAAGCGTGGTAGCTCCAGTCCCAGCCGTATTCCTCGAAAATGGAGATGCAGTCGTCGAGGTATTGCGCCGCACCGGGAGCCCAGCGGATGGCGCTGAATTCGCCGACGTAGATGGGGACGTTGTAGGCGAGTTGGAAGGCGCGGACGGGGGCGAGAATCTGGCGCAAGGTTTCGCGGTCGTATTTTTTACCGTCGATTGTGCCGGGATAAGTGACACTGGGCTGGCCGTTGGCGTCGAGGGTGGTGTGGACGCCCTGGTGGGTGAAGATGCCGGGTTCGTACATGTGCACCTGATAAATCACGCGCGAGACGGGAATGGGTTCGATAAAGTTGTAGGCGTTGGCCGAATCCGAATGATCGACTTCGAAGATGATGGGCGTGTCGGGATCGATGGCGCGAATGGCTTTGGCGGCGCGGACTTCGAGGTGATACCAATCGTCGATGCCTTCGGGCGAGGGTTGTTCCTGAACGGGTTCGTTGATGAGGTCGTAGCCCCAGACGGCGGGATGACCCTTGAAGCGGCGGGCGATTTTTTCCCAGAGGGCGACGAAGTGATCCGAGTACGGTTTTTCCAGAACCATGCGGAGGGTGCTGTTTTTGAGACGGCCGCCGGGCGGCCAATGGATGTCGATGACAACCTTGATGCCGCGCGTGGCGGCGGCGTCGAGCGCCTTGGAGAGTTCGTCGAGTTTGAAATCGATCCAGTGGTTGTAATCGGCGAGGTCGGTGTCGGTATCGGCCTTGCCCCAATTGCGGGTGATCTGCCAGCGGATGAGATTGACGTTCCATTTGGCGAGAGTGTCGAAGTCTTCGACGCGGAAGGAATTCGGACTCATCACGCCGCGCAGCCGGGGCGGAACGTTGTCGCCGCGGAACGGCGCGGGAGCTTTCGGATCGGGAGCGGGGCGGACGGGACGTTTCTTCCAGAGGAGCACGCGGACATTGGAAATCCAGACGGTGCCGGAGGAACCTTGCAGGCCGAGTTGAAGGACACCTTTCGTCGCGTCGGGTTCGATATTGGCCAGGGCGGTGGTTTCCTGCCACGGGAAGGAACCGTATGTGCTGCCGAGTCCGGGCCATTGTTTGCCCTTGGTGGGGGATTCGTAGGCGAACTGCATTTTGACGCCGAGATAGCTGACGGCGGGCTTGGTGACATTTTCGGCGCGCATCGTGGCGGCGAGGAGTACGTTCATGCCTTGCCACGGGGTGAGATCGATGGGGATGTTGACCATGCGCGTGCCGTCTTTTTCCGTGACGGTGACGCGCAGGCAGGGGGCGTTGTCGGGGCCTTCGTTGACGACGGTGATGCCGGAGGGGAGTTTGTCTGCTGCTAGCGCGGGATTATTCCAGTCGAGGCGATAGAGCGTGTCGCCGGACCGGGGCGCGGAGGGCGTTTCGGCCCGCGCGTCCAGAGGAGGGAATGTTGCGAGGCAGAGAGCGACAAGGAAGCCGACCCGTTTGAGCATGGGTCATTGTGTACGTGTACCCAGACCATGCGCAACGGAAAACCAAAGACGGCTTAGACGAAATTAACGGGGAACGAAATTTACGAAGGCAGAAGGGAAAGGTAAAAGGCTATAGACGGAATTAACGGAATTTAAGGAATTAAAAACGATAAGGCAAAAGCCGTTTTCTTTTTTTGATTTCCTGAGTTCCTGATAAGCCTTGTTGTCTTGGCTTTTTCAATCCCGTAAATTCCGTTAATTCGGTCTAATCGCAATTTTCAGCGGGATTTGAAGTGGACTTCCGAGAGGCCGCGGAGCTTGTCGGCGGCCTGTTCGGCGGTGAGATCGCGCTGGCCTTCGGCCATCATCTCGTAGCCGACCATGAATTTCTTCACGGTGGCGGAACGCAGGAGCGGCGGGTAGAAGTGGGCGTGAAGCTGCCAGTGCGGATGGCTCTGTCCATCGGTCGGAGCGCCGTGCCAACCCATCGAGTAGGGGAACGAAACCTCGAAGAGATTGTCGTAGCGGGTGAGGTGGCGTTTCAGGATTTCAGCCAGGCTCTTGCGCTCGGAGTCGGTCAATTCCGGCAGTCGCTGGATGTGGCGGCGTGGGAGAAGAAGGGTTTCGTAAGGCCACGTGGCCCAGTAGGGAACCAGCACGACCCAGTCGTCGTTTTCGATGACGACGCGGGATTTGCTGGCGGTTTCGATCTGGAGATAATCGAGCAGGAGCGGGGTGTTGTGTTTGGCGAAATACTCGCGTTGCCTGTTGTCTTCCTTGGTGGGTTCGTTCGGGACGAAATTGGTGGCCCAGACCTGGCCGTGCGGGTGGGGATTGGAACAACCCATGACGTCGCCCTTGTTCTCGAAGATCTGCACCCAGCGGTATTTCTTGCCGAGTTCGGTGATTTCATCGGCCCAGGTGTTGACGACGCCGATGATGGCTTCGACTGGCATTTCGGGCAGGGTCCAGCCGTGGTTGGGGGAGAAGCAGATGACGTGGCAAACTCCGGCGGCGGGCTCGCTGTGGAGCAGCGGCGAGGTCTCCGGCGGCAACTGGCCTGGCTCGGGCAACACGGCGCTGAAGTCGTTGGTGAAGACAAATGTGCCCTTGTAATCGGGGTTGCGTTCACCGTTCATGCGGACGTTGCCAGCACAGAGGAGGCACTTCGGATCGTGCGCGGGGCGGTCGGAACGGGGCAGGGTCTCCACCTTGCCAAGCCAGGGCCGCTTGGTGCGGTGGGGGGAAACCAGAATCCAGTCTCCGGTCAGGGAGTTGTAACGGCGGTGGGGAAAATCGGTGGCGGATAAAGTCTCGGTACTCATAGCGGCAAGTTAAGTTAATCTTATATAAAATAATTTCACAAGAAACTAAATCTTTTTATAGGATAAATCTTAACCAATTGTAATTTCAATAACTTAAGTGTTAGAGACTGATCCTTTTTGACCGGGTCACATATGCGGCGTGCTCAATCCGAGTAAGTATTCGGGTCGAAGGCTCTCTTGGCGTTGTCACATCCGTAAACGATCAAACCGATCCTTCGACGTCGCTGCGCTCTGCTCAGGATGACGGGTTGGGGTGGCAATGTTCAAGGGTATCGAGGAGTTCTTGA
>DBTH01000107.1:7878-8337 GCA_002306945.1 Methylacidiphilaceae bacterium UBA1321 | reverse complement strand
CCACCGCCGCCGCCGCTGCTGCTGCCAGCGCCCCCGCCTCCAACTCTCCCAACCGTGCCCAAGCCGTCGTCAGTACCAACGCTGCCGTACCTCCGACCCGCCTCAAGGACAACGGCCACCACTTTGACCCCCGCCAGATCATCCTCCTGGGTGCTTCCACCGGCGGTACCGAGGCGTTGCGCGATGTCCTCGTCAACCTCCCGGCCAACATGCCCGGTATTTGCATCGTCCAACACATCCCCGCCTATTTTTCCAAAGCCTTCGCCGACCGCCTCAACAGCCTCTGCGCACTCGAAGTTCGCGAAGCCGTTGACGGCGACCGCGTCACCCCCGGCCTCGCCCTCGTCGCTCCGGGCGATTACCACATGCTCCTGCGCTGGCAGACCGACCACTACCGCGTCCAGCTCAAACAGGGGCCGCTGGTCTGGCACCAACGCCCCGCCGTGGATGTTCTTTTCA
>DBTH01000107.1:7463-7625 GCA_002306945.1 Methylacidiphilaceae bacterium UBA1321 | reverse complement strand
GCCCCGCCGTGGATGTTCTTTTCAAATCCGGAACGGTCTTTGCCGCTCCCTACACCGTAGCGGGACTGCTTACCGGAATGGGCAAGGACGGTGCCGAGGGATTGCTCGCTCTGCGTGAAAAGGGAGCGCGAACCTTTGCCCAGAACGAGGAGAGCTGCGTCG
>DBTH01000107.1:566-7329 GCA_002306945.1 Methylacidiphilaceae bacterium UBA1321 | reverse complement strand
TCCGGTCCGTGGCCAAGTACGCCGGCAGGAACGCCCTGGGGGTCATCATGACCGGCATGGGCGACGACGGCGCCAGGGGCCTCCTGGAGATGAAGCAGGCCGGGATCCACACCCTGGCCCAGGACGAGGAGAGCTGCGTCGTCTTCGGCATGCCCCGCGCCGCCATGGAACTCGGAGCCGCCGAACAAATGATCCCGCTCGACGACTTCCCTCATGTGCTTCAGGACACTGCCACCCGATTTCATCCACCCAAAGCCGAATAACGAATACCGCACCGCGTGATCCCCGCTGCCCCACAAAGCCTCGTCGTAGGAGTTGCCGATTGTCAGGTCAGCAACAATCCATCGGCCCAAATTGTGACCTACGCACTAGGCTCCTGTCTCGGTGTGTGCGTCTACGACTCGGTTAACCGTGTCGGCGGCATGCTCCACATGATGTTGCCCGATTCCACCATCCACCGCGCTACTTCCGACCGTCCCGCCATGTACGCCGACACCGGGTTTCCCCTGTTGATCGACATGATGGCCAACGCCGGAGCCCAGACCATGCGGCTCCAGTGTAAAATTTTCGGCGGTGCCCAGGTGCTCAATGCCGACAGCTATTTCCGCATAGGCGAAAAAAACATTCGCGCCGCCGAGTCTCTCGCCCAGCAGTACAATTTGCGTGTTCTGGTCTGGGAAGTCGGCGGCCAGGTTAACCGCACCATCCGCTTTTCCATGGCCAACGGTGAAGTCAAAGTTCGTGTACCCAATAAGGAGGACTTCGTCCTATGAGTGCTCCCCTGCCTCTGCAAATGGTCTGTGAAATGGCCCGCAACATCCCTTGCTCGCCCACGATTCTCCCTCAACTGATGAAGGTTCTCAACGACCCCAACAGCGGGATGGCCGATGTCGAAAAAATCATCAACCGCGACCCCGGTCTCGCCAGTTCCACTCTCAGCCTCGCCAACAGCGCCTACTTCACCGGCGGCATGAAATGCGAAACCCTCCGTGACGCTCTCACCCGCCTCGGTCGCAAGGAAGTCTACCGCTACACCGTCAGTTCCGTCGCCGGACGCTGGCTTAATCAGGAAGTCAGTGGCTACGGTTGGCAACCCGGCGATCTCAGCCGTCACTCCGTCTCCGTCGGTCTGGCCAGCGAAATCCTTGCCCGCCGCATGGGCAAGGTCGATCCCGACCTCGCCTTCACCGCCGGGCTTCTCCACGATGTCGGCAAGCTCGCGCTGGCCTATTCCTGTGCCGACATGTTTGAGGACATCCGCAAACTCCAGGCCGAGGAAGGCTGCCCCTGGCGCATGGCCGAAAAGGAATACCTCGGCTACGATCATACCGACGTTGGCGGCACCCTGCTCATGAACTGGTCCTATCCCACCAGCCTCGTGGAAGTCGTCGTCTACTATCCCCGTCCCAGCAACGCCGCCGTGGAATTCCGTCCCCTTGTCGCCACGGTTCATGCTGCCAAACATCTCGCCCTCGCTTTCGGTCTCGGCGTCGGCGAAGAAGGTTTCACTACCGAGCTCGACGAACCCGCCCTTAAAGATCTCGGCATTACTCAGGACATCGCCGAGGAATGCCTCCCGCTGGTTCTTGTCGAATCCGAAAAAATGCTCGGCGCTTGCCTCACCATCGGCAAGTGGACGCTCTGATCCGCTCCCGGTTTTTCTCGCCAAAGGCGGAAAGGCTTATCAGGAACTCATGAAATCAGGAAAAGGAAAGCAAATGAATCGCTCCTTTTATGATTTCCTGAGTTCCTGATAAAATTCCCCTGTCTTTTTCCATTCCGTAAATTCCGTTAATTCCCGTCTAAAAGTTTTTTATCTTTCCCGCTGACGACGACCGCGATGACCAGGTCGCCGGTCACATTGAGCACCGTGCGGCACATATCCAGAAAGCGGTCGATGCCTAATATAATGGCAATCGCCTCGCCCGGAATTCCCACCGTCACCAGCACGCCCACCACCAGCGGCAACGATCCGCCCGGCACGCCCGCCGTGCCGATCCCGGCCAGAATGCACATGGCCGCTACGACCAATTGCTGGCCCAAGTGCAGATGGACGCCGAAAACCTGCGCGAGAAAGAGCACGGTCACACCCTCGTAAAGGGCCGTCCCGTTTTGATTCGCCGTCGCGCCGACCGTCAGGACAAAACGCGAAAGTTGCGGCGGCAGTTTCAAATCGCGTTCGGCCACCTCCAGCGAAACCGGCAGGGTCGCATTGCTCGACGACGTGCCGAACGCTGTATAAACCGCCTCCTGCACCTGGCGGTAAAATTCGAGCGGCGACTTGCGTCCCATGAACCATAGCACCAGCGGATAAGTCACGAAGGCGTGCAGCAGGAAACCGAGCATCACCGTCACCACATACGCGCCCAGGGTCGTTACGATGCCGAAGCCGAGCTTGGCCGTGATGTTGAACGCCAGGCACGCCACACAGAACGGCGCGATCGCCATCGCGAAATCGATCACCTTCAGACTCAGCGCAAAGATCGATTCCAGCACACTGATCAGCGGCGTCATCTTTTCCACCGGACAACAAATAATCGCCAATCCGGCGAACACGCTGAAGACCATCACCGCCAGGAGCGCGTTGCCGTCGTCGCGGTCGGTGAAGATCCGCGCCGCGTCCGCAATCGGATTCTTCGGAATGAAATTGAGCAGTAACGTCGATATATCGACCTTGGCCTCGCCCTGTCGGACGTTTTCCACAGCAGCCGTCGAATATTGCGCCCGCAACGCCGCGCTCTTTTCCGCGTCGAGATACTGGCCCGGCTTGATCACGTTGACCATCAATAACCCGATGGCCACGCTCGCCCCGGCTAGCAGGAGCGTCATGCCGAGGCATTTCAGGCCGACCCGGCCCAATTGCCGCAGATCGCCCATTCCGGCCACGCCCAGCATCACCGCCGAAATCACCAGCGGCACGATCACCATGAAAATAATGCGCAGGAAAACCTGGCCCGCCGGAGCGATGAATTTTTGCAACGCCCAATCCAGCCGCGCGCTGCCGGGGAAAAGAAATTGCGTCAGCAGCCCCAAACTCGCTCCGAGCAAGAGCCCGGCCAGGATTTGAGTCGCCAGTTTCCACTTCCAGAATTGCAGGGTCAACCGCGGCATTTATCAGCCAATAGCCGAAAATGATCCGCTCGGCCACTCGTAAATTCCCCCCATTTTGTTTCCCTGTTTGCCATCCCCTCCAAGGCGGGGACTTGTCAGACGACTCAAAAACCGCTTAAAGTGGAACTTCCATGAATTGGCGTGTTCGTTTTTTGGCCCTTGCGATCCTTTTTCTCTTCGGAGCTTTTGGCATATTTTATTACAAGAGCTTCGTCAAAAAACGCGTTCACGGCGTGATTCTCATCGTCGCCAACGGCCTCGATCTGACCACCATCAACCGCGCCCGCCAACAATCCGACGCCGCCCGCAGCGAAGCCAAGGTCGACATCTGGATGCGTCCCGCCGGACAGAAAGTTCCCACCCGCCACCACGTTCTCAACATTGAGGGATTGCCCAAAGTCGCCATCCTCAACGTCCAGGGCCTCGGCCAACCCGTCGCCGACGAAGCCGCCGCTAGCACTGCCCTGGCTTGCGGTCAGCGCGTCAAGAACGGTCTGGTCGGTTGCAATTCCCTCGACCAGATGCTCGATACCCTCATTTACGCCGCCCAAAATGCCCATCGCGCCACCGGTCTGGTCACTACCAGTTCCCTCGTCGATCCGACCCCCGTCGCCTTCTACACCTACATGCGTGATCCGCGCGAAAAATACCGCGCCGCCAGCGCCCTGGTCGACAGTTCCCGCATCGACGTCATCATGGGCGGCGGAGCTGATTACTTCACTCCCGCCGATGCCACCAATGAATATGGCCGCCAGGACGGCCGCGATCTCACCCGCGACATGGACAAAAAGGGCTACAACGTCGTGCGCACGCTCGACGAACTCCGCAAGGTGCCCACCTGGCCCGTCTTGCCCACCCTGCGTCAACGTCAGATATTCGGCCTCTTCGCCTCGCAATCCTTCTACTTCTCGGGCGCCAGCCGGCGCGACGTCCAGCAGCCCTACCTGCGCGACATGGTTCGCACCGCCATTCAATGTCTCCAGTACAACCCCAACGGCTATTTTCTCGTCGTCGAGCACGGCCTCATCGCCGCCGCTGCCAGGCAAAACATGACCGACCTCGCCGTTAACGAGACCATCGCCCTCGACCAGACCATCGAAACCGCCATCCGCTACGCCGGTCCCAATACCCTCATCATTGTCACCAATAATTATTCCCTCGGAGCGATTGCCGACGCCGTTCCTCCCCCACCGCCGCCCACTCCTGTTGCCGCCACGCAGACCTTGCGCAAATCGTGGACCAAACGCTCGGCCGAGAAGAAAGCCGAAGACATCCCCATGCCCCAATGGCTCAGCGGCCCCGGCGGTCCCCAGATCAGCGGTGAACAGCAAACCTGGTTCCGCCAACGCATCAACAGCGGCGCTTTCAGCACCAACTCTGCCAGCATTTTCTCCCCCGACCTGGCCGCCCGTTTTGCCACCGAAGCCACTCCCACCGCTTCCCCCGCCTGGATGGCCTCGCAGGGATTCGGCTCCGACCGCCTCACCGGCTTCATCTCCAACACCGATCTCTATTATATCCTCCAGGAGCTTTTCTGAGCCGGAACATGAAAGACGAAAGGCATTTTAGACGGGAATTAACGGAATTTACGGGATTAAAAAGACAAGGCGAAAGGCTTATCAGGAACTCAGGAAATCAGGAAGGGATGAGGTTGTTCCCTGCGGATTATCGAAAGCCGATACCTAGTACCTCATACCTCATACTTTCCCACTGCCTTTCACTGAAAACGGAAAACTTCGAACTGAAAACTTTTCCCCATTTTTTCCCCATTCCGTTAATTCCGTCTAAAAAGCCTTTCCGCCTTCAATGACCCTTTCCGACATCAAATTTTATCTCGCCGAACGCGGCTTGCGTCCCCTCAAACAGTTCGGTCAGAATTTCCTCCACGACCAGAATATCTGCCGCTGGCTCGTCGAACAAATCGGCCCGGTCGAACCCGGCGTGTCGCTGCTCGAAATCGGTCCCGGTCTGGGCGCCATCACCGAAGTCATTCTCAAGGCGGGCATCCCCCTCGTTGCCATCGAAAAAGACCGCGGACTGGCTGCCTTCCTGCGCGAACATTTTGACAACGAAGCCCATTTCCAACTCCACGAAGGCGACGCCCTCGAAGTCCTGCCCGTGCTCGGCCAGGAGCAACCCTTTCCCACCGTTTGCGGCAATCTCCCCTACAACGTCTCCACCCCCCTCATCATGACCCTGCTGGATTGGCCCCAGCCGCCCCGCCGCATGGTTTTCACCCTCCAACGCGAATTGGCCCAGCGTCTGGCCAGCGGTCCCGGCTCCAAGGATTACAGCGCTCTTAGCATTCTCATCCAGGCCGAATACGAAGTCAGCCTGCTCAAGAAACTTCCTCATTCGGTCTTCTATCCCGAACCCGAAATCGAATCCGCCGTCGTCCTCCTCACTGCCCGACCAAAACCTTTAGTCGCCCCCGAACATCGCGCTGCTTTCCGCGAACTCGTGAAAAAGGGGTTTTCCCAGCGCCGCAAGAAACTCTCTAACCTTATCGGCGGCAACGACTCACGACGTGCCGAAGAGCTTACCGTTGAAGAATGGTGTCGGCTTGGCTCACCCATCTGATACCATCTTGTTTCTACCTGTGGTCGTCCTTTCCTAAATTTTGATTGTAAAACCGTCGACATACTTATTTAGTATTCACCTGATATGCTGTTTCCCGTAAAACAGGCCCTTCAAAAGGGTTGCCTGCCTGCCATTGTGTTTTTTGCCATGGCGGGCATGCTGGCTTGTGCCGGACAACGGCATCCCCTTGAGCGCGACATCGACCAGGTCGTCCGCGCCAAGAGCGCCCTCCTCATCGACGCCAAAACCGGCGAAATCCTCTACGCCCGTAACAAGGAACAACACCTCGCCCCCGCCAGCACGGTCAAACTTCTCACCGCCCTGCTCGTGTACGAAAACAAGGGCCTCGGCGGCTCCATCACCGTCGTCCCCTCCGACCAGGCCGAACCCAGCAACGTCCCGCTCGTCCCCGGCGAAACCGTCGCCGTCCGCGACCTCGCCTACTCCCTTCTCCTCGGCTCCGACAACGATTCCGCCCGCGCCCTGGGCCGTTACGTTGGCGGCGACCTCGACGACTTCATCAGCATGATGAATGCCCGCGCCATCCGCCTCGGCTGTCGCAATTCCTGCTTCAAGTCCCCCAACGGTCTGCCCACCCCCGGCCAGTACACCACTGCCGAGGATCTCATGAAAATCTTTCAGGCCTTCGTCAACATCCCCGAACTGCGCCGCATCGCCAGCACGAAGAGTTACTACCTCAAGACCGCCGCCCGCAGCCAAACCCTCAAAAACCACAACAAACTCCTCGGCGTCTATCCCGGCATGGGCCCCGCCAAGACCGGTTGGACCTACGCCTCCCGCCACACCTACGCCGCCTCGGTTACGCAAAACGGACACGAACTCTTCCTCACCATTCTCGATTCCCCGAATAAATGGAGCGATGCCACCGCGCTGTTCAACTACGGCTTCGCCCATCTGACTCCATCGGAACCCGAGCCCACTACTACCACAGCAGCAGCCTCCTCTCCCGCAATGGCTCCAGCAACTCCCGCCTCATCGGCTCAAACCCCGGCCTCTGCCGCCGCACCGGCCACCGAATCCACTCCCACAACGGCTCCAGCCGCTCCCGCCA
>DBTH01000107.1:0-308 GCA_002306945.1 Methylacidiphilaceae bacterium UBA1321 | reverse complement strand
AACGGCTCCAGCCGCTCCCGCCACACAAGCCCCTGCCGTTGCCGCTCCTGCTTCCGCCACACCCCCGGCCACCACCCAGGCTAGCACTCCGCGCACCTCGCAACAAACCCATGTCATTCGCCGTGGTGAAACGCTCAGTTCCATCGCCCAAGCCTACGATTGCACCGCTGCGCAACTCGCCCGCCTCAATCGCATCAACGATCCCCGCTCTCTTCAGCCCGGCCAAAAATTGGTCATCCCCTAAACTCGCGCGCGTCACTGTTGACTCCGGGTATATTAAGGGGCCTTAGCCTCGGGAAATTCTCAAT
>DBTH01000279.1 GCA_002306945.1 Methylacidiphilaceae bacterium UBA1321 | reverse complement strand
CGTGGACGTGCCGGGCGAGGCGCTCAGCAATGTCATTCTCACCCGGCTGCCTTTCGCCGTGCCGGATCATCCTCTGATCGAGGCCAAGCTCGAACGCATTACGGCGCGGGGAGGGGACGCCTTCCGTGAATATTCCCTGCCCGAGGCGATTCTCAAATTCCGCCAGGGCGTCGGACGCCTGATCCGTTCCAAGCAGGATACCGGCATCATCGTCATCCTCGACAATCGCATCCTGACCAAGACCTACGGCAAGGCGTTCATGGCTGTGCTGCCCGAATGCCCGATCGAAATTGTCGAATCCTGACGTTCCATTGGGGCGTCGGCGTATTACGCGCGCGGCACAAAATAGCTTTCGTCAGCAAAAAGCCCTTGCGTAACAAGAGCTGAAAGTTAATATTGGCTTAAGGTTAACGTCGATGGCTAAAATCAATCCATCCATTAAGGGGCGCATAGTTCTTTCTGATCAGATCAAATTATTGGAATTCTCCCTATCTGCTAGAAGCTCTTTCCTTGGAGCAATACCTGGAATATCTCACTGCAGTGGGGGGCAATTCCGGTGAAGACAAAACTGTTCCGATTTATGGATTGGCCGTTGCAGGCCAAGGTGGTGTTCCTCGTTCTGTTCGGATCACTCATTCCGCTGGCCGTATCGGCTTTTATCGACATTCAATCCGCGCGCAAAGACACCCTGAAGCACGAACTGGATTTGCTCCAGGCGAGGGGTGACGAAATCCAGAACCGGGTCGATACCTTCAACCGCGGCTACCTGAGATCTGTGCAAATCCTGTCGAGTTTTCCTGCCATACGGGAACTTTTCCAGACCCCGCCGGACAAACGTAATCTCAATATTACGACTCATATGCGGACTATTCTGGAATTGTATAAGGCCAATGACCCGCATACGCGCGGAGTGGGCATTCTCGATTCCACAGGCACGGTGAAAATCGCAACCGAGCCGTTGATCGAAGGGGTTAATTACGCCTACCGCCCCTATGTCCAAGCTGGCTTGCGTGGGGAAGGGGGGATTTCCGACATCTACATCACCAGCGCGCAGTTCGGCAACACTCCGACCATCGCCTACGTCTCGCC
Source organism: Methylacidiphilaceae bacterium UBA1321 (assembly GCA_002306945.1). Taxonomy (GTDB): domain Bacteria; phylum Verrucomicrobiota; class Verrucomicrobiia; order Methylacidiphilales; family UBA1321; genus UBA1321. The sequence goes on along the minus strand of DBTH01000279.1, from coordinate 7,347 downwards.
TGTATTCGGAAGCGACCGGAAGTTGCTTGGCATGGTGGTGCATTGGGTTTGGGCCGATTCGCTTTGGGATGTCATGAGGGAATCCAACGAGAAGGCCGGACTGGACAGTTCCGCCGTCCTGCTCGACCACCAGGGCATCCGTATCGGACACACCTACAGCAACGATGTCGTCTTTCGTCCGGCTGGAAAACTTTCCACTGCTGAAATCGATTCCCTGGTGGCTCAGGGCCGTTTCGGTAAGTCCACGAGGCAATACCTTGAAAACCCGATTCTCTTTCCCGATATCTTCGAGCGTGCCCGTGTCGAAACGCCGGACTTGGGCTTGTTCCGGGGTCGTGCGCCGCTCCATTCCTATCAATGGAGCTACGGAGTCGCGCGTCGTTTGCAGACCGTTCCCTGGACTGTCTTCTACATCATTCCGCAGACATCGCTCGAAGCGCCGATCATCCAGATGACCCGGCAGAAAATGGCCCTGGCCGGAACAGTCATGTTGATCGCCATCGTCGCCGGAGCCCTGTTTGCCACGGCTCTTCTCAAGCCGGTGAAGGAGTTGTCTGCGGCGACACAATTGATAGCGGACGGAGACCTGACGGCCCGGGTCAAGAGGAACTATCGGGATGAACTGGGCCAACTCGCCGATAACTTTAACGTGATGGCCAACCAGATCGAATCGCAGTCCCTCGCCCTCAAACAGGCCCGCGACACCCTCGAACTGCGCGTCGAGGAACGCACCTCGCAATTGCTCGACACGGCCCGGCAGTTGCAGACCGAAAACACCGAGCGCCGTCTGGCCGAACAGAAACTTGAAGCGCATCTGGGCCGTCTCAATCTCCTCCACCACATCACCCGCGCCATCGGCGAACGTCAGGACTTGAACAGCATTTTTCAGGTCGTCGTCCGAACGCTGGAGGAACAACAGCCCATCGATTTCTGCTGCCTCTGCCTCTACGACGAAATCGATCGCCGGTTGACGGTCACTTGCGTGGGCGTGCGCAGTATAGACATCGCTTTGGAACTGGGAATGACCGAACAGTCCCGCATTGCCATCGACGAAAACGGCCTCTCCCGTTGCGTCCGGGGACAACTCGTTTACGAGCCGGACATCCGCAACGTTGCGTTTCCATTCCCGCAACGGCTGGCCAAAGGCGGCCTCTGCTCGCTGGTGGCGGCGCCCCTCATGGTCGAACAGAAAGTCTTCGGCGTTCTCATCGCCGCCTGTCGGCAACCGGGCGGTTTCGACAGCGGTCGGTGCGAGTTCCTCCAACAACTCAGCCAGCATGTGGCCCTCGCATCCAACCAGATCCAGCTCTATCAGGCCCTGCAGCAGGCCTACGAAGACCTCAAGCAAACCCAGGCCGCCGTCATGCAGCAGGAACGCCTTCGCTCCCTCGGGCAGATGGCCAGCGGTATCGCCCACGACATCAATAACGGCCTCTCCCCAATCGCCCTCTATACCGAAATGCTCATGCTCAATCCCGAGCTTGACGATCAGACCCGGGAACACCTCCAGATTGTCCGCCGTTCGGTCGAGGATGTGGCCGCAACCGTCGCCCGCCTGCGGGAATTCTATCGCGAACGGGAAGCGCAACTCGAACTCGCCTCGGTCGATCTCAATCAACTGGCCCGGCAGGTCGTCGATCTCACCCGGGCTCGCTGGCACGACATGCCTCAGCAACGGGGAATAGTCATCCGCGTGGAAACGGAACTCGAACCCGGTTTGCCCGCCATCATGGGCGTCGAGAGCGAATTGCGCGAGGCGCTCATCAATCTTGTCTTTAACGCCGCCGATGCCATGCCCGACGGCGGCAACCTGACCTTGCGCACCCGCCTCCAATCCTCCGCCATCCACCCCGAAGGGACTGTCAGCATCGAGATCTCCGACACGGGTGTCGGGATGGACGAGGACACCCGGCTTCACTGTTTCGAACCGTTCTTCACGACCAAGGGCGAACGTGGCACCGGCCTCGGTTTGGCCATGGTCTACGGCATCGTCCAGCGCCACAGCGCCGACATCGAAATCGAGAGCGCCAAGGGCACTGGCACCACCGTGCGGTTGACTTTCGAGGTTCCCTCCGAAGTCGCCATCGATCATGCGTCCTCGCTCGGTCCGGAGATCATCCCGACGCACCTCCACATTCTCCTTATTGACGACGATCCTCTCCTGCTCAAGTCGCTCACCGACACATTGAAACTGGATCATCACCGGGTCGAAGCCGCCCGCGGGGGATGCGAGGGCATCGACATTTTCCGTTCGGTACTCAAAAGTGCCGACCCCTTCTCGGTCGTCATCACCGACCTTGGCATGCCGCATATTGACGGCCGCCAGGTTGCCGCCAGCATCAAGGCCCTTTCGCCATCGACACCCGTCCTCCTTCTCACCGGCTGGGGACAGCGGCTCGTGAGTGAAGGCGACATCCCCCCGCATATCGACCGGGTTCTCAACAAACCACCCAAAATGCACGAGTTGCGCGAAGCCCTCGCGTCGTTCTGTGCCGAGGTAAAAGAGTCGTAAGACACACCCTGTGGGCCCGTTCTTCCGGGCTACATAAAAAGTGGACGATCGCCCGATTTGCAGCTACCAATAGGGCATGTCCAATAAGCTCACCTGGAAGGATACCGAGGACATTGCTTTTGCGCTGATCGACAAATTTCCCGGTCAAGACCCGCTCAAACTCAGCTTCCCGAAGCTGCGGCAACTGGTCGTCGAACTGGAGGATTTCAGCGACAACCCCGACGGCAGCAATGAATCCGTCCTTGAATCTATTCAAATGGCTTGGTACGAGGAAGTGAAATGAGCAATAATAACATTCGTAAAGTCGTCGCGTCGCCGGATGCTCCTCCGGCAGTGGGTCCCTATTCTCAAGGCATTCACACCGGTAATTTCATTTATCTGGCCGGTCAGATTCCGCTCGTGCGGGACAGCGGTAGACTCGCCGAAGGCGGCATCACGGCCCAGACCGAGCAGGTCATCACCAATATCAAGGCGCTCCTGGCTTCCGAAGGGCTCGACCTCGGTGCCGTCGTCAAGACCACCGTCTTCCTGGCCAATATGAACGATTTTGCCGCGATGAACGCCGTCTACTCCAAACATTTCGCCAACCCTTTCCCGGCGCGTTCCACCATCCAGGTGGCCCGCATCCCGAAGGACGCCCTGGTCGAGATCGAAGTCACGGCCGTAGCCGCTTGAGCGGCGCGGTTCATCCCAAAGTTTTACCCTCCACACACCACACATAGAAGGATCATCATCACCATGGATATTATCGATTCGTTTCGGGCCACCGGCGCATTGTTGGACGGACACTTCCTGCTCCGTTCCGGCCTTCACAGCCGTCAATATTTTCAATGTGCGCTTCTGCTCCAGCACGCCAAGCTAGCCAGCGAATTGATCAGCAAGCTGGCCGTTCAGGTACGTAACCTCAACTTCGATGCTGTCATTTCCCCCGCGATGGGTGGCATCCTCGTCGGTCAGGAACTGGCGCGCCACCTCGAAACCCGCCACATCTTTACCGAAAAGGAAAATGGCAAGCTCAAGCTGCGCCGTTTCGGCATCAAGCCCGGTGAACGGTTCATTGTGGCCGAAGACGTGGTGACGACCGGCAGCGCGGTGCGTGAAACCATCGAGATCGTCAAAGCCGCCGGCGGCATCCCCGTCGCGGTTGCGGTCATTGTGGATCGCAGTTCCACTCCCGGAGTCGATTTCGGTATTCCGCTCTACAGTCTGCTCAAGCTCCATGTGGAGACTTTCCCGGCGGACAAGCTTCCTGCCGATCTCGCTTCCACTCCTGCCGTCAAACCCGGCAGTTCATAAGCAGGGGCAATCGTCCCTGCACCCGCGCGACGCGAAGCGGGAGAGGATGTCCAGTTCCTCTAGCATTTATTGGATGCGGGGATCATTTCGGCCTTGTCGGGCCAGGAGAGCGCGCGGAAGCGGCGGAGTTCAGCCTGGCGTCGGGTGAGCGGGAGCCGTTGCAGGCGGGAGATGAAATTCCAGGCGACCTCCTGAGTCACGCGATAACGTTCCCGGAGATTCTCGTTGTCGAACTGGCGATGACTTTCGTCGAAGACCTGGCGCTGGAGCCATCGGCGCACCCGTTTCGGCAGCGGTGAACCGCACAGCAGGTAGGCGAATTTGGAAAGAACCAGATAGACGTCGACCTTGGCCTGACATTCCAGATTGCGGATGAAAGACTCTGAGCCGATCTCCCGTTCCCCTTCAGTGAAAAGGAGTGCCGCCTGCACACCGTGGGCAATTTCCTCCACAAAGGTGATGAGCGGGGCGATGTTGCGCTCGTTCAAGGATTGGCGGGGGTCATTTTTTTCCAGCTCAGCAATGATCGGATCGGAAAAAAAGATCGCCAGGTAGAGTCGGTCGCCGATCAAACGGAGGAAAGTTTTCCCATCGGCGGAAAGTTTTTCCGCTTCCGGGCCCGCGAGTTTGGTCAAATCGGCGCAACGAACCGGGCCGATCAGACAATGCTCCAGATTGATGCCAATATCGGCGTAGGTACGTTCCAGCAGCCGTTGGATCTGATAGAGCAGGGTCATGGGGAAGAGGGAAAGTTTTCAGTTTGAAGTTTTCCGTTTTCAGTGAAAGGCAGGGGAATGGCGGTATGAGGTTCTAAGTTCCAGGTACTAAGTTTCGGCTTCCGCAACTCAGTAACGAGTATTTCAATCCTTCACCTTCCTGCGCTCCTGATAAAAATCCGTTAATTCCCGTCTAAAAGTCTTTTATCTTTTCAGCTTATCCGTTGGGTTGAGTGGCGGCGAGGAGTTGGCTGATGACTTTCGCGGCGATGTGGGCCGGGGCGGATTTCCAGATTTGGGGGAATTGTCCGCGGCGGGCGCGTCGCAGCGGGCGCAGGGAATGCGGCGTGGAAAGAAAGACGCGGGATTTTGTTCTTCTCATGGGAATCTCCTGAGAACTCCAATCAGCTTGCAGCGATGCGCGGCGCGGGAGCGATATGCATCAGATTGTCGGCGAGTTGATTCAGGGCGAGTCGCACGATGCGGAATTGATCGGCGAGTTGCTCGAAGGTTAATTGGAGATTGGATTGGCGGGCATTGGGGTGACTGGCGACGGAGCGGTAGGAGGTCTGGCCGACGCTCTCGTAAAAGGTCATTCCGGGGGCGCCACGGCGTTGGGCGTGGGCTTCGACACGTTCGGCAAAGATTCCACTCAGGAAGAGCGTGTAATCGCCCAGGTGCGAACGTAGCAGGTAGGCTTGTTGCGGCGGTGCCTTGGAGAGCTTTTCGAGCAGGTCGCTGATGTAGAGGAAGGTGCTCGACGATTCCTTGTTTTCGACAGGAGCGCAAAGCTGGTTGGTGCGCGAGAAAGCGGTGAGCACGGCGGATACGTAATCGCACAGGGCGCGTTCCTCGATGCCCGCTTTGCGCAGGACGCGGCGGGTGAGGATGTAGAAGTAGAAAGCGGGGGAGAGCCGCAGGCAACCGGCGTCTTCGAGGACAGTCCGGTAGAGAACCTCGTGATCGAGGATGGCGTCCCGTTCGTTCTCGTCACTGAGCAACTCGACGAGGCCGACGGAATCCTTCGGTGACTTCGCCAGGGCTTTCACCACAAAGGCGAAATCGTCTGCTGTAAACTGAGCTCGGCAGTTTAACGCGTTCACACCCTCTATTAAGCATGGATGATGCCAACCTGCTCCCGCCGCCGAACGGACAAGGCGATTCGACAAAATTAGAAGGAAAAAGACAAAAGGCTTTTAGACGGGAATTAACGGAATTTACGAGAATTAAAAGACCAAAGGCGGAACGGGTTTTATCAGGAACTCAGGAAATCAAGAAGAGAAGGGGAAAAAACGGAATTGGAAAGGATGTGTTTTTCGAGTATGGGTAGATCAAGAAGTGCTGCTAATGATCGGCGGTGAGCTCAAATTCAGGAGGGGTATGAAGAAATGGTATCTGTGGTTGATTGGTGTGGTCGTGGTATTACTGGTTTTGCGCGAGTTCGGAGTATTTGATTTTAATGCGCATGTTTCGAAGTCGATGTCGGTGTCCTCGAATACGATTGAGAGCCCCGGATTGAATGCAACTGGAGTTGTTTATGAGGAGGAACGTCCTCCCGCCGGTAAAATGCTACGGCAGATGGAAGCCGATATTCAAAATCACGAGCACAGTCAAAACGAGGCGAGGCAGAATCCAAAATCAAGGGAAGAACAAAAGTACGAGGAGTATTTGGTTTGTGTCCGCTATCATATTGTCTCCGATTTTACTCTGTGGCAGTGGATGCCTTTGTACAAAAACGGGATCAGCACAGTCCGGTTGAGTTATGTGCTTACCAATAGTTATGGGAATGCGAGTTTGGGATATGGTTATGTCGAATTGGCAAGCCGTCAGACTATGATGGGAATCTGCTCGGCGCGTGAATACCGCGAGGCGCTCGTCAAACCGATGATTGAAGTGATGAAGAAAGATGTTGAAAAGAAAATCAACCGGATGACGGCAAACTGATTTTTCAAAACAAAAAATCCGTTCTGCCCTTTAATTCCGTCCATCGGTTTTGAGGAGCGCGGGAGCGGGAAGTTTCCAGTCTTTCCACAGTCGGAGGTAATCGGGTTCGGCGAGGAGGACGAATTGCGGGTGAGCGTCGGGATCGAGCCAACGCAGGATTTGTTCGAGGCGTTCCTGCGGCATGGTCGTGCAACCGGCGGTGGGTACTTTTTCGCCGCGCCGGATGTGGAAGAAAATCGCGCTGCCTGCCCCGGAGATGGAATTCGGATAGTTGTGTTCGATGACGAGGAGCCAATGATAGGCGGGGTCTTCGAGCTTGAGTCGTTGCTTCTGGAACCACGCGGGGCGGCTGCGGGGATCAACGGTGACGAGGTGGTTGTAATCGGGCAGGGTGGGATCTTCGATCCAGGCATCGTTTTCGGTTTTGATGTGATAGGGCCAGTTCTTCGCGCCAGAGGGGAGGCGGGATTCGTTGCCGAGGGCGAAGCCGATGCGGAAACGACCGGCGGGCGAGCGGTTGTCGCGTTCGACTTTTTGCAGGCCGGGGTGCGGCGCATTCAATCCACGACCCCAGGCGAGTCCGTTCTTGCCGAAAAGGACGGGCCAGGAATCGCTGGCGGCGATCCATTGCCCGGCGGTGTTGAGTTCAAAAAGGCGGAGTGTGCCGCAGAAGGTTTCGGTGTTGGGCGCGACGGCGACGATGAGTTGACGCGGTGCGGGTGAAGAGGCGGCGGCGGGTTCGGCGTGGGAGAAAAGGGGCGGGCAAAGAATCGCCGCGAGGAAAGAGACGGTAATTGACAGAGGGCGAAACATGGGTGAGATAGTAGACGGTTCGATTGAATGAAGCCAGAACCAAGCCGTATCTATTCAAAACATCAT
>DBTH01000247.1:1092-3091 GCA_002306945.1 Methylacidiphilaceae bacterium UBA1321 | reverse complement strand
CTCCATTCTCTGTGCACGATACTTTGAAATGCTAGCGCTGGAGCAGGGGAGTGAGGTAACGCGCGCTGGCGGCAACGGCGGCGGGAGCGTTTTCACCCTCGAACTCCACGATCACGGGCCAGCGGTGCTTGAGAGCCAGCGCCGTGATGGCGGGGAAATCGATGTCGCCCTGTCCGGCGGGAACGTCGGCATTGTCTTTCTTGCGCAATTCCTTCGCGTGAATCATGCCGATGCGGGGCGCGTTCATCGTGATGTAATCGCGGCTGTCGAGGCCACCGCGTTCCACCCAGCAGGTGTCGACCTCGAAACGCAGCCGAGCAGGATCGGTTTCCGACAGAAGAATGTCGATGCCGCGGCCACCGCTGGACAAGCGGTGAAATTCGAAATCGTGATTGTGATAAAGCAGATCGATGCCTTCGAGCTTCAATTGAGCGGCGAGGCGATTAAGCCGTTGAGCCGCGTCGGAGAAGCCTTCCGCAGTGCGCAACGACTCCGCGAGCCAGGGAATAACGATGCGCTGATTGCCGAGAGCCTTTTGAAAAGAGACCTGACCGGAAAAATCTTTTTCGAGGTCTTCTAAAGAAATGTGCGCGCCTAAAACGACCAGTCCGGTTTCAGCCAAAATCACTTTCCATTGATCGATATTCCACTTGTATACACCTGCTAACTCGATTCCGCCGAAGCCGAGAGAAGGGATTTGGCGAAGCGCCTCGGCAGGATTTTGAGCCGTTTCGCGACGGAGACTATATAGTTGAAGGCCAATGGGATAAAACATCACGATAGCCAATATAATAAATGGCTAAAAAGAACAAGATCGATTTCCTTAAAAAGAAAAATCGATAGAAATAATAAGTTATTCTAATGCGGTGTATGTAATTCCATTTTGGAATGGTTGAATTATAGGGATTTCGTGATCAGAATAGTTCAGGGGTTGAAAGTGGATTTAATTTGTTTTTAAATTACTGTAGATAAACGTATTAAAAGAAAAATGCATGCAACATCAATTTGAGGTGAACTTATCGTTAATATTGATAATAGCGTTAACGCTTTAATGTTAAAGATTCACTTTATACCTACTATAATTTTTGCTTACGGCATCGGTATGCCTTGACGCGGGGGTTTTGATCTGACAGTTTGGGTTTTTCGCAACCTTCAACCCCTGTTAGAAGAATGAACATTCACGAATATCAAGCTACCGAACTGATGGAAAAATTCGGCGTTTCCACCCCTCGCGGGCGGGTCGCCAGTACTCCGGAGGAAGCCGAGGCCGCCGCTCGTTCCTTTGGTACAAACAATCTCGTCGTCAAAGCCCAGATCCACGCCGGTGGGCGCGGTAAGGGGACTTTCACCACAGGGTATCAGGGGGGCGTTCAACTTTGTAAAACCTCCAGCCAGGTTCGCGACGTCGCCGCGAAAATGCTCGGCAAGACGCTCGTCACCAAGCAGACCGGCCCTGCGGGTCGCGTTGTGCGCAAGGTGATGGTCGCCGAATCGAAGGAAATCGACCGCGAACTTTATTTCGCCATTCTCATCGATCGCGCCACCTCGGCTCCGGTCATCGTTGCCAGCACCAAGGGCGGCATGAACATTGAGGAAGTCGCCGAGACCGATCCGGATGCGATCATCCGCGAGCACATTCACCCGACCCTCGGCCTGCAGGCCTACCAGACCCGCAAGTTGGCCAAGCTCCTCGGGCTCTCCTCGAACCTGATGCGTCCGGCGGGCAAGTTGTTCCACTCGCTCTATAATCTTTTCATCAAGTCCGACTGTTCGATGGTCGAGATCAATCCGCTGGTCGTCACCAAGGGCGGCGACGTGATGGCCCTCGACGCGAAGTTCAATTTCGATGACAACGCCCTGGGCCGCCATCCCGAAATCGTCGCCTATCGCGACATCGAGGAGGAAGATCCCCGCGAAGTGCAGGCTTCCAAATTCAATCTCAATTATATCGGTCTCGACGGCAATATCGCCTGTCTGGTCAACGGCGCCGGTCTGGCCA
>DBTH01000247.1:0-827 GCA_002306945.1 Methylacidiphilaceae bacterium UBA1321 | reverse complement strand
CTGGCCATGGCGACCATGGACATCATCCAGCACTACGGCGGCAAGCCCGCCAACTTCCTCGACGTCGGCGGCAGCGCCACCGAGGAGCAGGTCACCGAAGCCTTTAAAATCCTCATGTCCGACAAGAACGTCCAGGGCATCCTGGTCAATATTTTCGGCGGCATCATGAAGTGCGACATCATCGCCCAGGGCGTCATCAACGCGCTGCGCCAACGCGAAGCCAAGGAGGAACGCATGGTTCCGCTGGTTGTGCGTCTGGAAGGCACCAACGTTCAGGCGGGCAAGAAGCTCCTGGAGGAATCCAAGCTCCCGCTCATCACCGCCGACGATCTGGCCGACGCCGCCCAAAAGGCCGTTGCCGCCACCAAAAACGCCAAGCACTAACCGAAAACTTTAACCCAAAGAGGAAATTAAAATGTCCGTTCTCGTAGATAAAAACACACGCCTCCTTGTCCAGGGTATCACCGGCAAGGCGGGCGGATTCCACGCCAAAAATTGTATCGACTACGGTACCAACGTCGTGGCTGGCGTCACGCCTGCCCGTGGCGGTGAACTGTTCGAGGGCAAGATCCCCGTCTTCGACACCGTCGGCGAAGCCCGCAAGGAAACCGGTTGTAACGCCACCATGATTTTCGTCCCGGCAGCATTCGCCGCCGACTCCATCCTGGAAGCCGTCGATGCCGGAATCGAACTGGTCGTCTGCATCACCGAAGGCATTCCCGTTCTCGACATGATGCGCGTCAAGGAATACATGAAGGACAAGAAGAGCCGTTTGATCGGCCCGAACTGTCCCGGCATTATTACTCCCGGCCAGTGCAAGATCGGCA